>NZ_JBITJK010000017.1:0-167646 GCF_044459945.1 Streptomyces sp. NPDC050164
CCGAACTGGCGCGGGCTCAGCCCGGTGAACGGGGCTATCCAGGAGGGCTCCGACGCCGTGATCACACCAGACACAGCAAGATCATCTCATCCGTGGACCAGCAGTTACGGGACAGCCCTTAGCTACTCCTCGGTGACGAGCCGTCAACTGACTCCCGTCGCCCTCCGGGAGCATCACGTCGCGAACTCGCAGGGCGCGAGCCTCCCCCGGACGCAGTGCCTGCTCGGCCACGGTGAGCATGAAGGGGTACACCGAGCGATCGGCACCCGCGTGCCCACGTATCCACTCGAGCAGCGATCGAACTTGCTCCACGGAAAGCAGCCATTCTTCGTCCATTACGTCGACGGGCACAGGATTAACTCCTCAGGGAAAGAGACAGAATGCGCCACTCGGGGATCCGCGTGACAGATTCAATGGTCGGCACGATCCCCGGTTTCGGTAACCGGGGATCCCGTGCTATAACGCCACGGGATCTCAACGATGCTGACGTCAGATCCACGTCAGGGATGGCGACGGCAAGTCATCACGATCTTCAGGAAGCGCTCTAGATTGACTTGCACAGGGCCCTCTATTCCAGTCCGTTCCGGCCCCAACTTGTCTGCCGTCGGCGAACCGCCCCGATGCCGCCGCCTCGCAAGGGAGCATCGACAGCGCCCGTTTCGTGGCCCGAAGCAGCCGAACAGAGCAGGCGCCTTCTAAGCGCCTGCTCTATCGCGACGGCTCATCGCGTACGCCGTACCGCGACTTGAACGGTCTACAGATCTACCGCAAGGCTACAGAGATCCTCCCCTGCGCCTTACTCGGGCGACAATCTCAGCACCCGAATATCAGGGATTAGAAATGCAGGCGGATGGCAGGTAAGGCGAGCCCACATTCAGCCCTGAATCGCCGCAACCAAATTACTGGCTGCGGCCAACGAGTTCATACTGAAAGGGCGGGTAGAGACCGCCAACGAGGCTATGGGCATTAACCGTCGAAGAGATCCGCTTGCTCCCAGTGAGCTGGGGCTGGCTCGCCCGTGTCAAGCAAGTTCCCAAGTTGCGCGGCATCTTCGGCATCCAAGCCCAGGATCAGTCGGAGAGTTGTGCCGAGCAGCTCGGTATATGGAACCAGCGCCCTCGCTCCCGGTGGACTGGCGGTCCTGCTGACGAAATTGCAGCGCAGAGGGACGCGGGTGGGGGTGAGGGCTTGCGCTTCGACCACGCCTTCCTCCTGTCCCAACGCGGCGCTGATCCCATCCAGTTGCGGATCATGGGTCACGTCTTCGCCCGGGGCGTCGTAGCCGATGCTGCGGTTGGTCATCAGCATCCGGATCGAGGTCAAGGGGATGGCAAACCTGGCGGCCCGTTCCCGGACCTCGGCCAGCAGGGGCGCCTCGTACTCCTCTGGAGCATGGAGATCCTTACGGCTGGCGGCCAGGAAGGCCACGAAGTCAGATCCGCGCAGGCCGAGATGTCCATCGTCGATGACCCAGCGCCAAGCGCCCCCGGCCCTTACGGTCTCCGATTCGACCACCATGCACACGTGCGCCTTCCATGCCTGCACTGCGCTACGCATCAACCGCTGGAGGTTGGGGGTGTCCGTGATGTCGGTACGCAGCAGCGTCTTGGCGTCCACGAGCGGTCGGATGCGACGCCAGAAAGCCTCATCCGTGATCTCCGGAGAGGAGAGGAGCAGGCTCAGCGAGGTCTCGTCGAGGGATGCCTGGTGGGGCACATTGGCCGGGAACTCGGACAACGAACGGCCGCTGCCCTGCCACATGGCCGCCATCAACGTGGACATGCGGCGCGACACATCAGGCACCGTGTGCCGAGAGACTTCGGAGAGAGCCAGCCGAGTGGGGTCGGCTTGGCCCTCGCGGGCCGCCTCCACTCCCGAGCCGACCATGTACAGGAAGCGCTCCACCTGACGCTCCCCCATGATGCCGCGACCGCCCTCGACGATCGCGTCGGATGCCAAAGCGGTCGGCGTCCGTGTAGGGGCGCGGGCAGGCAGCGCTCCAAGTCCGGAGGGATCGAGCACAAGGGTGTGATGTTCCTCGGCGACGGTTTCCAGCTGGTCTCGTGCAGGCCCGGACCCGAGGCGGGCGAGTGGCACCACCAGTGGCTGCTGTTCACGCTCGAAGAGCTGAACATCCGATGCCAAGAGTTCAGGATCAGAGGACGCGCGAAGGTAGACGCGTCGTTCGGACCTGCGGGTGCCGGCGCTCCACGTCATCAGCAGGTCCGGAACGTAGGTGTGGTTGAAGAAGTCCGTCCGCACAATCCGCGCGGTTGGGTACACGTCCAGGAGACGCCGCTGGATCACATCCTTGACGCGCTCGACCGCTTGCCGCGGATCGGGGTGGTCGAGAGCGCTGTCGATCTCCGGCGCCACCGGCGTCACCATGACGACCTCCCCTGGCTGTTGTAGAAGTTGGCGACGACTCCACGCCAGTCGTCCAGCGGTACCAGCTTCTCCTGCTTCTCTGACATCACGACCAGCCAGAGCCGCTTGGACAAGTCCTCCACAAGCTCGTCCTTGATCGACTCGGCAGCCGCTTCAGGATCCTCGATGCCGAAGATCCGCAGCGACTCCGCGAGGACGGCCTCGCGGATCGTCTGCGGGCTGGTGAGCAGGTCCCAGTCATTGGCACGAAAGGGCGCCCAGCTGATCCACATGTAGTGGTCGCCGAGCATGTACTCCTGGCTCAGTGCCACGTAGCACTTGGCCAGGAAGCTCTTGTAAGCGGGGCCCTGGTCGCTCGCGTTCTTGCGCCACTTCACCTCGGCGCAAAACATCTGGCCGTCCCACTCGCCGCCCCGCATCATTCCGCCGAGGTCGTACGAGAAGGGCCGCTCGTTCCCGTTCGGCCATCGCAAGGTGAGCTTCCGCGCCCACGCACCATCGATGTTGGTGTAGGACTGCGACACACGCATGGTGCCTTCAAGCCACCGCTTGACCCGCTGCACCGCCTCGGCGCCCTTGACGTGCTCTTCTTCACCCGGCACGGCGCAAGAGTATCTTTACGTACCATCTCCGATACAGAATGCGAGGAATCTGGCAGCGTTCACACGTGGTCGTCGGCCACGACCACGACTGCGGTCCCTGTCTCGGCCGCGAGGCCACGGAACTCGTTCAAGCGAGCGCCCTATGAACGATTTCAGCCTCAGTACTCATCGTCCAGCCTGCCGCTCGGGCCGGTGCGGACTCCAGCCCTTCAGATACGGCTGAAGTTCATCCGGCGCCGGATCACGCGGAGTCGGCATGCTCGGAGGGTTAAGCAGCGGGTCGATTCCCCGCGCATACGATCGTGCCCACTCCAGCCAGAGTCGGGGCGAATGCAGGGTCTGCTCGCCCAAGTCCCCGTCCAGCTCAGCGAGACGACGCTCCAGGGCGTCGCAGTACTCACCAATCACGACGACTTCCCGCCAGCGCCCGGCCTCCTCACGCAGCACCTCGGCGAACTGCTCCCGGACGGCAAGCTCCTTCGCTTCCTCCATAGCCTCCCGCAAGCGCACTGCACGCTGTTCTCTCGCGCGTTCCTCCCTCTCTCTGCGCCGGGCGTCCTCCACCGCTCGCGCCTCGATCTCCCCGAGAACCAGCCCCAGAGATTGTTCAAGGGGCCGGCTCTTGCGGTCCCGCCAGCGGCCGGGTCTGCCGGTCAGCCCGTGGGCGACCTCCACGACGAGACGCGAGGACCGCTCCGGATCCAGGGACTCGGGAAACTCCTGCCTGATGGTGACCGGATACGCGAAGCCGTCGACAACAACGTCCATCCCACCCTCGCGCGGGCGGTAGGACGACCCGACCTTCCGCACCTCGTACCCGCGCCGCGCCGCCTCGGAGGCCAGCCCCTGGAGCATCAGAAGCGATCTGCGGCGCAGCGCAGGCGGCATCACCAGCCGCCTCACGTCATCCTTGAGCGCAGCTACAACTGGGTGAAGGGATGCCAGCCGCGTAGGCACCCTGACCGCCGATGTACCCGTCTTCGGTCGCTGACTCCGGGCATTGGGATGCGGGCCCTCCGCGAGAAAAAACTCCAGCCCGACCAGACCGTACGGCACCTTCTCGATGCGCTTCCCCTCCGGCTCCATGCCGTGGCGCTTCGCGTAGTTGACCACCCGCCGCCATTCCGCGATCTCCTCATCATCGGCATGGGCGAAGCGGACGTGCCCTTCAGCGAGGAGCCGTTCGACCAACTCGCGAGCTTTCGCCCGCCGCGCACGAGCGACGGGCCGCTCGCCGTACGACGCCGAAGACTCGACGGGCACCGACGGCCCACCGTGATCGGCAGGCACCGCGTCGTCAGGATGGCGGCCATGGCGCAGATAGAACCGGCCGGCATCCGTGACCTCCACACGAGCAGCACCGCCACCCTTGTCCACCGTCAACAGCCCACGGTGACGCAGGGCATACGCCGAGCGCCAATCCCCCGGCGCCCAAGCTCCGGGTTCCTCACCGTCCGCGAGCCGCTCAAGAAGCGCGCGCTGCTTTTCATTCGGAGCAGGCCGTCGTTCCACGGCATCCAGCCCACACCGCGCAGGCACGCCCTGTATAGACCCGAAAGGGCGGCTCCCTGCCGTGGGAGTCCTCCTGGGTCTGCTCTGGGACTCCCGGCTGCATTGCCGAGAGCGTCACCAGCCCTCAACACCCCACCAGCAGTCGCCACATGGCTAGGGTCTGACGTGCCCAAAAGCCGCCTGACACTCCATCAGAACGAGCGTCAAATGAGCGTCACGAGCGTCATTTCAGCGTCAAGATATCGCCCGTAACGCCCACACCGCACATAATGCGCACGGGAGAAACCGCAGGTCAGGAGCCCTTCGCGGCCGGTTCAAGGATGGCAACGCACTCCACATGATGAGTCATCGGAAACAGATCGAACGCCCGCAGCATCCGCACCCGATACCCCCCCTCTCGGAAGTACCCCAAGTCCCGCGCCAACGCCGCCGGATCACACGCCACGTACGCGATCCGCCGCGCCCCGAGGGTCGACAGGTGCTCGACCGTCTTCCGGCCCGCCCCGGCCCGCGGCGGGTCGAGGACGATCAGGTCGACCTCCGTGATCCCCGTGCGCGGCAACACGCTCTCGACCTTGCCCTGCTCGATACGCACACGGTCGAAGTCGGCGAGGTTGTGCCGCGCGTCCTCCACCGCCCGCTTGCCGGACTCGATGCCGAGGACCGCGCCCTGCTCGCCGACGCGGTCGGCGAGTGCGCCCGCGAAGAGGCCGACGCCGCAGTAGAGGTCGAGGGCCATGTCACCCTTGCGGGGCAGCAGGCCCTGCATGACGGCGGTCACCAGGGTGTCCGCCGCCTTCGGGTGGACCTGCCAGAAGCCGCCGTTGCCGACGCGGTAGGTCCGGCCGTCCGCGCGCTCGCGGACGAAGGGGCGGCCGTGGACGCGATGGACGCCGCCGGAGCGCTCGTCCACGCGCAGCACCGACACCGGGTGGTCGAGCTCGACCAGCGGGAGGCGCGCGCCCGGCTTCGGCGTGAGGATCACCTGGCGGTCCTGCGAACCCGTCGCCGCGATCGCCTCGACGGAGTCCATGCCGGTCCAGACCCGCTTCTCGATGCCCAGCTCGCTGACGCCCTCCGCGGCGATCATGCAGTGGTCGATGGGCTCCACCTCGTGGGAGCGGTGCCGGCGCAGGCCCGCGCGGCCGTCGGCCGTGACCGCGTACTGGACGCGGGTACGCCAGGACGGGACCTGGCCCGCGGGCACCTTGTCGCCCTCGGCGGGCACCACCGTGCCGTCCCAGCCGGCCTCCTCAGGCGTGAGCCCGGCGAGCCGCTGGAGCTGTTCGGCGACGACGTCGGCCTTCAGGCGCCGCTGCGCGCCGGGCTTGGCGTGCTGCCAGTCGCAGCCGCCGCAGCGGCCGGGGCCGGCGAACGGGCAGGGCACGTCGATCCGGTCCTTGGAGGCGTCCAGCACCTTCACCGCGTCCGCGCGCAGGAACCGGGCGCCCTGCTCGCCCTCCGTCACCCGCGCCACGACCCGCTCACCGGGCAGCGCGTGCCGGACGAACAGCACCTGGCCCTCGGACGTACGGGCGATGCAGTGGCCGCCGTGGGCGACGGGGCCGATCTCGACCTCGTACTCCTCCCCCACCAGTGACTTCCTCGGTTCTGCCTGCATGGTGGGGTGACTCCAAAAGCGTTGGGGAAACGGCCGAACGGAAACGGCCGGACAACAGCCCACCAGTCTACGTGGGTGCCGCCCGGCCGATTCACGCCCGTTTCGCACAGGCGGACGGCTGCCCTCAGGCCTTCGGGTCCGAGGGCTCCTTCGGCCGCTCCTGCGCCGGCCCACGCCGCACCGAACCCGGCGCGTTCCACTCCTGCTGCCTGCGGGCCCGCCGCTTGGCCGCCTCGGAGGACTGGAGCTGGTACGGCACCGAGGTCACCATGATCCCCGGCGTGAACAGCAGCCGGCCCTTCAGCCGCAGGGCGCTCTGGTTGTGCAGCAGTTGCTCGTACCAGTGGCCGACGACGTACTCGGGGATGATCACGGACACCGCGTCCCGCGGCGACTCCTTGCGCAGTCCCTTGACGTACTCGATGATCGGCCGCGTGATCTCGCGGTAGGGCGAGTCCAGGACCTTCAGCGGTACGTCGATGCCGCGCCGCTCCCACTCGTCGCGCAGCGCCTTGGTCTCGGCGGGGTCGACGTTGACGCTCACCGCCTCCAGGGTGTCCGAGCGCATCAGCTTGGCGTAGGCCAGGGCGCGCAGGGTCGGGCGGTGGATCTTGGAGACGAGGACGACGGAGTGCACCCGCGAGGGGCGGACGACGTCGTCGCTGGGGCCCTCGGGCGCCGCGATCTCCTCGGAGACCCGATCGTAGTGCTTCCGGATCGCGGTCATGATCGCGTAGAAGATCACCATGCCGACCAGGGACACCCAGGCGCCGTGCTCGAACTTGGTGACCAGTACGACGACCAGCACCAGGCCTGTGAAGAAAGCGCCGAACGCGTTGATCGCGCGGGAGCGGATCATCCGGCGCCGTACGGCGGGGTCCGTCTCTGTGGCCAGGTGGCGGTTCCAGTGCCGGACCATGCCGGTCTGGCTGAGCGTGAAGGACACGAACACGCCGACGATGTACAGCTGGATCAGCCGCGAGGAGTCGGCGCCGTAGATCCACACCAGCAGCATGGCCGCGCCCGCCAGCAGCACGATGCCGTTGGAGAAGGCGAGCCGGTCGCCGCGGGTGTGCAGCTGGCGCGGCAGGTAGCGGTCCTGGGCGAGGATCGAGCCGAGTAGTGGGAAGCCGTTGTAGGCGGTATTGGCGGCGAGGAAGAGCACGAGCGCGGTGGAGGCGGCGAGCAGGACGAAGAAGAAGGTTCCGTCGCCGAACACGGCGGCCGCGACCTGGGAGATCACCGGGTTCTGGACGTAGTCGCTGCCGACGGGGACGCCGTCGCGGAGCAGGTCCCTGGCCGGGTACTCCGCCATGTGCACATCGGTGGCGAGGGCCAGGCCGATGATGCCGCAGAACATGGACACCGCGAACACGCCCATCAGGGCGAGTGTCGTCGCCGCGTTCTTCGACTTGGGCTTGCGGAAGGCGGGCACGCCGTTGCTGATCGCCTCGACACCGGTGAGCGCAGCACAGCCGGAGGAGAAGGTGCGCAGCAGCAGGAAGACGAGGGCGAAGCCGGCGATGCCCTGATGCTCGGGCTCGATGTGCAGGTCGGCGGTGGGCGCCTTCATGTCGTCGCCCAGCACCAGGCCGCGAAAGGCGCCCCAGGCGATGAGCAGGAAGACGCTCGAGACGAAGACGTAGGTCGGGATCGCGAAGAGCGTGCCGGACTCCTTGACGCCGCGCAGGTTCATCAGCGTGAGCAGCAGGATGATGCCGACCGCGCACGCCACCTTGTGCTCGACGAAGAACGGAATGGCCGAGCCCAGGTTCTCCACGCCGGAGGAGATCGAGACGGCCACCGTGAGGACGTAGTCGACGAGCAGGGCGCTGGCGACGGTGAGCCCGGCCTTCGGTCCGAGGTTGGTGTTCGCCACCTCGTAGTCACCGCCGCCGCTCGGATAGGCGTGCACGTTCTGCCGGTACGACGCCACCACCGTGAACATCAGGACGACGACCGCGACTGCGATCCACGGGGCGAAGTGGTACGCCGCCACACCCGCGATCGACAGGACCAGCAGCACCTCCCCCGGCGCGTACGCGACGGAGGACAGGGGGTCGGAGGCGAAGACGGGTAGTGCGATGCGCTTCGGCAGGAGTGTTTCCCCCAGCCGGTCACTGCGCAGTGCGCGCCCGATCAGGATCCGTTTGGGCACGTCGGTCAGTTTGGACACAACAGAGGATCGTAAGCGTTCGATTGCGGGCTCGCCCACCCGCCACCCCCCATTGGCGTTCCGTCTGCTCTCCGAGTGAATTCAGGGGCTGCTGTGGCTGCGGATTGCGCAGGTCACCCGGTTCCCATGCCTATATGACTAAGCCCTGTCCGTCCCCGGCTGTCGCCGCCCCTGGAGGCCCCATGCACCCGACCGCAGAACTGATCGGCGCCGCAGCCACACTGTTCGTCCTCGGAATCCTCACCGTGGCGAGTTTGCGGAGCATCAGCCGCCGCAAGGACGTGTCGCCGGGGACGCGTTAGGGACACGAGCCGTGGCCGCAGCGCAGGAGCGCGTCACCGGCTTCCGTCGCCCTGCCCGCTGCCGGCCCGGGCCCTCTCCAGTTCCGTCACCCCGGCACGCAGCTCCTCCCGCCCGATGCTGTCCGTCCGTGTCGACGGGACCGTGCAGGCGTACGCACCGGCCACCGCGCCGTGCAGGGCGCAGCGGCGGGGCTCGGCGCCGTTCAGCCAGGCGTGGAGGAACGCGGCGGCGAAGGCGTCGCCCGCGCCGTTGGAGTCGACGACCGGTGCCGGAGGTGTGGCGGCGGGTACGTGGGTCAGCTCGCCGTCGGTCAGCAGGTACGCCCCGTCCGCCCCGGCCGTTGCGACGACGACCTGGGACCGGCCCCGCTCGGTGATCCGCCGCATGGTCCGCTCCGGGTCGGCCAGCGCCGTGCAGGACAGGAAGACCAGGTCGGCCTGGTGGGCGAAGGGCTCGTGGTAGGGGTTGGACCCGTCCCAGTCGTGCAGGTCGGTCGAGATCGTGATGCCCGCCTCGCGCAGGACGGGCAGCGCGTGGGCGCACGGCTGGGTGATGACGACATGGGCGTGCCGGCTGGCCGCGGCCAGCTCCCGCAGCGTGGCCTCGGGCAGCCGGTCCGTCTCCGCCGAGCGGGTGGCGTCGTACAGGGACAGCCGTCTGCCGTCGGGGCCGACGAGGTTGACCGCGCGCTTGGTGCCGAGCGGCTGGGGGACGGCGGTGAGGGCGATGCCGCGGTCCCGGTGCAGGGCGCGGACCAGGTCGCCCTCGGGGTCGTCGCCCAGCATGTCGACGTGGTGCGTGCGCAGCCCCAGCGCGCTCGCGGCCAGCGCGACGAAGTCACCGCTCTGGCCCGCCCGCGTCACGATCCCTGGCCGGATCATGTGGCTGTCGGCGAACGGCACGGGCAGCTCGGGCACGTGCACGATCGTGTCCACGCCCGCGCCGCCCAGGACCAGGACGTCGATCACGGTACTCATGTCGGCTTCCTCCCCCGCCGAGGGTGGCAAGGCCCTCGGCAACCCCCTCGACTTTGCCGATACGTTGGAGTCGGGCAGTCGAACGCGGCACCGGCCCCGGAAGGCATCATGGCGTGATTCCACCGGCATGATGTTGCCTGGCGGCCCGCACTCAGGCCGCGACATGGTGCCTGGCGAGCCGAAAGAGAGACATGAGCAGGACATTGATGATGGTCAGAGGGCCCGTAGGAAGCACGGTGTGACGCGATGCATATTGTGATCATGGGTTGCGGAAGGGTGGGCTCCGCCCTGGCCCAGACCCTGGAGCAACAGGGCCACACGGTCGCCGTGGTCGACAGGGACCCCACCGCCTTCCGCCGCCTGGGCTCCTCCTTCGGCGGCCGCCGGGTCACCGGGGTCGGCTTCGACCAGGACACCCTGCGCGAGGCGGGCATCGAGGAGGCCGGCGCCTTCGCCGCCGTCTCCAGCGGTGACAACTCCAACATCATCGCCGCGCGCGTGGCCCGCGAGATGTTCGGTATCGAGAACGTCGCCGCCCGCATCTACGACCCCCGCCGCGCCGAGGTCTACCAACGCCTGGGCATCCCCACCGTCGCGACCGTCCGCTGGACGGCCGACCAGATGCTGCGCCGCCTGCTCCCCTCGGGCGCCGAGCCCCTGTGGCGCGACCCCACCGGCGGCGTCCAGCTCGCCGAGGTGCACACCTCCACCGCGTGGGTCGGCCACAAGATCAGCCGGATCCAGGAGGAGACGGGCGTGCGCGTGGCGTTCCTGACCCGGCTCGGCGAGGCGGTCCTGCCCACCTCGCAGACGGTGCTGCAGGAGGGCGACCTGGTGCATGTGATGATGCGCACCGACGAGGTCGACACGGTCGAGGCGGCGTTCGCCAAGGGTCCCGAAGAGGAGGGCGGTCACTGATGAGGGTCGCCATTGCCGGAGCCGGCGCGGTCGGCCGCTCGATCGCGGGCGAGCTGCTGGAGAACGGCCACGAGGTCCTGCTGATCGACAAGGCGCCGACCGCCATCTCGGTCGAACGCGTCCCGCAGGCCGAGTGGCTGCTGGCCGACGCCTGCGAGATCACCTCCCTGGACGAGGCGGCGCTCCAGCGCTGCAACGTCGTCATCGCCGCGACCGGCGACGACAAGGTGAACCTGGTCGTCTCGCTCCTCGCCAAGACGGAGTACGGCGTTCCGCGGGTGGTCGCCCGGGTGAACAACCCGAAGAACGAGTGGCTGTTCAACGAGTCCTGGGGCGTGGACGTCGCCGTCTCCACGCCGCGTCTGATGTCGGCCCTGGTCGAGGAGGCGGTGAGCGTGGGCGACCTGGTCCGCCTGCTCCGCTTCAGCCACGGCGACGCGAACCTGGTCGAGCTGACCCTGCCGGAGGAGTCGGCCCTGGCCGGCACGCAGGTCGGGGACGTCGAGTGGCCCGAGGACACGTCCCTGGTCACGATCATCCGCGGCACTCGCGTCCTGACGCCCTCCCGGGAGGACTCCCTGGAGGCGGGCGACGAACTCCTCTTCGTGGCCGCACAGGCCCGTGAGGAGCAGCTGGAGGACCTGCTGTCGGTACGCCGGGACAGCGCGGCGAGCTGAGCGGGGCCCTGCGGGGAGCGAGCAGAAGGGGCGTCCCGGGTTTCCGGGACGCCCCTTCTGCTCGCTTCCTTCAGCTCTGGAGGTTCACTGCTCGGTGGACCGGGCGGCGGTCTGCCGTTCCCTCTCCTGCGCGGCCTTCTCCTCCGCCTCCATCTCCGCGAACACGTCGATCGGCGCGGGCGCCTTCGCAAGGAAGACCCACGTCAGCCATACGGCGAGCAGGAAGGGCGGGATCTTCAGGGCGACCAGGACCCAGCCCAACTGTGTGGTGTCGGCCCACCAGTACAGCGGGAAGAGGATCGCGCACTTGGCGAGCAGGATCGCACCCCAGGCGTAACTGGCCTTCGCGTAGGCCTTCTTACGGCCGGGGTTCCGCGTGCGCCAGGAGAGGTTCTCCTTGAAGACCGGGCCGAGGATCAGCCCGATCAGCGGCACACCGCACAGGGTGGTGATGATGTAGGCGAGTCCCAGACCCAGCGTGTAGAGCATGCCGGGCAGGTAGAAGTCCTTGGCGTTGCCGGTCATCATCGCGAAGACGACACCGAAGGCCACGCCGAAGACACCGCTGAAGGCGTGTTTGACGGTGTCCTTCATCACCAGCCGGACCACGACCAGTACCAGCGACACGGCCAGCGCCGCGATCGCCGACAGGTGCAGGTCCTTGTTGATCGTGTAGATGGTGACGAACAGCAGGCCGGGCAGCACCGTCTCGACCATGCCCCGCAGGCCGCCGAACGCTTCGAACAGGGCGGCCTCGGTCACCGCCCGGGCGTCGTCCGCAGATGTCTCTTCGGTCGGCTTGTCGAGCGACGTCACCGGCTACTCCCGTCCGAGGGGTCTCAGTTCGTACTTGGGATTGAACAGCACCCGGCGGCCCCGGCTCATCGAGATCCGGCCCGATGCGATCAGCTTGCGCCCCGGCTCTATGCCGACGATGGAGCGCCTGCCGAGCCACACCACGTCCAGCGCGGCGGAGCCGTCGAACAGCTCGGCCTCCAGGGCGGGGACTCCGGCGCGCGGTCGCAGGGTGACCGTGCGCAAGGTACCAGTAACCGTCGCTATCTGCCGGTCCTGGCAGTCTCCGATCCGGATACAGCCCGCGGTCTCGGTGTCCTCGCGCAGTTCCTCGGACTCCAGGTCCTCCTGCGACGAGGAGAGCCGGTCGAGCATGCGCCGGAACCGGCCCGCCGGCTTGTGCGAACGAGGAACAGCACTCATGCCTAGAGCGTACCGGGGGCCGCCGACAGCCACGTAGCCCCCGGGGCGAGGACCTCACTTCTCGAACCGGTACCCCATCCCCGGCTCCGTGATGAAGTGCTTCGGATGGGAGGGGTCCGCCTCCAGCTTCCGCCGCAGCTGCGCCATGTACACGCGCAGATAGTTGGTCTCCGTCCCGTACGACGGCCCCCACACCTCCTGGAGCAGCTGCTTCTGCCCGACCAGACGGCCGCCGTTGCGGACGAGGACCTCCAGCAGGTGCCACTCCGTGGGGGTCAGCCGTACGTCCTTCCCGGCGCGGTTGACCTTCTTCGCGGCCAGGTCGACAGTGAACTCGCCGGTCTCCACGATGAGGTCGTCCTCACCGCCCCCGGCCGGTTCGGCCCGGCGCACGGCGGCCCGCAGCCGGGCCAGCAGTTCGTCCATGCCGAAGGGCTTGGTGACGTAGTCGTCGGCGCCCGCGTCCAGCGCCTCGACCTTCTCGTCGGAGGAGTGCCGGGCGGACAGCACCAGGATCGGCACGCGGGTCCAGCCGCGCAGGCCCCTGATCACCTCGACGCCGTCCATGTCGGGCAGGCCGAGGTCGAGGACGACCACGTCGGGGTGGCGGGCGGCGGCGAGCTGGAGGGCGGTGGCGCCGTCGTGGGCGGCGTCGACCTCGTACTTGCGTGCCCTGAGGTTGATCACGAGGGCGCGCACGATCTGCGGCTCGTCGTCGACCACCAGCACCCGGGTCATGAGGCCTGCCTTTCCGGTTCGGCTACGTGTTCCGTCACGGGGAGAAGCCCCGGGCGCGGTCCCGCCGCGCGGAGGGTGAGGACCATGGTGAGCCCGCCGCCGGGGGTGTCCTCGGCGGCGAGCGTGCCGCCCATGGCCTCGGCGAAGCCGCGCGCCACCGCGAGCCCCAGTCCGACACCGGCGCCGCGCGGGGCGTCGCCGTAGCGCTGGAAGGGCTCGAAGATGCGGTCCTTGGCCTCGTCGGGGACGCCCGGCCCCCGGTCGACCACCCGCACCTCGACCCGGTCGGCGAGCGCGCTGGCGGCGACCAGCACGGGCGTGCCGGACGGACTGTACTTGACGGCGTTCTCCACGAGGTTGGCCATGGCCCGCTCCAGCAGCCCGGGGTCCACGCCGACCATGGGCAGGGTCTCCGGGACGTCGAGGTCGACACTGCCCTCGGGTACGCCGCCGAGCGCCATCGGCACCACCTCGTCGAGGTCGATCTCGCGGATCAGCGGGGTGACCGTGCCGGTCTGGAGCCGGGACATGTCGAGCAGGTTGCCGACGAGATGGTCGAGGCGGTCGGCGCCCTCCTCGATGCCCTCCAGCAGCTCCGCCCGGTCCTCCTCGGACCACTCGACGTCCTCGGAGCGCAGGGAGGTCACCGCCGCCTTGATCCCGGCGAGCGGGGTGCGCAGGTCGTGGCTGACGGCTGCGAGCAGCGCCGTACGGATGCGGTTGCCCTCGGCGAGCGTGCGGGCCCGGTCGGCCTCCTCCAGGAGCCTGCGGCGGTCCAGGACGACGGCGGCCTGGGCGGCGAAGGCGGCCAGCACCCGGCGGTCCTCGGCGGGCAGGACGCGGCCGGTCAGCGCGAGCGCCATGTGGTCCCCGACCGGCATGTCCACGTCCGCCTGGTCGGGCCGCTCGACGGGACGTCCCTGCCCGACGCGGCCGGCGCAGGTCCACGGCTCGACGTCGCTCGCCCTCTCCAGCAGGGCCGCCGACTCCATGCCGAAGGTCTCCCGGACCCGTTCCAGCAGGTCCTCCAGGCCGGTCTCGCCGCGCAGCACGTTGCCCGCGAGGAAGGACAGGATCTCGGACTCGGCCCGCAGCCGGGCGGCCTGGTGGGTGCGGCGGGCGGCGAGGTCGACCACGGAGGCCACCGCCACGCCGACGGCCACGAAGATCACGAGGGCGACGATGTCCTTCGAGTCGGCGATGATCCACCGGTGCAGGGGCGGTGTGTAGAAGTAGTTCAGCAACAGGGAGCCCACCGCCGCCGAGGCCAGCGCCGGGAGCAGCCCGCCGAGCAGGGCCGCCGCCACGGTCAGCGCCAGGAACAGCAGCATGTCGTTGGCCAGGCCGAGGTCGACGGCGCTGAGCAGCGCCGCCAGGACCGGCGGGCCGACGACCCCGGCCAGCCAGCCCCACACCCGCCGGGACCGCCCGAGGCGTGCGCCCCGGGCCACCGGCAGTCCGCGGCCCTTGGCGACCTCGTCGTGGGTGACGATGTGCACGTCGAGGTCGGACCCGGACTCCCGGGCGACCGTCGCGCCGACGCCGGGCCCGAAGACGTACTGCCAGGTCCTGCGGCGCGAGGAGCCCAGCACGATCTGGGTGGCGTTCACACCGCGGGCGAAGGCGAGCAGCGCGGCCGGTATGTCGTCGCCGACCACGTGATGGAACGTTCCGCCGAGGTCCTCGACGAGGGTCCGCTGAATCGCCAGTTCCTTGGGCGAGGCCGAGGTCAGCCCGTCGCTGCGGGCTATGTAGACGGCCAGCACCTCGCCGCCGGCGCCCTTCTCGGCCAGCCGCGCGGCCCGGCGGATCAGCGTCCGGCCCTCCGGGCCGCCGGTCAGGCCGACCACGATCCGCTCGCGCGAGCCCCAGATCCTCGACACCCGGTGATCGCTGCGGTACTGGGTGAGGTAGGCGTCGACCCGGTCGGCCACCCACAGCAGCGCCAGTTCGCGCAGGGCGGTCAGGTTGCCGGGGCGGAAGTAGTTCGACAGGGCCGCGTCGACCTTGTCGGGTTGGTAGATGTTGCCGTGCGCCATCCGCCGCCGCAGCGCCTCGGGCGACATGTCGACCAGCTCGACCTGGTCGGCCCGCCGTACCACCTCGTCCGGCACGGTCTCCTGCTGCCGCACACCAGTGATCGACTCGACGATGTCGCCCAGTGACTCCAGGTGCTGGATGTTGACGGTCGAGATCACGTCGACACCGGCCGCCAGCAGTTCCTCCACGTCCTGCCAGCGCTTGGCGTTGCGGGAGCCGGGGATGTTGGTGTGGGCGAGTTCGTCGACCAGGGCGACCTGGGGGCGGCGGGCGAGGACGGCGTCGAGGTCCATCTCGAGGAAGACGCCGCCGCGGTACTCCTGCCGCCTGCGGGGCACCTGCTCCAGGCCGTGCGGCATCACCTCGGTGCGGGGGCGGTCGTGGTGCTCGACGAAGGCCACCACGCAGTCCGTGCCCCGCTCGACGCGGCGGTGCGCCTCGGACAGCATCGCGTACGTCTTGCCGACGCCCGGTGCCGCACCGAGGTAGATCCGAAGCTTGCCGCGTCCCATGGCCTCATTGTCTTCCGGTCTGCCCGCTGCGCAGCGTCGACCTTACGGCCAACAATTACGACATATGGTTACGGGCGCGGCAGTGGAACCGTTCTTGACGGAACTCTGACGCGCCCGGCCGTTCAGCGGGTCACGCGGGGTTGTCGCCGTGGTGAGGGTCTCCCAGGCGACGAAGAGGTTGTTGCTGCCGGCGGGGCGGCCGCGCACGGTCAGCGTCCCGGTGTTGGTCATGGCGTGTCCGAGACGGTTGGCCAAGGCGTTGTGACCGACCTCGGGGACCGGCCCGAGCCCGAGCTTCAGGGAGCCGCCGCACAGCCGGCCGGGGGCGGCGGCGCCGAGCTGGTACTCGGCGTGGAAGCCGAGCCCGTGCCGCAGCCGCTCGCCCACGTCGGTGCCGTAGAGGTCCTGCCCCTGGATCCGCCTGGTCTCGGCGACGTGCGAGATGGCCGAGTGGCCGTACCCGGTGTGCGTGGAGTCCCGGCAGGTCTCCTGGCTGAGCCCGTCGACGAAGGTCGACTGGCCCTGCCAGTACTTGACGATCTTCTCCCGGGTGTCGAGGTGCTGGCTCGGCACGGTCCTCGGCAGGTCGCCGTCGGAGGCCAGGTAGACGTAGGCGGCCGTGCGCGTGCGGAACTTGGCCATGGCCTTGTGGTACGACGCCTTGTCCTCCAGGAAGACGGAGATGCCGACGGCGGCCTCCGTCATCGACAGCTCCCAGTTGCCGTTGGAGTTCGAGCCGTTGATCACCTCGGGCAGGTACACGTCGCGGAGCATGGTGGCGAAGCGGCCGGAGCCGGCCCAGGTGCCGGTGTACGTGTACTTGATGATCTCGGCGGCCTTGGGCCAGGAGGAGCCGGCCCAGCCGGTCTGCAGGGGCGCGCTGCTGTTGGTGTGGTCCCGGATCACGGCGGACCAGGCATCCATCAGCTCGATCGCCTTGCGCGCGTGCCGTTCGTCGCGGGTGACGTACCAGGCGAGGGCCTGGGTGTAGGCGGCGATCGCGTCCTCGCGTTCGCCGGTGCAGCCGTGGTCGGGCTGGGAGTATGAACCGCACTCGACGACCACCCGGGGTCGGGGCGTGCGGTCGAGGTCGGCGTATTTGCTCGCCATCATCCGGTCGAAGGCGCCCTTCCAGGGCTGGGCGCCGGCGTCGACCTTGGCGCGGGTGAAGTCCAACTGGCCCTTGGAGACGGTGACTCCGGGGTGGACGAAGGTGGCGGGAGCGGAGCCTGCGGGCCGGGCGAGAACACCGGCGACGAGGGTGGCCGCGGCTGTTAAGAGTACGGTTCTGCGCATACGTGGGGGCCTTACGTTCTTGTATGTGAACGTGAAGCGCCTTTATGAACAGACGCGTTGGAGGGAAAGTAGGTACAGACCAATGACCCGTCAAGGCTCCACGCATGAGAAAGGGCCGCACCCCCTGGGGAGTGCGGCCCTGGTGTCTTGTGTGACGCTCAGCGGACCTCGGTGATCTCCGGTCCGCGCTGGAGCTGGCCCATTCCGCCGGCGAAACGGGAGCCCCCCTCCTCCTGCTGGACACCCTCGGGGACCATCTGGGCGTCGTTGGGCAGCTTCAGGACGATCGGGTCGCGGGGCGCCATCGGGCCCTCGCCGCGGACCACGACCGTGTCCCGGAAGATCTGCTCGAGCAGCCCGGCCGCCTGCGGCTGCACCGCGCCCTGGCCCGAGATGACCCCGCGCAGGAACCAGCGGGGGCCGTCCACACCGACGAACCGCACGACCTGGAAGCCGCCGGTGCCGTCCGGCAGCTGCACCGGCACCTGGGCGCGCAGCTCCCAGCCCAGCGGCCCCTCGACCTCGTCGACGATGCCGCCCTGCTGGGTGATGCCCGAGCCGATCTCCTCGCGCACCTCGGCCCAGATGCCCTCACGCTTGGGCGCGGCGAAGCCCTGCAACTGGATGGCGCTGTCCCGCAGCACCACCGTCGCCGCCACGATCGCGTCACCCGCGACCTCGACGCGCAGCTCCATGCCGTCGACGCCCGGCACGAACAGACCGCCCAGGTCGACCCGGCCCTCGCCCGGGTCGCGGACCTCGGAGCTGTCCCAGGGTCCGTCGGGCCGCGGCGCCGGCTCGAGCCTCAGGCGCTCGCCCTCGCCGCCCGCCTCACTGTCGACACCGTCGACGACCTGCTCGGCCTCGCCGGCCGCGTCCTCGGCGGCATCCCTCTTCTTGCGACGTCCGAACACGTCACTGTCCTTCCCGGTCGGATACGACCGAAGCGTATCGATTCCCACCCGCCTGACCGCCCAGGGCGGCCTGACCGCTTGTGCCGCTCGTCCCGTCCACCGCGGCGTGTCCTCCGGTGGACCCGAAGCCCCCCTCGGCCCGCGCGGAGCCGGGAAGCTCCGCCACCTCCTGGAAGCGGACCCTCTCGACCTGCTGGACGACCAGTTGGGCAATCCGGTCGAAGCGCTCGAACCGCACGGCCTCGCGCGGGTCGAGATTCACCACGATCACCTTGATCTCCCCACGGTACCCGGCATCAACCGTCCCCGGGGCATTCACCAGGGCGACGCCGCAGCGGGCGGCCAGGCCGGACCGAGGGTGCACGAAGGCCGCGTACCCCTCCGGCAGGGCCACAGACACTCCCGTGGGCAGCACCGCCCGCTCACCCGGCGCCAGTTGGCACGCCTCGGTGGTGCGCAGATCGGCTCCCGCGTCCCCGGGGTGCGCATACGACGGAAGCGGTACGTCCGGATCGACGCGCCGGATCAGCACGTCCACGGGCTGACGGCTCACAGGGCTCGTGGGAGTCATGGGGCCTTCCGGACTGACGGGGCTCGTGGGGGTCATGGGAGCAGCAGGGGTCATGGGGCTCAAGAGGCTTTCGGGACTCACGGGTTCACCTCGAAGGCGCGAGCGCGCCGGACCTGGTCCGGGTCGTTCATGGCCGCCTGGATCTCCTCCTGGCGGCCGTGGTCGACGAAGTGGTCGACCTTCACCTCGATGAAGAGCGCGTCGGCACGAACAGCGACGGGCCCGTCGGGGCCGCCGACGCGTCCGGTGGCGGTCGAGTAGATCTTCCGCCCGGCCACCGCCGTCACCTCCGCCTCCAGGTACAGCGTGGTACCGACGGGCACGGGCCGTACGAAGTCGGTCTCCAGCCGTCCGGTCACGGCGATGGTGCGCAGCAGCCAGTTCAGCGAGCCGAGGGTCTCGTCGAGAGCGGAGGTGAGCACCCCGCCGTGGGCGAGGCCCGGGGCGCCCTGGTGGGCGGGCTGCACGGTGAACTCGGCGGTGAGTGACACGCCCTCGCCGGCCCGTGCCTCCATGTGCAGCCCGTGCGGCTGGTCGCCGCCGCAGCCGAAACACTGGCCGTAGTGCGCACCGAGCAGCTCACCGGGCGCCGGAGCGTCCGGATGTCGCACCGGTCGCACGGCGTCGGCCGGAGGCTGAAGAGCAGCGGAAGTACGACTCACAGCCGGAGACCTTACCCGCGCGTCGGCCCCTTGCGGACACCGTGTCAAGCTTGGCTCCATGCAGCTCTCCGCCGCCCCTTACGAAGAACGCCTGACCGCTCCCCGGTCCTGGTGGCTGATCTCGTTCCTCGTCGGGGTCTCCATGGCCCTGGTCCTGCTCCCGTTCGGCACGCTGCCGATGCTCGGCGGCCTGGCCGGGGGCACCGCGGTCGCGGCCGTCGCCGCGAGTTCGTACGGCTCGGTCCGCATCCGTGTGGTGGGCGATTCACTGATCGCGGGCGAGGCGAAGATCCCGGTGGCGGCCCTGGGCGAGGCGGAGGTCCTGGACGCGGAGGAAACCCGTGCCTGGCGCACCCACAAGGCCGACCCGCGCGCCTTCATGCTGCTGCGCGCCTACATCCCCACGGCCCTGCGCGTGGAGGTCACGGACCCGCAGGACCCGACTCCGTACCTGTACCTGTCCACGCGCGAGCCGGAGCGCCTGGCGGAGGCGCTGAGGACGGCGAAGCCGGCGTAGTACACCTGCGCGGGCTTCATCCGGCAGCGGCGGCAGACCGGCGGCACGCGCACGCGCACGCGGACACCCGGAAACGCGGGCCCGGTGTCGCCTCAGCGTCCGTCGTCGCGCTCGTCTCGATTCTCGTCGTGCTTTTCGTTCCCGAGATTTTCGTTCCCGAGATTTTCGGTTCCGAGGCGGCCCAAGGGGTCGTCGGTGATCTCGCCCATCTCCAGGGCGTCCGCCGGACGTTCAAGGACGGGGAGTGGCTCCAGGGCCTCCCAGGGCACCTGGATCTTGCGCAGGTCCTCGCGGATCCGGGCGGCGAGCTTTCTCGTCTCGCTGCGGTTCATGGCCGCCCCGACGGCGGCGCCGACCAGGAACGGCACCAGGTTCGGCATGCTGCGGACCATCCGCTTCATGATCCGCTGCCGCAGCTCGCGCTTCATGCGGCTGTTCAGCGCCGTGCTCAGCGTCGACGGCTTGGTCGCGTCGATCCCGCGCTCCCCCGACCACGAGTTGAGGTACGCGGTGCTGCGCTGCTTGAGGTTGCCGGGCGGCCGTACGCCGTAGACCTCGTGGAGCTCGGCGATCAGCTTCAGCTCGATCGCCGCGACGCCGGTGACCTCGGCGGCCAGTTCCGTCGGCATCGCGGGCGGCACGGGGAGCATCGCAGCCGCGCCGATGCCGGCTCCGACCGTCGCCGTCGCCTTCGCCGCGCCCGCGACGAGTTTGTCCGCGAGCTCTTCGGGCCCCAGACCCGGGAACTGCCTGCGGAGCGTCGCCAGGTCCCGTACGGGGACGCGCGGGGCCAGTTCGATGATCCGGTCGGCGAGATGGGCAAGCCCGGCCCGGGCCCGGACCGAGCCCTTGCGGACACTGTCCCTGGCCCGCTCCCGGAGCGTCCCCGCCATCCGCCGGGCGACGGGTGCGGGGACGTCCACGGACGCCGGGAGGTCTGCCCGGTCCGCTGCCGGTTCGAGCGAGGCCGCCCCCGTACCGGTTGAGCCTCGCTCGTCGTCACGCGCGCCGTGCTTCGGGCCGTCGATCGGCCCTTCGTCCGCTTTCCTCTTGGAGAAGCGGCGCTTCCAGGGAGGGGTCGAGCCAGTCACGGCCGACCCGTCCTCAGTCGCAGTCGCGGCAGATCGGCTGGCCGTTCTTCTCCCGGGCCAGCTGGCTGCGGTGGTGCACCAGGAAGCAGCTCATGCAGGTGAACTCGTCCTGCTGCTTCGGGAGCACTCGAACTGCCAGCTCCTCGTTCGAGAGATCGGCGCCGGGCAGTTCGAGGCCCTCTGCGGCCTCGAACTCGTCGACGTCCACTGCGGAGGCCGACTTGTCGTTCCGTCGAGCCTTCAGCTCTTCGAGGCTGTCCGAGTCAACGTCGTCATCGGTCTTGCGTGGAGTGTCGTAATCGGTTGCCATGTCGCTCTCCCCCTCTGGGTGTCTGCGGTGTCTCCAGCGCACGTAACGCGTGAGAGGCCGGACTTGTGCCCGACCTGAGGCGGAGATTTTGCCTCACATCAAGGTCTGTTACTCAATCGACACCCAGCCGGACTCCTCACGAGTGATCGGCTTGGATGGCGATGGGGACCGTACACGGTCCGAATGCCGCACTTCAAAGGCGTCTCACCGTGTACTTCCCGTGATCAAGACCCCCGAAAACCGGTACTTTCCCGACTTTCCGACAGGACACATGATCACGGAGAGTAGATGACCGGAAAGGCGCCCCTGTGATCGATCACACATGCGGCACGTGCGAGGAGATCTCGAAAATTCCGCGCAAAGCGAACATCCCCGTTTGCCGCCGAGTTGATCGGCGACATGATCTCAGACGGGCAGCGTGACCCGCATCACGAGCCCACCCCCTTCGCGCGGCTGTGCGTAGATGTGCCCGCCGTGCGCCCGGGCCACCGACCGGACGATGGACAGACCGAGTCCGACGCCCTTGTCGCTGCCCGTGCGCTCCGTGCGCAGCCGCCGGAACGGCTCGAAGAGGTTGTCGATCTCGTACGCCGGCACGACCGGACCCGTGTTGGAGACGACCAGGACGGCCTGGCCGTGCTGCTCCTCGGTGGTGACCTCGACCCAGCCGCCCTCTGCCACGTTGTAGCGCACGGCGTTCTGCACCAGGTTGAGCGCGATCCGCTCCAGCAGCACGCCGTTGCCCTGGACGACCGCGGGCTTCTGCTCGCCGCGGATCCGCACGCCCTTGGTCTCGGCCTCGCCTCGCACCTGGTCGATGGCCTGCCCGGCGACCTCGGCGAGGTCCACCGGGCCCCGCTCGACGACCTGGTTGTCGCTGCGGGCGAGCAGCAGCAGGCCCTCGACGAGCTGCTCGCTGCGTTCGTTGGTGGCCAGCAGCGTCTTGCCGAGCTGCTGGAGCTCCATCGGTGCGTTCGGGTCGGACAGGTGCACTTCGAGGAGCGTGCGGTTGATCGCCAGCGGTGTCCGCAGCTCGTGCGAGGCGTTGCCGACGAAGCGCTGCTGGGCGGTGAAGGCCCGCTGGAGCCGCTCCAGCATGTCGTCGAAGGTGTCCGCCAGCTCCTTCAGCTCGTCGTCCGGGCCGTCCAGCTCGATCCGGCGGGACAGGTCGGAGCCCGCCACCGCGCGCGCGGTGCGGGTGATCCGGCCCAGCGGCGACAGGACGCGGCCGGCCATGGCGTAGCCGAAGGCGAAGGCGATGACCGCCAGACCGAGCAGGGCCAGGAGCGAGCGGCTGAGCAGATTGTCCAGGGCGTTCTGGCGCTGCTCGTTGACGCACTGGTTCATGGCGTGGTTGAACTCGGCCGGCGAGGCCTGGTCGGGCAGGTTGCAGATGTCGCTGGTGACCTTGCCCTCGACGATCTTGAACGGCAGCTCGCTGCCCACGTTCAGCGCCTGCGCGGCCAGCAGGTAGATGATCGACAGCAGCAGGATGCCGGCGATCAGGAACATACCGCCGTAGAGCAGCGTGAGCCGTATGCGGATGGTCGGGCGCAGCCACGGCAAGGGCGGCGCGGGCCTTCTGGGGTCCCAGGTGGGCTTCGGGGGTGCCTGCGGGGGCGCGGGAGTCGCTGCCACGGGGTATCAGATCCGGTAGCCGGAGCCGGGGACCGTGACGATCACGGGCGGCTCGCCGAGCTTGCGGCGCAGGGTCATGACCGTCACGCGCACGACGTTCGTGAACGGGTCGGTGTTCTCGTCCCAGGCCTTCTCCAGCAGCTGCTCCGCCGAGACGACGGCGCCCTCGCTGCGCATCAGCACCTCCAGGACGGCGAACTCCTTGGGCGCGAGCTGGACCTCCCTGCCGTCGCGGAAGACCTCGCGGCGGTTGGGGTCGAGCTTGATCCCGGCGCGCTCCAGGACCGGCGGCAGGGGCACGCTGGTGCGCCGGCCGAGGGCGCGCACGCGCGCGATGAGCTCGCTGAACGCGAACGGCTTGGGCAGATAGTCGTCGGCGCCGATCTCCAGGCCCTCCACCCGGTCGCTGACGTCACCGGAGGCCGTGAGCATCAGCACGCGCGTGGGCATGCCGAGCTCGACGATCTTGCGGCAGACGTCGTCGCCGTGGACGAGCGGGAGGTCGCGGTCGAGAACGACCACGTCGTAGTCGTTGACACCGATGCGCTCCAGGGCGGCCGCGCCGTCGTACACGACGTCGACGGCCATGGCCTCCCGGCGCAGTCCGGTGGCCAC
Source organism: Streptomyces sp. NPDC050164 (assembly GCF_044459945.1). Lineage (NCBI taxonomy): Bacteria > Bacillati > Actinomycetota > Actinomycetes > Kitasatosporales > Streptomycetaceae > Streptomyces > Streptomyces sp. NPDC050164. Next base: position 23,297 of record NZ_JBITJK010000017.1, read on the forward strand.
CGCATCGGCGAGCAGTTGCTCGTCCTCGACGACGAGTACGCGCACGTTCCTGGTCCTTCCTCATGTCCACCCGCGTAGCGCCGTACAGGCGCAGCCGGGCAGGGGTCCTCGACGGTGTGTTGGTGTGTTGCCCTCCATCCTGCCCTTTTCGGCCATAAGTCGGAGGTAAGGCGAGTGCGGGGACGGGGCCCGAGGCGGAATAAGAGATTTTCTCCTCCGGTTAGGTTTCCGCGGAAGGGAGCTTGGGGAGGACGGCTTTACATCCCACGATCACGCTCTGCTGGTACCGCACCACCATGCGGTCGCATCAGCCCGCTTTCCGCAGGGCAGGCGTGGTGTCCGGCACCGTCGCCGCCCAGCTGAGCGGCGCTGGGCATCCACCGGAGACGTGATCGTCCCTTCCGAACGGCACACCCCCGTGCCATCGACCCACGACCCAGGACGAGGGGGCGCAGCATGGACGCATTCACCGCAGGACTTCTGCAGCGCATAAGGGCGACCGAGTCCGATCTGTCCCGGGCTCGCGACGAGGGCGACGACTTCCTCGTCGAGGTGGAGCAGGGCGAGCTCGACGACCTGCGCCGTCTCGCCGCCGAGCACGGTGTGGAGGTCAGCGCGACGAGCGTCTGATCAGGCCGTACGGAGCGGGCCCCGGCGAATCCAGCGCCGGGGCCCGCTTCGTCGTCCCTCGGCCCTGTTCACTCGGTGTTCGGCGTGCCGCCTGCCGTCGTATGACGGCCGGGCCGCCCTCAGTCGTGCCAGGCCCCGAAGTCCTCCAGCAGGCGCTGGAGGGGCTCGAAGACGCCCGGGGTCCCCGCGACCGCGAGATCACCCGACGGCCGCTCTCCGGGGCGTCCACCGGTCAGCGCGCCCGCCTCCCGGGCGATCAGGTCGCCCGCCGCGAGGTCCCAGGCGTGCAGGCCGCGCTCGTAGTAGCCGTCGAGGCGTCCCGCGGCGAGGTCGCACAGGTCGACCGCCGCCGAACCGCCGCGCCGGATGTCGCGCAGCAGCGGGATCAGCCGCTGGGCGACCTCGGCCTGGTGGGCGCGGACCTCGGCCACGTAGTTGAAGCCCGTCGAGACCAGCGCCTGGTCCAGGGGCGGCGCGGGACGGCAGGCCAGCCTGCGCTCGCCGTCCCAGGCCCCGCTGGCCCAGGCACCGCCGCCGAGCACCGCGTGGAAGGTCTCGCCGCGCATCGGGGCCGCGACGACCCCGACGACGGTCTCGCCGTCCTGCTCGGCGGCGATGGAGACGGACCAGGTGGGCAGCCCGTAGAGATAGTTGACCGTGCCGTCGAGCGGGTCGATCACCCAGCGGACGCCGCTCGTGCCGTCGGTGGTGCCGCCCTCCTCGCCGAGGATGCCGTCGTCCGGGCGGCGCTCGGCGATCAGGCCGGTGATCAGCTTCTCGGCCGCGATGTCCATCTCCGTGACGACGTCGATGGGGCTGGACTTGGTCGCGGCCACCGCGAGGTCGGCCGGGCGCCCGTCCCGCAGCAGCGCGCCCGCGCGGCGAGCGGCCTCCTGGGCGAGATCGAGCAGGTCCTTGTGCAGGGGGTCGGTCACGGGGCTCCTCACGCGTAGGTGCTGTCGGCGCCCGCGGCGGCGGGGCGGGGGGCGCGGGCCGGGCAGCAGCCGACCGGGCACAGGTGGTGGCTCGGCCCGAGGGCGCCCAGGGCACAGGGGGTGATCTCCTGCCCGCGCTCGACGGCGGCGCGCTCCACGACGAGCTCGCGGATCGCGGCGGCGAACCTCGGGTCGGCGCCGACGGTGGCCGAGCGGCGCATCGGCAGCCCCAGCTCCTCCGCCTTGGCCTTGGCCTCCGTGTCGAGGTCGTAGAGGACCTCCATGTGGTCGGAGACGAACCCGATGGGGGCGATCACCACGGCCGGGACACCGGCCGCGTGCCGCTCCTGAAGGTGGTCGCAGATGTCGGGCTCCAGCCACGGGATGTGCGGGGCGCCCGAGCGGGACTGGTAGACGAGCTGCCAGGGGTGGTCGACGCCGGTGCGCTCCCGGACGGCGTCCGCGATCAGCTTCGCCACGTCCAGGTGCTGCTTCACGTACGCGCCGCCGTCGCCGTGGTCCTCGACCGGGCCGGAGGTGTCGGCGGAGGCCGTCGGGATCGAGTGCGTCGAGAAGGCGATGTGCGCCCCGTCCCGGACGTCCTCGGGCAGCTCGGCGAGGGACCGGATCACCCCGTCGATCATGGGCTCCAGGAAGCCGGGGTGGTTGAAGTAGTGCCGCAGCTTGTCGACCTTCGGCAGCTCCAGCCCCTCGGCCTCCAGAGCCGCGAGCGAGTCGGCGAGGTTCTCGCGGTACTGCCGGCAGCCCGAGTAGGAGGCGTAGGCGCTGGTGGCGAGGACCAGGATGCGCCGCCGGCCGTCGCGGACCATCTCGCGCAGGGTGTCCGTCAGATACGGCGCCCAGTTGCGGTTGCCCCAGTAGACCGGCAGGTCCAGGCCGTGGTCGGCGAAGTCCTTGCGCAGGGCGTCCAGCAGGGCCCGGTTCTGGTCGTTGATGGGGCTGACTCCGCCGAACAGGAAGTAGTGCTGCCCGACTTCCTTGAGGCGTTCCTTGGGGATGCCGCGCCCACGCGTCACGTTCTCCAGGAACGGGACCACGTCGTCCGGGCCTTCCGGGCCGCCGAAGGAGAGCAGGAGCAGGGCGTCGTAGGGGGTGACATCGCGCGCGTCTGGCATGAGTCGATCCTGCCACCCTGCACTGACAGCCGGGAAACGGCGGGGTGACGCCTGCGCGGCGGCCGACCCCGGGCGGGCCTGACGGGTGCGTCGGAACACCGCGAGGCGTAATCTGTGTCGACGGCGTTCGCAGCTTACTGAGCCTTTCGGAGACCCCGTGCCCAGCCCCTACCGCGCCCTGTTCTCCGCTCCCGGCAGCAAGGGTTTCTCCGCCGCGGGCTTCCTCGGCCGTATGCCGCTGTCGATGATGGGCATCGGCGTGGTCACGATGGTCTCCCAGCTCACCGGGCGGTACGGCTTGGCCGGCGCCCTGTCGGCCACCATCGCGCTGGCGGCGGCGGTGGCCGGACCGCAGGTCTCGCGGCTGGTGGACCAGTACGGACAGCGGCGGGTGCTGCGGCCGGCGACGCTGATCTCGCTCACCGCGGCGGCCGTCCTGCTGTTCGCGGCGCACCACGGGTGGCCGGACTGGGTGCTGTACGTGGCGTGCGTCGGCATCGGCTGCGTGCCGAGCGTCGGCGCGATGATCCGGGCCCGCTGGGCGGCCTTGTACCGGGGCACCCCGCAGCTGCACACCGCGTACTCCTTCGAGTCCGTGGTGGACGAGGTGTGCTTCATCTTCGGGCCGATCATCTCCATCGGCCTGTCCACGGCCTGGTTCCCGGAGGCCGGTCCGCTGCTCGCCGCCTGCTTCCTGGCCGTCGGCGTCTTCTGGCTGACCGGGCAGCGCGCCACCGAGCCGAAGCCGCATCCGCGCGAACACCGTGGCGGGCGCACGGCCATGCGCTCGCGGGGCCTTCAGGTCCTGGTGGCCACCTTCGTGGCGACCGGGGCGATCTTCGGGGCGGTCGACGTGGTCACCGTGGCCTTCGCCGACGAGGAGGGGCACAAGGCCGCCGCGAGCATCGTCCTCGCGCTGTACGCGGCCGGTTCCTGCGTGGCGGGCATGGTTTTCGGACTGCTGCACTTCGCCGGGGCGCCGGAACGCCGGTGGCTGCTGGGCGTGTGCGCCATGGCCGTGAGTATGATCCCCCTCCTACTGGTCGGAAACTTGCCGTTTCTGGCCGTGGCGCTGTTCGTTGCGGGTCTGGCCATCGCTCCGACGATGATCACGACGATGTCCCTCATCGAAGAGCACGTACCACGCGCGCAGCTCACCGAGGGCATGACCTGGGTGAGCACCGGGCTCGCGGTGGGGGTCGCGCTCGGCTCCTCCGCGGCCGGCTGGGTGATCGACGCGGCCGGGGCGCGTGCCGGGTACGGGGTTCCGGCGGTGGCCGGGGCCGTCGCGGTCGCGGTGGGTTTCCTCGGATTCCGTCGGCTCAAGCGGCCGGCTACGGGTCGGGGAGGCTCCGTTGAGCAGCACAGCGAACGGAAAGAACGGCACGTGGCGTAACTGGGGCGGCAACGTCTCCGCGCGGCCCGCGCGGGAGGTCACCCCGGCCTCCGTCGACGAGCTGGCCGCCGCGGTGCGGCGGGCCGCCGAGGACGGTCTGAAGGTGAAGGCCGTCGGCAGCGGGCACTCCTTCACGTCCATAGCCGCGACGGACGGTGTGTTGATCCGCCCTCAACTGTTGACCGGCATACGCGACATTGATCGCGAGGCCATGACCGTCACGGTGGAGGCCGGCACCCCGCTCAAGAGACTCAACGTGGCCTTGGCGCGCGAGGGACTGTCGCTGACGAACATGGGCGACATCATGGAGCAGACGGTCTCCGGAGCCACCAGTACCGGCACGCACGGCACGGGCCGTGACTCCGGTTCGATCGCCGCCCAGATCAAGGGTCTGGAACTGGTCACCGCCGACGGCTCGGTCCTCACCTGCTCCGAGAAGGAGAACCCGGAGGTCTTCGCGGCCGCCCGCCTCGGCCTCGGCGCCCTGGGCATCGTCACCGCGATCACCTTCGCCGTGGAGCCCGTCTTCCTGCTCACGGCACGCGAGGAGCCGATGCCGTTCGACAGGGTCCTCTCCGACTTCGAGGAACTCTGGGCCGAGAACGAGCACTTCGAGTTCTACTGGTTCCCGCACACCGGGAACACCAACACCAAACGCAACAACCGCAGCGCGGGCCCGGAGAAGCCGGTGCCGCAGCTTCAGAGCTGGTTCGAGGACGAGTTCCTCTCCAACGGGGTCTTCCAGGTGGCCAACTGGGTCGGCCGCGCGGTGCCCGCCACGATCCCCGCGATCGCCCAGATCTCCAGCAAGGCGCTGTCCGCGCGGACCTACACCGATATCCCTTACAAGGTCTTCACGTCTCCGCGCCGGGTGCGCTTCGTGGAGATGGAGTATGCCGTTCCGCGCGCCGCCGTCGTCGAGGTGCTGCGCGAGTTGAGGACGATGGTCGACCGCTCCGGACTGAAGGTCAGCTTCCCCGTGGAGGTGCGCACCGCTCCGGCGGACGACATCACGCTGTCCACCGCCTCGGGCCGGGACACCGCGTACATCGCCGTCCATATGTTCCAGGGCACGCCCTACCAGCGGTACTTCACCGCGGCCGAACGGATCTTCACCGCCCACGAGGGCCGCCCGCACTGGGGCAAGGTGCACACCAGGGACGCCGAGTACTTCTCCCGGGTGTATCCGCGCTTCGCCGAGTTCACCGCACTGCGGGACCGTCTCGACCCTGATCGGCGGTTCCAGAACGACTACTTGCGGAGGGTTCTGGGGGCGTAGGCGACGCACTGGGGGTGCGTGTGTAGACCCCGAAGTACGAGGCACATGGTCGTTCAACTGCACAAGAAGGGGGCGCCTGTCCGAAACTGTTAGTTCCGTTTCTGAGGGTTTCGTGAAGTTCCCCACGCTCAAGATCGCGAAAAGCGGGCACAGGGCGGCCAAGTCCGACCCCTTGCCAGAAGTTGGACGGCGCGCCAATCCACGCACGTGGCCCAAATGGAGTACTGTTGCGAGCCCTGGGTCCGGTCTCCCGTCAGGGTGTACAGGGCCTTTAAGGACCGCCGGGAGGGGGGCTAGTTGCACAGGGTGACAGAGTTCGTCACTTAGCGTTGCGAATAGGTAACCGTGCCATAACGGCGATCCAGGGCCCGCGCCCGACACGCCGGGCAACTCGGCAAGGTTGTGGCAGGCTGCACCCGGGCAGGCCACACTCGACTAGCGGAAGCAGCGACGCACGTGACGTCGGCAGGCACCACCCGGGAGGTCCCCATGCCCGAACTGCGTGTCGTGGCCGTCTCGAATGACGGCACACGGCTGGTGCTGAAGGCTGCGGACAGCACGGAGTACACGCTTCCGATCGACGAACGGCTCCGCGCCGCCGTGCGCGGCGACCGTCCTCGCCTCGGCCAGATCGAGATCGAGGTGGAGAGCCACCTCCGCCCCCGCGACATCCAGGCGCGTATACGTGCCGGCGCGACCGCGGAAGAGGTCGCGCAGATGGCAGGCATCCCCGTCGACCGGGTCCGCCGCTTCGAGGGTCCGGTGCTCGCCGAGCGTGCGTTCATGGCCGAGCGGGCCCGCAAGACCCCGGTCCGCCGCCCCGGCGAGAACGCCGGTCCGCCGCTGGGCGAGGCCGTGCAGGAGCGACTGCTGCTGCGTGGTGCCGAGAAGGACACCGTCCAGTGGGACTCGTGGCGTCGCGACGACGGCACGTGGGAAGTCCTGCTGGTCTACTGCGTCGCGGGCGAACCGCACTCGGCGAGCTGGACGTACGACCCGCCCCGGCGGCTCGTCCAGGCCGTCGACGACGAGGCGCGCATGCTCATCGGCGAGTCCGACGACCTGGCCGCGCCCGAGCCCAGCTTCCCGTTCGTCCCGCGGATCGCCCGGCTGCCGCGCGACCGGCCGCTGGACCGTTCCGGCGACCGGGAGCGCCTCAGCCTTCCGGCGCAGGCGTCCGAGCCGGTGGAGGAGAGCCCGGATGAGCGGGACTCGCTGACCAGCCTGCTGGAGGCGGTGCCGAGCTTCCGCGGCGACCTGGTGGTGCCGGAGCGCCCGGCGCCGGAGCCCGAGGAGGAGGAGCCCGTCGCCGAACCGGAGGCGGAGGAGCCCCCGGCTCCCGCCGCCTCGGCCGGTTCCGCCTACGCGGACGTACTCATGCCGCGCTCCGTCGGCAGCCACCGCGACCGCCTCATCGGCGCCACCGACCGGCAGGCCGAGGCCGACGGCGTCCGACCGGGCCGCAGAGCCGCCGTCCCGAGCTGGGACGAGATCGTGTTCGGGACGCGGCGCAAGAAGCAGGAGTAGCCGGATCGGCTACGGCTACACGAGAGCGAGGGCCGCGCCTTCCGGGCGCGGCCCTCGCTCATGTCGGGTTACTGGGGATCCGGTCCCACGGCCACCGGCCGGTCCGGGTCCGAGGACCACTCCGACCACGAACCCACGTACAGCTCCGCCGGAATGCCGACGACCGCCAGCGCCAGGACCTCGTGGGCCGCGGACACCCCCGACCCGCAGTACACGCCGACCCGCGCGTCCTCGGTCACGCCAAGCCCCTTGAAACGCGCGCGCAGTTCCTCGGCGGGGAGGAAGCATCCGTCCGCCCCCACGTTCTCCGTGGTGGGCGCGGACACCGCTCCCGGGATGTGCCCGGCCACCGGATCGATCGGCTCCACCTCGCCCCGGTACCGCTCCCCCGCCCGCGCGTCCAGCAGGACCCCGGCCCGCGCCAACTCCGCGGCGGCGTCGGCGTCGAGCAGACCGGCCGCCCCCGGCTCGGGCACGAAGTCGCCCTCGGCCGGTGTCGGCACGGTCTTCTCCAACGGCCCCTCCCAGGCCGGCAACCCGCCGTCGAGGACCCGCACGTCGGGGTGCGCCGTCCAGCGCAGCAGCCACCACGCCCGGGCCGCCGCCCAGCCCTGGCCGCCGTCGTAGACGACCACCGGCCTACCGGACGAGACGCCCGCCCGGCGCATCGCGGCACCGAAGCGCGCGAGGTCGGGCAACGGATGCCGGCCACCCTCCCCCGGAGCCGAGGCCAACTCCCGGTCCAGGTCGACGAAGACGGCCCCGGGAAGGTGACCTGCCTCGTACGCGGCCCGGCCGTCGTACGGCGGCTCACCGGACGCCTTGGCCACGGTGAGCTGCCAGCGGACATCGAGCAGGACAGGCGGGTTGGCGCCCGTCAGGTCGCTCGCGAGGTCGGATGCGGAGATGATGGCGTTCATGGCTCCATCCTCGCGCACAGAGGTGGCCGAGCCGTCCGTGTCCGGCTACTGTGCTCGGCCGGACAGGGCGATCACGCGGTGTACGGGAACAAGCACATGTTGTACAGCTGAACGACACCTGCGACAAGCGCGCCGCAAGGGACAGCGCCCCGCACATCAGGCATTCTCCCGCACAGGGGCCGCCCCGCGGGGCGTACCCACGAGGGCTGCGCAGAGCACGCCCACCGCGAGGCCGAGAAGAGAGTGACGATGACCGACGCACGGGAGTCAGCCGGTCCGCACGGCGACACACCCGCTCGGCACACGCCCGGCACCCCCTGCTGGGTGAGCCTGATGGTGCACGGGCCGGCCGCGACCCAGGAGTTCTACGGAACGCTGTTCGGCTGGGAGTTCCAGCCGGGCCCTCAGCAACTCGGCCCGTACGTACGGGCGCTGCTCGACGGGCACGAGGTGGCGGGCATCGGCCGGTTGCCGCCGGACCGTCATCTGCCCATCGCGTGGACCCCCTACTTCGCCTCGGAGAACGCCGACCGGACCGCCGAGACGGTGCGCAGCTGCGGCGGCACGATCGGCGTGGGCCCGCTGGACGCCGCCGACGCCGGCCGCCTGGCGATCGGCTCCGATCCCTCGGGGGCGGTCTTCGGCATCTGGCAGGCCGCCGCGCACCTGGGCACGGCCGTCTCGGGCGTCCCCGGCACGCCCGCCTGGAACGAGCTGCTGACCTTCGATTCGGCGAGTGTCGCCAAGTTCTACCGGACGGTGTTCGGCTACGAGGAGGAGCCGGTGGTCTGCGCCGACTTCGACTACGTGACCCTGCACCTCGGCGGCCGGCCCGTCGCCGGCGTCCACGGGCTGGGGCAGGCGCTGCTCCGCGACCGAGGGCCGCACTGGGTGACGTACTTCCAGGTCGCGGACGTCGACGACGCCCTGGATCACCTTGTGCATCTGGGCGGGCAGGTCCTGAAGCCGGCCCACGACACCGCTCACGGCCGGGTGGCGGCGGTGGCGGATCCGGAGGGGGCGCGGTTCGCGCTGCTGCAACGGCAGCGCTGACGGTCCACCTGGTGGTCGGGAGCGCACCGCCGAGTGGGCAGGAGCACGACACCGCCGATGGTCAGGAGGACGACACCGGCAGCACGTCCGGGGACAGGGCCGCCGCGCGGGCCGTCGCCGAGGTCATGCGGCGCCTGTGGTGGCGGCGGCACAGGACCTCGTAGCCGATCTCGTCGGCGGAGCGGGTGACGTCTCCGACGACCACCTGGGCGCCCTCGACGACCATGACGCCGCCTACCGTGCGGGCGTTGTGCGTGGCCCGGGCGCCGCACCAGCACAGGGCCTCGACCTGGAGCACCTCGACCCGGTCGGCCAGTTCCACCAGCCGCTGGGAGCCGGGGAACAGCTTGGAGCGGAAGTCGGTCGTGATGCCGAAGGCGTAGACGTCGAGGCCCAGGTCGTCGACCACACGCGCGAGTTGGTCGATCTGCTCCGGCGCGAGGAACTGTGCCTCGTCGGCGATCACGTAGTCCGCGCGGCCGCCCTGCGAGAGGTGGTCGACGAGGTAGGCGTAGAGGTCCTGGCCGTCCTCGACCTCCACCGCGTCGGTGACCAGGCCGAGGCGGGAGGACAGCTTGCCCTCGCCGGCGCGGTCGTCGCGCGAGAAGATCATGCCCTGGAGGCCTCGCGCGGAGCGGTTGTGCTCGATCTGGAGAGCCAGCGTCGACTTCCCGCAGTCCATCGTTCCGGAGAAGAACACCAGCTCGGGCATGTCGAGTTGAGCACCTTTCGGCGGGAGAGGTCAGGCGGAGGAATCGGGGTGGGGCTTCAGGAGCGTACTTCGAGCAGCGGGACCAGCTGCTCGGCGGGGGTCATCGAACCGTGGTTGCCGACCATCGCCGACTCCTTCGGCTCCCGCTCGGAGGCGATGAGCAGGACGTCGTCGCGCGCGGCGGCGACCACGTCGCCGATCCGGCCGTACACCCGTTCGTCGATCTTCGGGCCGAACCAGCCCGCCGCGATGGCCTCGTCGCGGGAGGCCACCCAGAACTGCTCGCCGAGCACCTCGCGCCAGCAGGTCAGGACGTCGTTCGTGGCGCCGGGCACCGCGTAGACGTGCCGGGCGCGGCCCTCGCCGCCGAGCAGGGCGACTCCGGCGCTCAGCTCCCAGTCCTCGTCGAAGTCGATGCGGTGTTCCTCGTCGAACGGCACGTCGATCATGCCGTGGTCGGCGGTGATGTAGAGGGCGCTGCGCGGTGGCAGTTGCTCGGCCAGGCGCTGGACCAGGCGGTCGGCGTACATGAGCTGGCCGCGCCAGGTGTCGGAGTCGACGCCGAAGCGGTGACCGGCGCCGTCGACCTCGGCGAAGTACGTGTAGACCAGGGAGCGGTCGCCCGCGGCCAGTTGCTCGGCCGCCAGGTCCATACGGTCCTCGCCGGTCAGCCGCCCGAGGAACCTTCCACCGCTGAGCGCGACCCTGGTCAGCGGGGTGTTCTCGAAGGTCGGGGACGACACCTGCGCGGCGTGCACGCCCGCCTCGTGGGCCAGCTGGAAGACCGTCGGGTACGGCTGCCAGGGGCCGGGCGGGGTCCACGGCTGCCAGCGCAGCTGGTTCATCAGCTCGCCGGTGTCCGGGTTGCGCACGGTGTAGCCGGGCAGGCCGTGCGCGCCGGGCGGCAGGCCGGTGCCGACGGAGGCCAGGGAGGTGGCCGTGGTCGCCGGGTAGCCGGCGGTGAGGGGACGTCCGGTGCCGCCGCGCGAGGTGGCGAGCAGGGACGTCATGAAGGGGGCGTCCGCGGGGTGCGCCTTGAGCTGTTCCCAGCCGAGGCCGTCGATCAGGAACACGCAGTTCCGGTCGGCGGGGGTCAGCTCGGAGATCGCGGCGGTCATGCCCGGCACGCCCAGGCCGGCGGCCAGCGTGGGCAGCAGGTCGGCGAGGGAGCCGCTGCCGTACTCGGGGGACGGCGCGGAGGCGACTGTGAGCGGTTCGGGGTGGTGGTCCCAGGCCGTCATGGGGTGTGCCATCAGTGAGCGGTGTCCGCGGTCGCCTCGGAGAGAGCCTGCGCGAAGGCGAGCGCCTGACGCACGGTCTCCGGTCCGTCCCCGGCCTCGCTGACGCGCAGGCTGAGATCGTCCGCCGTCGAGTTGCCGGTGTAGCCGTGGTCCGCCTCGCAGTTGGGGTCGCCGCAGGCGGCCGGCTCCAGGTCGATGCGGGAGACGGCGCCCCAGCCGATGGTGAGGACGACCTCGCGGGGCAGCGTGCCCGGCTTGTACGACTCCGGGTTGGCGACCACTCGGCTGACCACGATCGACGAGATACGGCTCAGCTTCACGGACTCCGTCGACGTCGTGGCGTACGGCGTCGGGGAGGTGCCGTCGGCGGCCTGTTCGTCGGTGTGGCTGACGATGAAGCGGTGGTCGGTGAGGACGAGCACCGTCACGTGCCGCCGCACCTCGTTCTGGTCGAACGTCGTCTCCTGATGGACCAGGTACGACCGGATGGGCTCGCCGCCCACGGCGGCCTCCACCGCCTCGGCCACGAGGGCCGGGTAGTAGCCGCTGCGCTCGATCGCCGCCCGCAGCCCCTGGGTCGTCGTACTGGTCTTGGCCATGACGCCCATCCTACGGGGGACGACTGACTGCGAGGCACCGCTCGCCCCCTGTCAGTACGCGGGGAGCGTCCGCGGGCCGAGGTCGTCGCGGGCGGGCGGCGGCGCGAGGCGGACGGAGGCGCCCAGGACGCTCAGGCCGTGCGAGGCGACGACGACCGGCTCCAGGGTGACCGCGACGACCTCGGGGTGGTCGTCGACCAGCCGGGACACCCGCAGCAGCAACTCCTCAAGGGCGCGGGTGTCGGCCGGTGCGGAGCCGCGCCAGCCGAACAGCAGGGGGGCGGTGCGGATCGAGCGCACCAGCGAGGTCGCCTCCTTGTCGGTGACGGGGATCAGCCGGTGGGCCGTGTCCCCGAGCAACTGCGAGGCGGCCCCGGCGAGCCCGAAGGAGAGCACGGCTCCGGCCGCGGGATCGATGACGGCCCGTACGACGACGTCCACGCCGCGCGGCGCCATCCGCTGCACGACGGGGCGCAGCTCCTCGGGCGCTCCGAACAGCTCGGTCAACTCGGTGTACGACCGCCGCAGTTGGTCCTCGTCCGCGAGGTCGAGGCGTACGCCGCCCAGGTCGGCGCGGTGCCGCAGGTGCGGGGCGGTGGCCTTGAGGGCGACGGGGTAGCCGAGGGTGCGGGCGGCCTCGGCGGCGGCGTCGGGGGTCGGGGCGGGCAGGGCGCGGTGGACGTGGATGCCGTAGTGGCCGAGCAGGTCGCAGGTCTCCTCCGTGCCGAGCGTGAGTCCCTGCCCGCGCGCGAGGAGCCCGTCGATCAGCGCGGCGGCGCCCTTCTGGTCGATGTCCTCGTACTCGGGCACCTTGCCGGGGTCGGCGGCGTCGCGCCGCCACTGCGCGTAGGTGACGGCCTGCGCCAGGGCACGGACGGCGCGTTCGGCGGCGGGGTAGGCGGGAATGAGGTGGGAGTCCTCAGAGGGTTCCCCGGGAGGCGTCGGGCGGGGGGTGACCTGAGGGCTGTCGGGGCGGGTTTGTGGCCCGTTGTCCGCGTCGGCCTGCGGTGCCGTGCTCGCCGCCGCCGAGAGGGCCTCTGCCAGGCCGCCCAGCTCCACGTGCACCACCAGGACCGGCTTGGCCGGGGCGGCGGCAGCCGCGGAGCGCAGCGCGTCGGCGAGAGCCGCGTCCGCGACCGAGCCCTCCCCCACCGCCGGTATGGCGGTGACGATCACCGCGTCGCACCGGTCGTCGGCCAGCGCCCGCGACAGGGCCGTGTGGAAGTCCGCGGCGGAGGCCGCCGTGGTCAGGTCCTGCGGGGGGTGCGGTCGCAGCCCCTCGGCGAGACACGCGTCGTACGTGAGCAGGCCGAGCGACTCGGAGTTGCCGAGGATCGCCACCCGGGGCCCGGCCGGCAGCGGCTGGCGGGCGAGGAGCAGCCCGGCGTCCACCAGCTCGGTGATGGTGTCGACCCGGATGACGCCGGCCTGCCTCAGCAGCGCCGAGACGGTCGCGTGCGGCAGCCGGGTCGCCCGTACGGCATGCCCCTGGGGAGCCGCTGCGTGCCGGGCGCCCTGGACCACGACCAGCGGCTTCGCGGCGGCGGTGCGGCGGGCGAGGCGGGTGAACTTGCGGGGGTTGCCGATGGACTCCAGGTACATGAGGACGACGTCGGTGTCGGGGTCCTCGTACCAGTACTGGAGGACGTCGTTGCCGGAGACGTCGGCCCGGTTGCCGGAGGAGACGAAGGTGGAGACGCCGGTCACGCCCGTGACGCCGCCGCCGCGCCGGTGCAGCCGGGACAGCAGGGCGATGCCGATGGCGCCGGACTGGGCGAACAGGCCGATCCGGCCTGGGCGCGGCGTCTCGGGGGCGAGGGAGGCGTTGAGCCGTACCCGCGGGGAGGTGTTGATGATGCCGAAGGCGTTCGGCCCGATGATCCGCATGCCGTATGTGCGCGCCTGCCGCACGAGGGCGCGCTGGCGTTCGCGTCCCTCGGTGCCGCTCTCGGCGTATCCGGCCGAGACCACGACCAGCCCCTGCACGCCGTGTTCGCCGCACTCGGTGACGACCTCGGGGACGTGTGCGGCCGGCACGGCGACGACCGCGAGGTCTACGGGGCCGTCGATGTCCCGCACCGAGCGGTGGGCGGGCACCCCGTCGAGCTCCTTCTGTCCCTCGGGGAGTGCCTTGTTCACGGCGTGGAGGCGGCCGGTGAACCCGGCGTCGCGGATGTTGCCGAGGACGCTTCGGCCCACGCCGCCCGGCGAGCGCCCGGCGCCGATGACGGCGACCGAGCCGGGCGCGAGCAGCCGCTGCACGGACCGCGCCTCGGCACGGTGCTCGCGCGCGTACTGCACGGCGAGGGAGCGGTCGGTGGGTTCGAGGTCGAACTCCAGACGGACGACGCCGTCCTCGAAGCTGCGCTTCTGGGTGTACCCGGCGTCCGTGAACACCTTGATCATCTTGCTGTTGGCGGGCAGCACCTCGGCGGCGAAACGGCGGATGCCGCGCTCGCGGGCGACGGCGGCGATGTGTTCCAGGAGAGCGGAGGCGACGCCACGGCCCTGGTGGGCGTCCTGCACCAAGAAAGCGACCTCGGCCTCGTCGGCAGGTGCGGACGCGGGCGTTCCGTCCGCGCCGATCCGGTCGTAGCGTACGGTGGCGATGAACTCGCCGCCCACCGTGGCCGCGAGTCCCACCCGGTCCACAAAGTCGTGGTGCGTGAAGCGGTGGACGTCCTTGGCGGACAGGCGAGGGTACGGCGCGAAGAAGCGGTAGTACTTCGACTCGTCGGAGACCTGCTCGTAGAAGCTGACCAGGCGCTCGGCGTCATCAACGGTGATGGGCCGGATGCGCGCGGTACCCCCGTCGCGCAGCACCACGTCGGCTTCCCAGTGGGCGGGATACTCGTGCCGGTCCGGCGAGGTCTGCATGGGCCCCAGAGTACGGCTAGGGTCTGTCATTTGGATCAGGTCGCAGGGAAGCGACTGTTCTGCTCGGACCCCGCGTCTGCGGCGTGACCCAAACGACAGGCCCTAGCGTCCGACAACGGCGCGAGGCAGTCTGTGGAGGGCGTCAGTCGGGTCGAGGCCGCGATCCGACTGACGCCCCGGGGCGGGACGTCAGGACCGCTCCGGCGCAGCTTCACGATATGGGAAACTGGTCTAGACAACCCTGAAAACCGAAGGGCAGCAACACATGGCTGAGCGCCGCGTCAACGTCGGCTGGGCCGAGGGCCTTCACGCCCGCCCCGCCTCCATCTTCGTCCGAGCCGCCACGGCCGCAGGCGTCCCGGTGACGATCGCCAAGGCAGACGGCAACCCCGTCAACGCGGCCTCCATGCTGGCCGTCCTCGGCCTCGGTGCCCAGGGCGGCGAGGAGATCGTCCTCGCCTCCGACGCCGAGGGCGCGGACGCCGCCCTGGACCGGCTGGCGAAGCTGGTCTCCGCGGGTCTCGAGGAACTGCCCGAGACCGTCTGAGCATTCTTTCGCACCTGATCCGGTGCACTCCGATCCGGTGCACCCTGAAGGGCTCGTCCGAATTCACCGGGCGAGCCCTTCGCCATTTCCGGTCGCGGGTCGTTTAATTCCCGTTCACGGGCAGCAGAAATAATCCCCCGCGAATTACCTGGTCTTTGTATACGGCTCGCGTGTTAATGCCGCGGGCTCGCCGTGTTTACGGGATGTTGCGAGTTCCTCACACGCTCGGCCCGCTCCCCGGCGGAGCCGAAACGCAGCCGGTGCGCGGCCGTCGCGCGCTCGGCGTGCAGCGCCGTGACCGCCCGCGCCCGCTCGCTGTCACCACGCGCCACCGCGTCCACGATCGCGCCGTGCTCGGTCCAGGACTCCACAGGACCGGCCGGCGCCTCGACGGTGTACATCCAGGCGATCTTGTGGCGGAGCTGGGTGAGCATCGAGGTCAGCGCGGGGCTGCCGGAGGCCTGCGCGAGCGTCTCGTGGAACCAACCGCCCAGAGAGCGCAGGTCGTCGCTGTTGCCCCGGCGGGCCCGCTCCTGGCCGAGCCTGACCAGGCCGCGCAGGACCTTCAGATGGGCCTCGGTGCGGCGCTGGGCGGCGCGGGCGGCGCCGAGCGGCTCCAGCAGCATCCGCATCTCCAGCAGGTCGGCGGCCTCCTGCTCGGTCGGTTCGGCGACGCACGCGCCCGCGTGCCGCCGGGTCACCACGAAGCCCTCGGCCTCCAGAGTGCGCAGGGCCTCCCGGACGGGGACGCGCGAGACGCCGTAGCGGCGGGCGAGGAGTTCCTCGGTCAGCCGGCTGCCCCGCTCGTAGACACCCGCGACGATGTCGTCCCGGATGGCCGTGCACACCGAGTGCGCGGGAATGCGCATGACCGACCTCCGTTTAATCCCCGTGAAACGTCGACGAGTGACGCGTGTTCCGTGACTCTATTGCAATGAGCCGGAATTTCCGACGGCGGACCGGAATCCATGGATATTTTTTGGACAGCCGGGCGTCACGAACGCCGAAAGCCCCGGCTCGGGGAGCCGGGGCCTCGGGATGCGAAGTGGTACGCCGTCAGACGTTCACGCCGTGCGAGCGGAGGTAGGCGACGGGGTCGATGTCGGAGCCGTACTCGGGGCTCGTACGGGCCTCGAAGTGCAGGTGCGCGCCGGTGACGTTGCCGGTCGCGCCGGACAGGCCGATCTGCTGGCCGGGAGTGACCTGCTGGCCCACCGAGACGCCGATGGACGACAGGTGGCCGTACTGGGTGTACGTGCCGTCGTTCATCTTGATCACGACCTGGTTGCCGTAGGCACCGCCCCAGCCGGCCTCGACGACCGTGCCCATGCCGACGGCGTGGACGGCGGTGCCGCTGGCGGCGTGGAAGTCGACGCCGGTGTGGCTGCCGGAGGACCAGACGGCGCCGCCGGACTTGTAGCCGGTGGAGACGTACGAGCCGGAGATCGGGGGCACGAAGGTGTTGAGGCGCTTGCGCTCGGCCTCGCGGGCGGCGCGCTCCTTGGCCTCACGGGCCTTCTCCGCTGCCTCCTTGGCCTCCTTGGCCGCCTCGGCGGCCCGCTTGCGGGCGGCCTCCTCGGCCTTCTTCTTGGCGGCGGCCTCCTCGGCGGCCTGCTTCTGGGCGACGGCCTGAGCGTCTACCTGCTGGGCCACGCTGTCGCCCATGGTGACGACTGGGGTGAGGCCGGTCTGCTCGACGGCGGGCTCGGTGGCGAAGGCCGGGGCGGCCACGGTGCCGATGACACCGGTGGTGGCGAGGGCCGCGACGCCCGCCGCGCGGGCGGTGCCGCGCTGCATCCGGCTGGGACGACGATGCTTCCCGGTGGCGCGGGTGAACGCCATGGAGTGGCTGGTCCTTTCCTTCCTTCTCGCCTACCGGGTTAGCTGACGGGTTCGGAGCAGGAAGGTCTCCTACGGACCCCCTCGCGGCTCGCGCGGGCGTCCGATTCACCCCAGGGACTGCGGTTGGGTCCCCGGCTCCCCTGGCTCGCGCCGTACGGGGACTCGGCGATGACTGTCCGGTGCCGCGGGTGCGGCGCACTGCCTGACGAACAGCCCGGACGAACCTAAGCGGGGCCACTTTCAATTCCCAAACGGATCCCCGTTTTTGTAGCGCATCCCACAGGGCAGACAGGCAACCTCCGCATCAATTCGGGCATAAAGGAGCCCTGGTGCCTTAGAAGACAACCAGGGCCCCTGCGCCGCGTGCTCCTACTCGGCGGTGACGACCGAGACTTCGCCGATCCCCAGGGCCTCGACCGGGCCCTTGATCTGCGCCGCGTCGCCGACGAGGACGGTCACGAGCCGGTCCACCGGGAAGGCGCTGACGGCCGCCGCGGTGGCCTCCACGGTGCCGGTCGCGGCGAGCTGCCGGTACAGCGTGGCCTGGTAGTCGTCGGGCAGGTGCTGCTCGACCTGGTCGGCCAGCGTGCTCGCGACGGCCGCCGCGGTCTCGTACTTCAGCGGCGCGACGCCGACCAGGTTCTGCACGGCGACGTCCCGCTCGGCGTCGGTCAGTCCGTCGGCGGCGAGGGTGCGCAGCACCGTCCAGAGGTCCTGGAGGGCCGGGCCGGTGTTGGGGGTGTCCACGGAGCCGCTGATGGCGAGCATCGCGGCACCGGTCCCGTCCGGGGCGGACCTCAGGACCTGGCCGAAGGCCCGCACCCCATAGGTGTAGCCCTTCTCCTCGCGCAGCACGCGGTCCAGGCGGGAGGTGAGGGTGCCGCCGAGGCAGTACGTGCCGAGCACCTGCGCGGGCCACACGCGGTCGTGCCGGTCCGGGCCGATCCGGCCGATCAGCAGCTGCGTCTGGACGGCGCCGGGGCGGTCCACGATGACGACCCGGCCCGTGTCGTCGGCGGTCACCGGCGGCACCGGGCGCGGCTCGGCCACGGAGCCGGTCCAGGAGCCCAGCGTGTCGCCGAGCAGGTCGTCGAGGTCGATGCCGGTGAGATCGCCGACGACCACGACGGTGGCCGTGGCGGGCCTGACGTGCCTCTCGAAGAAGGCGCGCACGGCGCCGGAGTCGATCGCGGCGACCGTCTCCTCGGTGCCCTGGCGGGGCCGCGACATGCGCGAGCCCTTCGGGAACAGCTCCTTGGAGAGCTCCTTGGCGGCACGGCGGCCGGGGTTGGCCAGCTCGTGCGGGATCTCGTCGAGGCGGTTGCGGACCAGCCGCTCGACCTCGCTGTCGGCGAACGCGGGCGCGCGGAGGGCATCGGCGATCAGCCCGAGCCCCTTGGCGAGCCTGGAGGCCGGCACCTCCAGGCTGAGCCGGACGCCGGGGTGGTCGGCGTGTGCGTCGAGGGTGGCGCCGGCGCGCTCCAGCTCGGCGGCGAACTCCTCGGCGGAGTGCTTGTCGGTGCCCTCGGAGAAGGCCCGGGCCATGATCGTGGCCACGCCGTCGAGGCCGGCCGGCTCGGCGTCCAGGGGCGCGTCCAGCAGCACCTCCACGGCGACGACCTGCTGGCCGGGGCGGTGGCAGCGCAGCACCGTCAGGCCGTTGCCGAGCGTGCCGCGCGCGGGGGCCGGGAAGGCCCAGGGCTTCGGCTCGCCCCCGTGCGGCTGGGAGTGGAACTGCATCGTGGCGAGCTCGGTCACTTCGCCACCTCCTCGTTCTCGTCGGTGGCTTCCACGGTCGCCGCGGATTCCGGGTCTTCGGTGCCTTCCGCGGCCTCGGCCTCGGGGTCGGCCGGGGCGGTCGGCTCGTAGACGAGCACCGCGCGGTTGTCGGGCCGCAGGCGGGCCTTGGCGACCTCCTGGACCTCCTCGGCCGTCACGTCCAGCACGCGCTGCACGGCGGTCAGGGCGAGCTGCGGGTCGCCGAACAGGACGGCGTACCGGCACAGTTCGTCGGCGCGGCCGGCGACCGTGCCGAGCCGGTCCAGCCACTCGCGCTCCAGCTGGGCCTGGGCGCGCTCCATCTCCTCGGCCGTGGGGCCCTCCTCGGCGAACCGGGCGAGCTCCTCGTCGATGGCGGACTCGATGACCGGGACCTCCACGTCACCGGACGTCTTCACGTCCAGCCACCCCAGGGAGGGCGCCCCGGCCAGCCGCAGCAGGCCGAAGCCGGCCGCCACGGCCGTACGGTCCCGCCGCACGAGGCGGTTGTACAGGCGGGAGGACTCGCCGCCCCCGAGGACGGTGAGGGCCAGGTCGGCCGCGTCGCACGCGCGCGTGCCGTCGTGCGGCAGCCGGTAGGCGGCCATCAGGGCGCGCGCCGGGACCTCCTCCTCGACGACCTCACGCAGCTGCTCGCCGATGATCTCCGCCAGCGTGCCGTCCTGGGGCGCGGGCTTGCCGTCGTGGCCGGGGATGGAGCCGAAGTACTTCTCGATCCAGGCCAGGGTCTGCTCCGGGTCGATGTCACCGACGACGGAGAGCACGGCGTTGTTCGGCGCGTAATAGGTGCGGAAGAACGCGCGCGCGTCCTCCAGGGTGGCCGCGTCCAGGTCGGCCATCGAGCCGATCGGGGTGTGGTGGTAGGGGTGGCCCTCCGGGTAGGCGAGGGCGGTCAGCTTCTCGAAGGCGGTGCCGTAGGGAACGTTGTCGTAGCGCTGCCGGCGCTCGTTCTTGACGACGTCCCGCTGGTTCTCCATCGACTCGTCGTCGAGCGCGGCCAGCAGGGAGCCCATGCGGTCGGCCTCCAGCCAGAGGGCGAGCTCCAGCTGGTGGGCGGGCATGGTCTCGAAGTAGTTGGTCCGCTCGAAGCTGGTGGTGCCGTTCAGCGAGCCGCCCGCGCCCTGGACGAGCTCGAAGTGGCCGTTGCCCTTCACCTGGGCGGAACCCTGGAACATCAGGTGCTCGAAAAGGTGAGCCAGGCCGGTACGCCCCTTGACTTCGTGGCGCGAGCCCACGTCGTACCAGAGGCACACCGCCGCGACCGGGGTCAGGTGGTCCTCGGAGAGCACCACGCGCAGGCCGTTGGCCAGGCGGTGCTCGGTCGCTGTCAGGCCCCCGGAGCCTGCCTGGGCTGTGGCCGTGTGACCCATGGGCATGTACGTCCCTTCGATCGCGGCGCGGTCGTTCAAACCGCGGTTTTTCCTGGCGAGTCCTGCCACTGTATGCAAGCGTGCGGGGCCCTGGTGAAGTTCCCGGGGGGCGTACGCGCAGAGCGAGAGGGGGAAGCGGCCGGGGGCGGTGTGCGGTGGTGACAGCGTGCCTGGCCGGGGGCCCGGCACCGCGGCGTTCCGCGCGCGGTGATCTCGGCGCACGGCAGGCGGCCCGGAGCCGGGCGGGCGGCGGGCGAAAGACCTCGGACAGGCCGGTCCGCGGCAGTCCTGAGACGGGGTCCCGGCCGCCGCCGCGGTCCGGCGAGCGGCACCCGCGGCCCGCGTGCGAACCCCTGCCGGGGAGGCCGTAGACCGGGTCCTGGTCCCGGTTGTCAGTGCGGCGGTCCACAATGGTCGGCGTCAGATCTCGTTCAACGCTTCAGCAAGGAGCCGGCAGCGATGGCCCGCCGCAGCACGAAGACCCCGCCGCCCGACGACTCGTACGAGGAGAGAATCCTCGACATCGACGTCGTCGACGAGATGCAGGGCTCCTTCCTCGAGTACGCGTACTCGGTCATCTACTCCCGCGCCCTGCCCGACGCGCGCGACGGTCTCAAGCCGGTGCACCGCCGCATCGTCTACCAGATGAACGAGATGGGCCTGCGCCCCGAGCGCGGGTACGTCAAGTGCGCCCGTGTAGTCGGCGAGGTGATGGGCAAGCTGCACCCGCACGGCGACACGTCGATCTACGACGCCCTCGTGCGCATGGCCCAGCCCTTCTCGATGCGTGTCCCCCTGGTCGACGGCCACGGCAACTTCGGCTCGCTGGGCAACGACGACCCGCCGGCCGCCATGCGGTACACCGAATGCCGGATGGCCGAGGCCACGAGCCTGATGACGGAGTCGATCGACGAGGACACCGTCGACTTCAACCCCAATTACGACGGCCAGGAGCAGGAACCGGTGGCGTTGCCGGCCGCCTTCCCGAACCTCCTGGTCAACGGCGCCTCGGGCATCGCGGTCGGTATGGCCACGAACATGCCGCCGCACAACCTGCGCGAGGTGATCGCCGCCGCCCGCCACCTGATCAGGCACCCGAACGCGGATCTCGATGCCCTGATGAAGCACGTCCCGGGCCCCGACCTGCCCACCGGCGGCCGCATCGTCGGCCTCTCCGGCATCCGGGACGCGTACGAGACGGGCCGTGGCACGTTCAAGATGCGCGCGACGGTGTCCGTGGACAACGTGACGGCGCGCCGCAAGGGCCTCGTCGTGACGGAGCTGCCCTTCACGGTCGGCCCGGAGAAGGTGATCGCCAAGATCAAGGACCTGGTCGGTTCGAAGAAGCTCCAGGGCATCGCCGACGTCAAGGACCTCACCGACCGCGCGCACGGCCTGCGCCTGGTCATCGAGATCAAGAACGGCTTCGTGCCGGAGGCGGTACTGGAGCAGCTGTACAAGCTGACGCCGATGGAGGAGTCCTTCGGCATCAACAACGTCGCCCTGGTCGACGGCCAGCCGCTCACGCTGGGCCTGAAGGAGCTGCTGGAGGTCTATCTCGACCACCGCTTCACCGTCGTGCGGCGGCGTTCGGAGTTCCGCCGCGGCAAGAAGCGCGACCGGCTGCATCTGGTCGAGGGCCTGCTGACGGCCCTGCTGGACATCGACGAGGTCATCCGTCTGATCCGCTCCAGCGAGAACTCCGCGCAGGCCAAGCAGCGCCTGATGGAGCAGTTCTCGCTGAGCGAGGTGCAGACGCAGTACATCCTCGACACGCCGCTGCGCCGCCTGACCAAGTTCGACCGCATCGAGCTGGAGGCGGAGAAGGACCGGCTCAACGCGGAGATCGAGGAACTGACCCGGATCCTCGACTCGGACGCCGAGCTGCGCAAGCTGGTCTCCTCCGAACTGGCCACCGTCGCCAAGAAGTTCGGCACCGACCGGCGTACGGTCCTGCTGGAGTCGGGTGGTGCCCCGGTCGCCGTCGTGCCGCTCCAGGTGGCCGACGACCCGTGCCGGGTGCTGCTGTCCTCGACGGGTCTGCTGGCCCGTACGGCGAACGGCGAGCCGTTCGCGGAGGACGCCGGCGCCAAGCGCGTGAAGCACGACGTGATCGTCTCGGCGGTGCCGGCCACCGCCCGCGGCGAGGTGGGCGCGGTGACCTCGACGGGTCGGCTGCTGCGGCTGAACGTGATCGACCTGCCCCAGCTCCCGGAGTCGATGGCGACGCCGAACCTCGCGGGAGGCGCCCCGCTGGCGGAGTTCGTCTCCCTGGAGGACGACGAGATGGTGGTCTGTCTGACGACGCTCGACGAGTCGTCGCCGGGCCTGGCGCTCGGCACGGAACAGGGCGTGGTCAAGCGCGTGGTGCCGGACTATCCGTCCAACAGGGAGGAGCTGGAGGTGATCACCCTCAGGGAGGGTGACCGGATCGTCGGCGCGGTCGAGTTGCGCACCGGCGAGGAGGATCTGGTCTTCATCACCGACGACGCCCAGTTGCTGCGCTTCCAGGCGTCCCAGGTCCGACCGCAGGGCCGCCCGGCCGGCGGTGTGGCCGGCATCAAGCTCTCCGAGGGCGCGAAGGTCATCTCCTTCACGGCGATGGACCCGGCCGTGGACGCCGTGGTCTTCACCGTCGCCGGCTCGCGGGGCACGCTGGACGACTCCGTGCAGACGACGGCCAAGATGACCCCGTTCGACCAGTATCCGCGCAAGGGCCGCGCCACCGGCGGCGTCCGCTGCCAGCGGTTCCTGAAGGGCGAGGACTGCCTGTCCCTGGCCTGGGCGGGTCCGGCCCCGGCCCTCGCGGCGCAGAAGAACGGCACCCCGGCCGACCTCCCGGAGATGGACCCGCGGCGTGACGGCTCGGGTGTGTCCCTGGCGAAGACGGTGGCGGTGGTGGCGGGGCCGGTCTAGAGCCCTCCGGCGGAGGACTCAGGCAGGTTCTGCCGGGTCCTCCTCCGGGTTCCGTACGTACCTCAGGACGCCCCACATGCCGTGCTCTTCGGCGTGCGGGGCGTCGCTCCTGCACGCGCCGAGTTCCTTGTCGAGGGCGGAGGCGTCGATGCCGGAGCCGATGAGCACCAGCTGGGTGAGGCGATCACTCCCGGCCGGCCAGGGCTCCGGGTAGAAGCGCAGGAACCGCCCGACGGCATGGACGGCGTAGCGGTTCCGGAGGTCGTACGGCCCGAAGTCGACGTAGCCCTTGATCCGGTACAGCCCTTCGGGCCGGCTGTCGAGGAACTCCATCAGCCGGCGCGGGTCGAGGGGCTCCCGCGAGACGAACGACAGGCTGTCGTAGGCGCAGTGCAGGTGCTCGGCGTGGTCGTCCGCTCCGTGCTCGTGCAGGTCGTCGAAGGACAGCTGCCCGATGCGTTCCTCGCTCGGCCGGCAGTCGAAGAGGAACTCGGGGTCGATCCGGCCGTAGGTGGCCGGGACGACGGCGGCGCGATCGACGAGGGACCGGACCAGTCCGAGGACGCGTTCGCCGTCCGCCGCCCGGTCGAGCTTGTTGACCACGACGAGATCGGCCAGCGCGAGATGCCGGTCGATCTCGGGATGCCTGGACCGGGTGGCGTCGAACTCGGCGGCGTCGACGACCTCGACCAGCCCGCCGTACACGATCCCCGGATGCTCGCTGGCGAGCACCATCCGCACGAGTTCCTGCGGCTCGGCGAGCCCGCTCGCCTCGATGACGATGACGTCGATGCCGAGGGAGGGCTCCGCGAGCCGTTCCAGGTACTGGTCCAGCTCGCTCGCGTCCACGGCACAGCACAGACACCCGTTGCCGAGCGAGACCGTCGAGTCGCCGAGCGCTCCCGCCACGGCCATCGCGTCGATCTCGATGGCCCCGAAGTCGTTGACGACGGCGCCGATACGGCTGCCTCCGCTGCGGTGCAGGAGGTGGTTGAGGAGTGTGGTCTTTCCCGAGCCGAGGAATCCGGCCAGGACGACGACCGGGATCTGCTGCGGTTTCGGGCTCGGCAGGCTCACCGTGCGACCTCTCTCACGCCGACGCGTGCACCGGCTCGCGTTCCCGGCACACGTACGAGGATGGGATGCCGCCCCAGGATACGAGCCGTGGGAATCGCGACGAAGTGAACGATTGTTAGCAGCACTCGCGGGGCAGACGTTGGTCATGGCGCCGGTTTGTGCGACCCTCGCTTCCCTCCGTGCGCCTCCTCTCCGCCTCCCCGCCGATCAGAGCCGCTCGGCACTCTGGGAGACGGCAAGCGCCGCCCACCGCTCGCCGGTCCCCTCCAGTCGACCCGCGTACCGACGACCGGCGGACGGCCGCCTGAATCGGGGGTTGACATGAGCACACGGAATTTGAGCTTTCGGGGGCTGGGCGCCACCGCCTCGGCAGGGATCGTCCTGGCGGCGGGCGCCGCGCTCGCCATGGCCGCGCGGTGGCCCACGTACCACGCGTTGCGTGCACGGATCGAGCACCTTGAGGAGGCCGCACAGTCACAGCGCCGGACCAACTTCGCCCACCAGCAGCGCCTGCACTGGGAGTTGCTGAGCAAGGCGATGGACGACCCGGAGCTGGCCGAGGTGCTGGACGCGTACGACGGGACCGTCTCGCCCAGGAAACTCCGCCAGTTCCTCTTCGCCAACGCCCTCTACACGAACGCCCTGTGCTACTACCGCATGGGCAACATGAGCCGGGAGGAGTTCTTCGGCTTCGCCCGGAGCATGCTTCAGAACCCCGTCTTCAGGGAGTACTGGTACGCCTCCCTCCCGCATCGGGCGACGCTCGTCGGCTCCTCGGAGGAGGCCAGGCTCGGACGCATGGTCGACGATCTTCTCGCGCAGTTGGAGGAGGCGGACACCGACGAGTGGTGGGTGGTCGGGGAACCGCCGAGCGAATAGTGCGGAGCTCTGCCGTAAGCGCCGTACCTCCGGATCACTCTCCGGAAGGCATCACACGGCTGGGCGGTAACGAACCCATAAACCGGCGCGTTTCCCCAGGTACCAACAAGGTTGACTACTGCACATCCCGCGAACCGGGTCGACCACCGCCGAACCGCCGCTCCACGCCGCCCGGTTGTCGAGGCCGCGGCCCCACAGGGCCGCATCGCACCGCAGGCTACAGTGCGCACCAAGCCTCGAGATCAAAAGGAACGCCAGAACAGTGAGCCACATCATCCGTCGGATTGGCACCCCTCCCAGCGCGCGGGGAAGTGCGACTGGTGCCAATTGCCCCGATATCTTCGAGCTGTCCGACGGCCGGTTCGCTGTGATCGGCACCGACGTCACGGAAGAACTCGACGGAAAGCTCCCCGGCGACGCATCCAGGGCCGACTACGAGCGCATCGTCGTGGTCACGCGCAAGACGCTCATCGACGCCAAGGGCGACATTCCTGACGCCTGATCGCGTCGGATGCCCGTCGAGCCGAAGGGTCAGGTACCCGTCGGGACGGCGCCGCGGGGGGCCCGGAGGGGCCCGCCCCCGGGGGGGCGGGGGCGGCCGGGGGGCCCCCGGGGGCCGCGGCCCCGGGGGCCGCGCCCCCCCGGGCCCCCTGGGGCGCCGCCCCGCGGGCGGGGCCGGCGGGGCCCCCGGGGCCCCCCCCCCCGCGCGCCCCCCCCCCCCCCCCCGCCCCCCCGCGGCTCAGGCAGGCACTGGCGCCGGCGCCTCCGGTCCCACATAGCGCGCCACCGGCCTGATGATCTTCGTGTCCTCCGCCTGCTCAAGGACGTTGGCGCTCCAGCCCACCGCCCGCGCCGCGGCGAACGTCGGTGTGAACATCTCCCTGGGCAGGCCGCAGAGTTCCATGACCACACCCGCGTAGTACTCGACGTTGGTGTGGAGTTCACGGCCGGGCTTCAGCTCCGCCAGGATCGCCTCGACGTGCCGCTCGACCTCCACGGCGAAGTCCACCCGCGGACCGCCGAACTCCTGGGCGACCTCGCGCAGCATCCGTGACCGCGGGTCCTCCGTGCGGTAGATCGCGTGCCCGAAGCCCATGATGCGCTCACCTGCGAGCACCCGCTGCCGCACCCAGGAGTCGATACGGTCCGGGGTGCCGATCGCGTCCAGAGTGTCCAGCGCCCGACTGGGCGCGCCCCCGTGCAACGGCCCCGACAGCGCCGCCACCGCACCGACGAGGCACGCCGCCACATCCGCACCCGTCGACGCGATGACCCGAGCCGTGAACGTTGACGCATTGAATCCGTGGTCAATGGTTGAGATCAGGTATTGCTCGATCGCCCGTGCGTGCTGCTCGGTCGGCACCGAACCGGTCAACATGTACAGGTAGTTGGCCGCGTAGGACAGGTCCTCGCGCGGCTCCACCGGCTCGAGCCCCTTCCCCAGCCGGTGCAGCGCGGTGAGCAGCGTGGGTACGGCCGCGGCCGCCTCCAGGGTGTCCAGCCTGCGCCGGTCGGCATCGATGTCGTACACGGGCCGGAAGCCCTTGGCCGCGCCCAGCAGCGACAGCGCCGTGCGCATCCCGGCGAGCGGGCCGGAGCGCCCGCCGGCCGCCGCGATGGCCGGCAGCGCCGCTCGCACCTCGTCGGGCAGCCGCCGCAGCGCCGCGGTCTGCGCCGCGAAGGCCGCGCTCCGCCCGGCGTCCGGCAGTTCGCCGTGTACGAGCAGGTGCCAGACGTCCTCGAAGGCGCGGGTCCGCGCGAGGTCGACGGCGGAGTACTGCCGGTAGTGGTAGAAGCCCTCGACGCCACGGACGTCACCGATTCGGGTGTCGGTGACGACGACACCGGCGAGTCCCCGTGGTGCGTCGATGAGAGCGGTTGCGGGCCTGTTGACGGACATGTCTTCCTCCCTGGACTTGATTCGACTGTCCATGGTTGACTTAATCCGTGTCAATATTGATTGGATCAATACATCAGTCAATGGTCCGCTAGACGGATACGGTGACCCCCATGCGCGATCAAGAACCCGCCCCCCTCGACGCGGAACGGCGGCTGAGCACCAAGGAGGCCGCCGAGCTGCTCGGTGTGAAGCCGGAGACCGTGTACGCGTACGTGAGCCGCGGTCAGCTCAGCAGCCGACGGGTGACCGGCGGACGGGGCAGCACCTTCGACGCCGGGGAAGTCGAGGCGCTCGCCCGGCGCAACAGGCGGGACAGCACGGCAAGTTCCCCCTCCGGCGGTGAGTTGTCCGTACGGACCCGCATCACGCTCATCGAGAGCGACCGCTACTACTACCGCGGTGTCGACGCGGTCGACCTGGCCATGCGGCACACCTACGAGGAGGTCGCCGAGTGGCTGTGGACGGGCCGGATGCGGCCGGGCAACACGTTCACCGCGCCGGCCGCCTCGGTCGCCGTCGCCCGCCGCGCCGTCGACGCGCTGCCCGAACACGCCGCGCCCACCGACCTGCTGCGCGTCGCGACGATCGCCGCCGCGACCGCCGACCCGCTGCGCTTCGACCTGTCCGAGGACGCCGTGCTCGGCACGGCGCGCACCCTCATTCCCACGCTCGTCGACGCTCTGCCACCGGCGGGGCACGACCGCCGCGACAAGGGACCCCTGGCCCACCGTCTGTGGACCCGGCTGTCGCCGCGCAAGGACCCCGACGAGGCGTCCCTGCGCGCGCTGGACACCGCCCTCGCCCTCCTCGTCGACCACGACCTGGCCGCCTCCACGCTCGCGGTGCGCGTCGCCGCGTCGGCTCGTGCCCACGCCTACGCGGCGGTCTCCGCCGGACTCGGTGTGATCGAGGGCCCGCTGCACGGCGCGGCCAGCGGGCTCGCCCACCGGCTGCTCGTCGACGTGCTCGACCAGGGCGACGCCGCGCCCGTGATCGCGGACGAACTGCGCGCCGGCCGCCGCATCCCGGGACTCGGCCACCGGCTCTACCCGGGCGAGGACCCACGCGCGCGTGCCCTGTTCGGCCTCCTGGAGCAGATCCCGCGCGCGGAACCCGCCCTCCTCGCGGCCCGGGACATCGTCGAGACCACCGCCCGCCACGCCCCGCTGCACGCCAACGTCGACCTGGCGCTCGCCGTGTTCACCACGTCCTGCGGCATGCCCCCGACCGCGGGCGAGACGATCTTCGCGGTGGCCCGTACGGCGGGCTGGATCGCCCACGCCCTGGAGGAGTACGGCGAGCGCCCGCTGCGCATGCGCCCGAGCGGGCTCTACGCGGGTCCGAAGCCGCCCCAGCCACTACCGGAGTAGCGCAGGGCGGGGGCCGAGAGTCGCCGTGAGCCAAGTCAGGTTAGGCTCACCTCTGTGAGTACGTGCTCAAGCGTGTCCCGGGACTCCGACGAGCCCGTTTCGGGAACCGCGGCCACCGCGAAGACCTGGCTGCTGCTGGAACAGCCCGGTCCGTGGGGTGCCAAGGCGCTCACTTCGAGCCACCTGGACCCCGCGCTGGGCCGTGCCCTGGAGGCCGCCGCGAAGGACACGGGCGTGCGGATCGCGCTCATCCGCCGCCCCGGACGCCACGCGGACCGCCGGATGCCCGCCACACGCCGGGTGTACGCGGCCCACACCGTTCCGGGAAACGTGTGGCTGCACGGCGCCACGACCTCGGATCCCGGGCAGCTCCTCGATCTCGACTTCGCCGCGCTCGGCCGGGGCGAGCACCGCTCCTTCGACGCGGTGCTCGGCGGACGGCCCCACGACGGTGATCCGCTCGCCCTCGTCTGCACCAACGGCAAGCGCGACCGCTGCTGCGCCCTCCTCGGCCGGCCCCTCGCGGCCGAACTCGCCACGTCCGGCGTCGAGGGCGTCTGGGAGGTCACCCATCTGGGTGGTCACCGCTTCTCCCCGACGGTGCTCGTGCTGCCGTACGGATACGCGTACGGCCGGGCCGAGGCACACACCCTCAAGGAGGTCCTGCACGGCGCGCGGGAGGGGCGGATCGTCGTGGAGGGGTGTCGGGGCAGCTCGGCCTGGGAACGGCCCGGTCAGGCCGCCGAGCTCGCCGTGCGCACCCGGACCGGTGAATACGCCGCGGAGGCGCTGAGCGTCGTACGGACGGCCGGCGCGGCCCCGCGCTGGGAGGTGACCGTCGCCCACGCCGACGGGCGCCGCTGGCAGGTCGAGGTGGCCCAGGGCGCGGCCCTGCCGCCCCGGCCGGAGAGCTGCGGAGCGGCGGTCCTCGGTTCACCCGCGCGGATGGACGTGGTGGCGGTGCGCGAGGTGAGGGTGACGACGGCGCTCGCGAGCTGACCGGTCCGCCGGCCGCGGTCCGGACCGTCTCCTCAAGCATTGATCAAGAGATCCACGCCACACCCATTACGGCAGGTAGGCAGCCCCACGTACCTTCTTGGGTATGAGCCCCACTCCCCCCGCACGCCGCCTGCGCCTCGGCCTGCCCCGGCGGGTGTTCTCGCAGGTGCTGCTGATGCAGGTGGCGATCGCCGCGGGAGTCGCGGTCCTCGCGACCGGGCTGTTCCTCGCGCCCCTGAGCGACCAGCTGGACGACCAGGCGATGCGCCGCGCGCTCGCCATCGCGCAGACCACCGCGCAGCAGCCGGGCCTCGCGAGGGAGGTGCGGGACACTCCTCCCTCACCGAACGGTCCGGTGCAGAAGGAGGCCGAGCGGATCCGGAAGGCCACCAAGGCCGAGTACATCGTGGTGATGGACTGGCGGGGCGTGCGCTGGTCGCACACCGACCCGAAGCAGATCGGCGGCATCGTGTCGACCGACCCCGGCCAGGCCCTGGCCGGCAGGGAGGTTATGGAGATCGACAGCGGCACCCTGGGCCGCTCCGCCCGCGGCAAGGTGCCGCTGCGTGACAGCGACGGCACGGTCGTCGGCGCCGTCTCGGTCGGCATCGCCTACGACAGCGTCCGGGCCCGGCTGATCCACGCGATCCCGGGGCTGCTCGCGTACGCCGGCGGTGCCCTGGCCGTAGGCGCGCTGGCCGCGTGGCTCATCTCCCGGCGGGTCCAGCGGCAGACCAGGGACCTGGCCTTCTCGGACATCGCGTCGCTCCTGTCGGAACGCGAGGCGATGCTGCACGGCATCCGGGAGGGCGTCGTCGCCTTGGACCGCACCGGCCGCATCCGCCTGGTCAACGACGAGGCGCAGCGCCTGCTGGGCATCGGGGACGCGGTGGTGGGCCGTTCCCCCGACGAGGCGCTCGGCGCGGGCCGTACGGCCGACGTGCTGGCCGGGCGCGTGAAGGGCACGGACCTGCTCACCGTCCGGGGCCAGCGGGTGCTGGTCGCCAACCGTATGCCCACCGACGACGGCGGCGCCGTGGCCACCCTGCGCGACCGCACCGAGCTGGAGCAGCTGGGCCGCGAGCTCGACTCCACCCGCGGCCTGATCGACGCCCTGCGCGCCCAGGACCACGAGCACGCCAACCGTATGCACACACTCCTGGGGCTGCTCGAACTGGAGATGTACGACGACGCCGTCGAGTTCGTCGGCGAAGTGGTCGGTGACCACCGGGCCACCGCGGAACAGGTCACCGAGCGGATCGAGGACCCGCTGCTCGCCGCCCTGTTGGTCGGCAAGGCGACCGTCGCGGCCGAGAAGGGCGTCGCGCTGTGGGTGTCGGACCGGACCCGGCTGCCCGACCGGCTGATCGATCCCCAAGGGCTCGTCACCGTCGTCGGCAACCTGGTGGACAACGCCCTCGACGCCGTGGCGGGCAAGCCGCACGCGCGCGTGGAGGTCGAACTGCGCGCCGAGGGTCGTACGGCGATCCTCCGGGTGCGCGACACGGGCCCGGGAATCCCGCCGGAGCACCGTGAGTTGATCTTCACCGAGGGATGGTCCACGAAGAAGCCGCCCGCGCACCGCGAGCGGGGCATCGGGCTCTCCCTGGTGCGCAGGCTCGCCGAGCGGCAGGGGGGCAGCGCGACCGTCGGCGAAGCGCACGGCGGGGGTGCGGAGTTCATCGTCGTCCTGCCCGAGGCGCTGACCGAGCCGGGTCCGGAACCGGCCCTGACCGTGCCGTCAGCTTCGCAGACCGCCAAGGAGGAGTCGTGATGATCGAGGTCCTGGTCGTGGACGACGACACCAGGGTCGCGCGGGTCAACGCCGCCTACGTCGAGAAGGTGCCGGGCTTCCATGTCGCCGGCGAGGCCCACAGCGCCGCGGACGCGCTGCGCCAGCTGGAGACGTTGCCCCGGCTCGACCTGGTGCTCATGGACCACTACCTGCCCGACGAGACGGGGCTCGCGGTCGTCCAGGAGATGCGCCGGCGCGGCCACCAGACCGACGTGATCATGGTGACGGCGGCCCGGGACGTGACCACCGTGCAGGCGGCCATGCGGCACGGCGCGCTGCAGTACCTGGTCAAGCCGTTCGCCTTCGCCGGCCTGCGCTCCAAGCTGGAGGCGTACGCGGAGCTGCGCCGCACCCTCGACGGCGGCGGGGAGGCGGAGCAGGCCGAGGTGGACCGCATCTTCGGGGCCCTGTCGGCCCCCTCTGAGCCGGACCTGCCCAAGGGTCACTCCCCCACCACCGCGGAGCTGGTCCGTCAGTCCCTGATGAACGCCGACGGGCCTCTGTCCGCCCAGGAGATCGCCGAGCGGACCGGAGTGAGCCGCCAGACCGCCCAGCGCTATCTGAAGCTCCTGGAGCGCACGGGACGGGCCAGGCTGACCCTCAAGTACGGCGACGCGGGCCGCCCGGAACACCGTTACGTGTGGGCGACTCGCGCCTAGGTGTATCGACCCGCAGGATTCAGACAGATCCTACGGCCTCAGCCCGTGGCCTTGTCCGCGGTCAGCCCGTGGCCTTCTTCGCGAACTCCGTCGTGTAGGTCCGGGCAAGGTTGATCTTGGCTTTCCTGACGTCGAGGTTGAACGCCTTGAGCACCTTCTCAACGCGTGGCGGCCCGCGCGCACAGCGCTGCCCAGGCTCTGGCGACGGTGCAGCGTGGAGGGATCGATCTGGTCCTGGCCACGGCACCGACATCGGATCTTCAGGGCCCTGCGCACCACCCCCGGCCCTCGCGTCACCGGGGCCGCCGAGTGGCCACTCGGAGCCGACGACGGAGCTATCTGCCGCGTCCTGCACCGCGTCGACCACCCGCTCTCCGCCCACGAGGTCGCCGCCGAGACAGGACTGAGCCGCCTGGAGCAGTCCGGCCGCCTGCGCCTCTGCCTCAAGTGCGCAGACACGGGTCGGCCGGAACACCGTTACGCGTGGGTGGCGCCGTAACCGTACGCCGGTGAAGGCACCGCCTCTACGCCGCTCCCGCCCCGGTCAGCGACCGCACCTCGGTCTCCGCGTGCCTGGCCTCGTCCGGGATCTCCGCCGAGGTGACAGTGCCCAGCCAGCCCGCGAGGAAGCCCAACGGGATCGAGACCAGGCCCGGGTTCTGCAACGGGAAATACTGGAGGTCGACGTTCGGGAACAGCGAGTCGGGGCTTCCGGAGACCACCGGGGACAGCACCACGAGCACCACGGCCGGGACCAGACCGCCGTAGACGGCCCACACTGCGCCCCGTGTGGTGAAGCCGCGCCAGAACAGGGAGTACAGCAGCACCGGAAGGTTCGCCGACGCGGCGACGGCGAAGGCGAGACCCACCAGAAACGCGACGTTGAGATCCCGCGCCAGCAGACCGAGGGCGATCGCCACCACGCCGACCCCGACGGCCGCGACACGGGCCACGGCCACCTCGCTGCGGGGCTTACCGCCCCGGCGCCGCAGGGACGCGTACAGGTCGTGGGCCACCGACGCCGAGGACGCGAGCGTGATCCCGGCGACCACGGCGAGGATCGTGGCGAAGGCGACCGCGGCGACGATCGCGAAGAGAACCGTTCCGCCGGTGGATCCGGCACCGCCGCCCAGATCGAGCGCCAGCAGTGGAACAGCCGTGTTCCCGGCCGCATTCGACCCGCGTACCGCGTCGGGCCCCACGATGGCAGCCGCGCCGAATCCGAGCACGATCGTCATCAGGTAGAAACCGCCGATGAGCCCGACGGCCCAGACGACCGAGCGGCGTGCGGCGCACGCGGTGGGCACTGTGTAGAACCGGGACAGGATGTGCGGCAGCCCGGCCGTGCCGAACACCAGGGCCAGCCCCAGACTGATGAAGTCCAAACGGGCGGTCCAGTCCCCGCCGTACTTCAGCCCGGGCGCCAGAAACGCCTCCCCGTGACCGCTGCGCTCGGCCGCCGTGAGCAGCAGCCGGTCCAGGTCGCCGTGGAAGCGCACCAGGACGAGCGCCGTCAGCGCGATCGTGCCGCCGAGCAGCAGGACGGCTTTGACGATCTGGATCCACGTCGTCGCCCGCATCCCTCCCAACGACACATAGATCACCATGAGCGCGCCGACCCCGATGACGGTCCAGGCCCGCGCCGCCCCGCTCGTGCCCCCGAGCAGCAGCGCCACCAGGCTGCCCGCGCCGACCATCTGCGCCACCAGATACAGAACGGACACGGTGACCGAGGAGGTTCCCGCCGCAATCCGTACCGGCCGCTCCCTCATCCGCGCCGCCACGACGTCGGCGAGCGTGAACCGGCCGCAGTTGCGGACCAGTTCGGCCACGAGGAACAGCACCACCAGCCAGGCCACGAGGAAGCCGACGACATACAGCAGCCCGTCGTAGCCGAACAGCGCGATGAGTCCGGTGACCCCCAGGAAGGACGCGGCCGACATGTAGTCACCCGCGATGGCAAAACCATTCTCCATGGGAGAGAAGAGCCGCCCGCCCGCATAGAACTCCTCGGCCGAACCGCGCCGGTTGCGGCTCACCCATGTCGTGATCGCCAGCGTGACCGCGACGAACCCGCTGAACAGCAGCAGTGCCAGCGTCTGGTGTTCACCCGTCACGAGACACCGCCATTCACGCCACGCGTCAGCTCCTGTGTGTCCCAGCGCAGTTCGAGCGCCGCCCGGTCCCTGCGCAAGCGCGCGTGCCGCGCGTACGCCCAGGTGAACAGGAACGTGGTCAGGAACTGCCCGAGCCCCGCCACCAGCGCCACGTTCACGGCTCCCGCCACCGGCCGGGCCATCAGCTCGGGGGCGGTCGTGGCAGCCACGACGTAGCCCACGTACCAGGCGAAGAAGGCCACGAAAGCCGGCACCACGAACCTCCGGTACCGCCGCCGCACCTCCTGGAAGGCCGCGCTGCGCTGCACCTCCAGATACACATCGGCCGCCGCGACCCCGGTCCGGCTCTCCCCGCGTGCCGACGGAACCACGGCCGGATCCGGCACCCCGACACCGGCCGAGTCGCCCCAGCCGGAGGCGAGGGCGTCGTACCAGGGATCGTCGTACCTGAGGTGTCCGGCCTCCTCGGCCGGGCCCGGGTCGACACCGTCGAGTCGCTCGACCGGACTTTCCTGACCAGCCCCATCTCTACCGGGACGGCCCTTGCTTGGCTGCATGCCCAAGGATGGACAGAACGGAAGATCCTCGACTCTTCTTCCCCTCGCTCTTCACCCCATCAGGTGACTCAATCCGCTGGTGGCCGCACCAGCCCCTTTCCGTACGCGTAACGCACCGCCTGCGCACGGTCCTTGAGCCCCGTCTTGGCGAAGAGGTTGTTGATGTGGGTCTTCACGGTCGCGGTGGAGACATGCAGCCTGCGGCCGATCTCCTGGTTGCTGAGCCCCTCGGCGATGAGGAGGAGCACCTCGGTCTCCCGCGCGGTGAGCCCGTCCGGCGCCTCCGGGGGCGCGGCCGGTCTCGTCTCGGTCTCCGCCAGACGCTCCAGCAGCCGCCTCTGAATGCTGGGCGAGAGCCCCGCGTCCCCCGACAGCACGCTGTGCACGGCCCGCACGATCTCCTCTCCGCCGGCATCCTTCGTGAGATAGCCACGCGCTCCCGCAGCCAGGGCCGGGAAGAGCGACTCGTCATCGGCGTACGTCGTGAGCACCACGACCTGCGTCCCCGGATACTCCGCGCGGATCCTGCGGGTCGCCTCCACCCCGTCGCAGCGAGGCATGCGCAGGTCCATCAGCACCACGTCCGGGGCGACTTCGGCGACGAGCCGTACCGCCTCCTCCCCGTCCCCCGCCGCACCGACGACCTCGATCCCGGGCAGCAGACCGAGCAACATCACGATGCCCTCCCGCACCACGGTCTGGTCGTCCGCGACCACCACCCGAGCGGGCTTCCGCTCGGCGTCCTCCGTCATACCGGCACCTTCAGCGTCACCACGAACCCCTCCTTGCCCGGCCCGGCCTCGAACGAACCGCCCAGCAACTCGGCTCGCTCCCGCATGCCCAGCAGACCGTATCCGGCTCCCGTACCGGTCAGCTCGCCCGGCGAGCCGCCCGAATCCCGCACATCCAGGGTTACTTCGCGCGGGCTGTAGTCGAGCCGCAGGCGCACCTTGGCGCCCGGGGCGTGCTTGCGGGCATTCGTCAGAGCCTCCTGAGCCGCTCTGCGCACAGCCTGTGAAGCCTCCACCGGAAGCGCCCTGCGTTCACCCGTGATGGTGATCTCGGCGCCGTCGGCCGTACCCACCAACTGGTTCAGGAACTCCTCCAGCGGGGTCAGATCCCCGCGCAGGGCGGAGAGCGCCTGCCGCGTCTCGGAGAGCCCACCGCGCGCCATCTCCCGTGCCGCTACCACTCGTTCGAGAACCTGCTTTCGTTCCCCGCCACGCTCGATCAGCAGCCGGGCCGCCTCCAAGTGCACGAGCTGGGCAGACAGGCTGTGCGCGAGCACGTCGTGAATCTCCCGCGCTATGCGCGCCCGCTCCGCGAGCGCCGCCGTCTCCGCCTCGGCGGCGCTCGCGGCCCGCTCCTGGGCGAGCAGCCGCTGAGCGCTGGCGCGGGCCTCGGCGTCCAAGCGCAGCGTGTATCCGGCCAGGGCGAGGCCGACGCCGGTGACCACGGACGTCAGCACTTCGTCGCTGTTGACGACTCCGAACGAACCGAGTGCCACGCCCGCTGCGCTGAGGGCGACTGCCGGTGGGAGCCGCTCCAGCGCCGAGACAGCGCATCCACACCACATGACCAGGGCCGCGACTTTGAAGCCCGACATCTGGGCCGCGACGGCGACACCCTGAAGCAGCGCGAGCGACGCCAGCGAAGGCCACAACTTGTGCTGGAGCGTGGTCCGGAAGAACACCCAGGCGAGCAGTGCCGCCAGAAGTACTCCTCCGGCTCCGGCCGCCGCCTTCCAGCCAAGCACCTCGCTCTCGGCGAAGGCACCCCACATCAGCACACCGAGGACCAGGGCCCTCACTGTCCAGGCCAGCAGGCACCGGGAGCGTGAGAGTCCCTCGCGGCTGAGCGCCTCCTGGGAAGGCCAGCGTGTCCAGGCGTTCTCCTTCACGCGTGCTCCTCCCCCGCAGGCGCCATCCTGCTGTCACCGTATGCCCAGCCCGAGTTCGCGGCAGGGCGCAGCAACTGACCGCGCCGGGCCAGGATTCCGGCCCGCGCGAGCAGGGTGCCGGCAAGTCCCAGCAGCAGGGCGGAGCTGTCCTGGTGAACGCCCACCGCGGCACCGAGCGCGAAGAGTCCGACACGCAATCCGATTCCGGCGCCCCAGACGGCGGCGCTCGCCCTGCTGCTCTTGCTCCACACGGTGCCGTCCGGCTCCACCCATATCCGGGTGGTCCAGGCCCAGCCCGCCCCGGTGGCCACGCCGAGCAGCAGTTCGGCGCCGAGCAGCAGCGCCGAGGCCGTGTGGTGATGGGCGTCGAGTATGCCGGGCTCGCGCAGTGCGACGACGGCCAGGATCGTGGGCAGGAGCCACCAGCGGCGCTCGCCCTCGATGGGGGTCGCCCGAGACTGCCGGGCGATCACCAGCACGGCAACGACCACGATCACCAGCGCGTCGACGAGCCCGGACATCACAACCTCCGTGAGCGAGAAAGGGGATGCCGGCAGCAGTGCCGCCGACGCCTTCGACGCTACGGAAATCGCCAGGTCACGGGATCGGAGTGCGGGTGGATCATGGGTGGATCCCCGACCGGGCGCTTCTCCACCCAGGGGTGGAGAAACGGCTCGGACACGGCGGCCTGAGCCGCCTGCGGGCCGGGGCGTCCAAGCCGGTCGGGCCGTACACCAGGCATGGCATGGACCATGCGCTTTCCAGCTGAGCCGGACCACCCGGAACCAGCTGGAACCAGCCCAAGCTCCCCGCCGATCCCTTGCTCTGTCAGCCCAAGCTCAGGCCCACACCAGGACCCAACCAGCACCGGCCCCGACCAGTACCCGACCCGCTCAGATCACCAGCACCCCAGTCCCGCCCTACCCGGCCAAAGCCCAGCGCAGCGGCTACGCATCGATCCGCGACCGATCCAGCGTCGCAGCCGAGTTGGAGATGAACTCCTTGCGTGGCGCGACGTCGTTGCCCATCAGCAGATCGAAGACCTGCTCGGCGGCCTCGAGGTCGGAGAGGTTGATCCGGCGCAGAGTGCGGTGGCGCGGGTCCATGGTCGTCTCGGCCAGCTGGTCGGCGTCCATCTCGCCGAGACCCTTGTAGCGCTGGATCGAGTCCTTGTAGCGGATGCCCTTGCTCTGGAGCTCCATAAGCGTGTCGCGCAGTTCCCGGTCCGAGTACGTGTAGACGTACTTGTCCTGGCCCTTCTTCGGCTGGACGATCTCGATGCGGTGCAGCGGCGGCACCGCCGCGAAGACCCGGCCGGCCTCGACCATGGGCCGCATGTAGCGGTGGAACAGGGTCAGGAGCAGCGTGCGGATGTGCGAGCCGTCGACGTCGGCGTCGGTCATCATGATGATCTTGCCGTAGCGGGCCGTGTCGATGTCGAAGGTCCGGCCCGATCCGGCTCCTATGACCTGGATGATCGCGCCGCACTCGGCGTTCTTGAGCATGTCCGTCACAGACGACTTCTGGACGTTGAGGATCTTGCCCCGGATCGGCAGCAGCGCCTGGAACTCGGAGTTCCGGGCGAGCTTCGCCGTACCGAGCGCGGAGTCGCCCTCGACGATGAACAGCTCGCTGCGGTCGACGTCGTCGCTGCGGCAGTCGGCGAGCTTGGCCGGCAGCGAGGAGGACTCCAGGGCCGTCTTGCGACGCTGTGCGTCCTTGTGCTGCCGTGCGGCGATGCGCGTACGGGCCGCGGCGACGGCCTTCTCCATCACGACACGGGCCTGCTGGGCGGCGTCCCGCTTCGTGGACGTCAGGAACGCCTTGAGTTCCTTGGTGATCACGTTGTTCACGATGCGGCGGGCCGCCGAGGTCCCGAGGACCTCCTTGGTCTGGCCTTCGAACTGCGGCTCGGCGAGACGCACGGTGACGACCGCGGTCAGGCCCTCCAGGGCGTCGTCCTTGACGATGTCGTCCTCGGCCACGCGCAAGAGCTTCTTGGCGCGCAGCACCTCGTTCATCGTCTTGGCGACGGCCTGCTCGAAGCCGGCGACGTGCGTACCGCCCTTGGGGGTGGCGATGATGTTGACGAAGGACCTGAGCGTCGTGTCGTAGCCGGTCCCCCAGCGCAGTGCGACGTCGACGCCGAGTTCGCGGGTGACCTCGGTGGGCGTCATCTGGCCGTGGTCGTCCAGGACGGGGACCGTCTCCTTGAAGCTGCCCTGTCCGGAGAAGCGGAGGACGTCGCAGATCGGCTTGTCGTTCGCCAGGTACTCGCAGAACTCGCTGATTCCGCCGTCGAAGCGGAAGGACTCCTCGCCCTTGCTGCCACCCTCGCCGAGCCCGTACTCGTCGCGCACGACGATGGTCAGGCCGGGCACCAGGAAGGCGGTCTGGCGGGCGCGCTGGTGCAGATTCTCCAGGGAGAGCTTGGCGTCCTTGAGGAAGATCTGGCGGTCGGCCCAGTACCGCACGCGCGTGCCGGTGCGGGTCTTCGGGATCTTCTTGGCCTTGCGCAGGCCGCTCTTGGCCTCGAACTTGGCGTCCGGGCCGTTCCCGGCGAAGGCGCCGGGGACACCGCGCCGGAAGCTGATCGCGTGGGTGTGTCCACCGCGATCCACCTCGATGTCCAGACGGGCGGACAGGGCGTTCACCACGGAGGCGCCCACGCCGTGCAGACCGCCGGAGGCGGCGTACGAGCCGCCGCCGAACTTGCCGCCGGCGTGCAGCTTGGTCATGACGACCTCGACACCGGAGAGGCCGGTCTTGGGCTCGACGTCGACCGGGATGCCCCGGCCGTTGTCCCGGACCTCGACCGAGCCGTCGTCCTGGAGGATGACCTCGATGTGGTCGCAGTAGCCGCCGAGGGCCTCGTCGACGGAGTTGTCGATGATCTCCCAGAGGCAGTGCATCAGGCCACGGCTGTCGGTCGACCCGATATACATTCCGGGGCGCTTCCGCACGGCCTCGAGCCCCTCGAGGACGAGCAGGTGCCGCGCGGTGTAGTTGGAACCGTCCCGGTCTGCTCCTGCCAGCAGAGCTGTGGACGGCACGGACGTTTCGGCGGTCACGCGGTTCGCTCCTCGCTGAATTTCAGATGGCGCCCTGATGGGTAAGGGCGCGGCTTCAGTCACCGGTGAGAGGGTACCGAGGCCTGGTAGAGCCGTTGTAACGCCACCCTCGTCGGAAACTCACCCTAGTCCAGACTCGCATGCCTGTTCGATCCCTCGTTGGAGTGAAGCACACATCACGTTCCCTTCCAGGCATGAACCATTTAGGCTCCGGGCACGTCCTCATGAACAACCGGCAACCCAGCCGGGAGGACCGACCACCGATACAACGCGAAGCCCCGTAAGACACATAGACACGCAATACGGCACATTCGCCGCCAACCGGCAGCAGACAGCCGCCTCGCAAAGATTTTTTCGAGGAATAGCCACGAGCGGGAACGTTTTCGGGCTGGTTGGATGTTGACCCTGGTACGACAGCTCGTCGAGCTAGAGAAGAGGCGACGTGACTACTGTTCTGACCCCTGCGAGCCAGTTGACGGCCGCTGATCGCTGCGACCGCTGCGGCGCCCAGGCGTACCTGCGCGTCGTCCTGCTCAGCGGCGGAGAGCTGCTCTTCTGCGCCCACCACGGGCGCAAGTTCGAGCCGGAACTCAAGAAGATCGCCGCTGAGATACAGGACGAGACGGAGCGGCTGACGACCGCTCCCGCGACTGCCTCCGAAGAAGAGCGCTGACACCTCGCGTCCGACGACGAGCCAGCCCGGCACAGGCCGGTGAACGGGCGGCTGCCTCCACTACCGAGGCAGCCGCCCGTCCTCGTCCCCACACGCCCGCGCAGGGCCTCCCGGACGCCCGCTACGCGGTTTCTTTCACACCGTGCCGGCCAAGCTTGCGCATAACCTTCACGCCCGTGCCCAGCCGAGCGTGCGCAGGATGTGGGACACACGCATGTACACCCCGGGACTGTCGGCCCGACCGCAGCCGATCCCCCAGGACACGAGCCCGATCAACCGCCCCTGGGCCACCAGCGGCCCCCCGCTGTCGCCCTGACAGGCGTCCCGGCCCCCCTTCGCTTCCCCGGCGCACAGCATGCTCCTGGCGTCGTAGACGCCGTCCGCGCCTCCCGGATACGCCTCCTCGCAGAGAGCATCGGGGAGCACACGCACGCGTGCCGCCCGCAGACTGTTCGGGTACTCCCCTGCGCCCGAGATGTCGCCCCATCCGTACACCGTCGCGTCCCGGCCCACGGCGTACGCGGGGTCACCGCCGGCCGCCATGCCGATGACCGAGCCGACGGGGAGAGGTTCGGCCAGCGTGAGTACGGCGAAATCCCCGGCGTTGCTGACACCGTCGTAGGCCGGGTTCACCCAGGTGTCTCGCACGGCCACCTCCCGGCCAGCGCGATCCGAGAGCAGGTCCGTGCGCCCCGCTATGACCCTGAGGTCGCGTACGCGCTCCGGTGGACCTCCCAGGACCTCCTCGTCCACGCAGTGGGCCGCGGTGAGCACGGTGCTGCGGCCGACCGCCACGCCGCCGCAGAACTGCCCCGCGCGCGTACCCCCGAACCGGTCACGACTGGACAGGGCCACCGCCCACGGGCTCTCCGACGCGTCGACGGGGAATCCACCTATGACGACCCTGTCGGCCGCCACAGGGGCACTGGAGCCCACTGACAGGGCGGATACCGCGGCTGCCACGACCAGCGATCGGGCCAGGGCCCGGGGAAATCGACGACGCATACACACTCCTCACTCCGTGGTGTCGGCGAGAAACCCAGAGTGATCCACCTTGTTGCGACCCGCACCCGCGGAGAGGCATGACGAAGGCCCGGCTCCCTGTGGGGGACCGGGCCTTCCGCGTCTACGACCGCGACGGGCCTCCGCCCCAGGCTGGACGAGCTT
The DNA here is from genome assembly GCF_044459945.1 of Streptomyces sp. NPDC050164. Classification (NCBI taxonomy): domain Bacteria; kingdom Bacillati; phylum Actinomycetota; class Actinomycetes; order Kitasatosporales; family Streptomycetaceae; genus Streptomyces; species Streptomyces sp. NPDC050164. The sequence continues at coordinate 64,220 of NZ_JBITJK010000017.1, forward strand.
CCTGACGACAGGCGGGAACGGCTCGAAGCCTCGTGGGCCAAGGTCCTCAGCGAATCGCCACTGGCATCGAGCCCCACCTCCGGGACTGAGCGCCCTGTTGCCGCGCCTGTCCGGGCAGCAGTACGACCAGTAGCCGCCGTCCGAGACGCGGAAGCAGATACGGCAGGGCGTCAGGGACACGTCACCACTGAACACCGCCGATGCGACGCCGGCTCAGCCGCCTGCGCCTGCCTTGTCCTGCACCGACTCCGGTGCCCTGCCGGGCCAGAGGGTGGTCACCACCGGCCAGAGCAGGCTGTACACAAGGACCTTGGTGAGCGGGTTGAGCCAGACCAGCAGCGGGGCACCCTTGTCCGGGCCACCGACCAGCACCACCAGACCGAAGATCATGCCGACGCTGATCGCGTAGGCCAGCAGGAACCTGAACCAGGACTTCCACGCGTCCACCACGGCCGTAGAGCCTGGGACGCGGCGGAGTGGCGTTCCCGCCGAAGCGGCGGGCGAACTTCGCGTCGGCCCAGCGCACGGTGCGGTGGCCGTACACCACGGTGATGCCGAGATAGGCCGCGGACAAGCCATGCCAGACGGTCGGCTCCGCGCCGTCCCGGACGCTGAGGACGGTGACGCCCAGGAGCACGACGTCGATCAACGGGACGCAGCCCAGCAGTGCACCGCCCAGGAGCCGCCAACCGGCGGCGTAGCGCGCCGCCAGGCCGCCGACGAGGAAGACCCAGAACAGCACGTCACAAGCGAGAACCAGATAGAGGATGGCAAGCCCCCTTGAGCGAAAGTTCGATCGTCGTTGTCCGGGCTGGTCCCCGTCCGATATCCGGTTTCGGCCAGCCGGTTCAAGGGGAGGGCGCTGCATCCGGGGCGAGCAGAATCGTGAGGAGCGTGACCCCTTACCGGGCGCTGGACCTGCAGGGCCGAACATCGCCGTGGAAGTCGGTGGGACATCTGGAGCAGCAGCGTTGTGCTGGCACACGAAAGCGCCCCCAACCCGCAAAAAAAGCAGGTCAGGGGCGCCGGGTGGGAATCTGACTCAGTCGAGGTAGTCGCGCAGCACCTGCGAACGGGACGGGTGGCGCAGCTTCGACATGGTCTTGGACTCGATCTGGCGGATCCGCTCACGCGTGACGCCGTACACCTTGCCGATCTCGTCGAGGGTCTTCGGCTGACCGTCGGTGAGACCGAAGCGCATCGAGACGACGCCCGCCTCGCGCTCGGACAGGGTGTCGAGCACGGAGTGCAGCTGCTCCTGGAGGAGTGTGAAGCTGACCGCGTCGGCCGGGACGACCGCCTCGGAGTCCTCGATGAGGTCACCGAACTCGCTGTCGCCGTCCTCGCCCAGCGGGGTGTGCAGCGAGATGGGCTCGCGGCCGTACTTCTGGACCTCGATGACCTTCTCCGGGGTCATGTCGAGCTCCTTGGCCAGCTCCTCCGGGGTGGGCTCGCGGCCCAGGTCCTGGAGCATCTGGCGCTGCACGCGCGCGAGCTTGTTGATGACCTCGACCATGTGCACCGGGATACGGATGGTGCGGGCCTGGTCGGCCATGGCGCGGGTGATCGCCTGACGGATCCACCAGGTGGCGTACGTGGAGAACTTGTAGCCCTTGGTGTAGTCGAACTTCTCGACCGCGCGGATCAGACCGAGGTTGCCCTCCTGAATGAGGTCCAGGAAGAGCATGCCGCGGCCGGTGTAGCGCTTGGCCAGGGAGACCACCAGACGGAGGTTGGCCTCCAGCAGGTGGTTCTTGGCGCGGCGGCCGTCCTCGGCGATGATCTCCAGCTCACGCTTGAGCTTCGGGGCGAGCTTGTCGGCGTTGGCCAGCTTGTCCTCGGCGAACAGACCGGCCTCGATGCGCTTGGCGAGCTCGACCTCCTGCTCGGCGTTGAGCAGGGGGACCTTGCCGATCTGCTTGAGGTAGTCCTTGACCGGGTCGGCGGTGGCACCGGCAGCGGCGACCTGCTGGGCGGGCGCGTCGTCCTCGTCATCGTCGGACAGCACGAAGCCGGCGTTCTCCGTGCCCTCGGGCTCCTCGCCGGCCTTGCCGGGAGCGGCCTCCTCGAGAACCTCCTCTTCGAGAAGCTCGACGTCGTCCTTCTTGGCGCTGGTCTTCTTCGCCGCGGTCTTCTTGGCAGGCGCCTTCTTCGCGGCCACCTTCTTGGCGGTCGTCTTCTTGGCGGCCGCCTTCTTGGCGGGTGCCTCTTCCTCGACGGCCGGCTCGGCGGCGGGTGCCGCCGGCGAGGCGGTGGCGGTGGCCTTCCTGGTGGTCACCGCCTTGGCCGCGACCGTCTTGGTGGCGGTGCGCTTGGCGGGACTCTTCGCTGCGACGCTCTTTCGGGTGCGCTTGGGCTCTGCGGCACTGACCATCAGCGTCACACCCTCTTCCTCGAGGATCTGGTTGAGGCTGCGCAGTACGTTCTTCCACTGAGTGGCCGGAATCTGGTCAGCTTCGAAGGCCCGACGCACGTCATCGCCGGCGATCTGCCCCTCAGCCTTTCCCCGCTCAATGAGAGCCATGACAGAGACGGACTCGGCGATCTCCGGCGGGAGCGTACGGGATGTGCTGGCCGACACGAACAACCTCTCGGAACGTTGGAAAACGGCTTCCGGTCCCGTCCACAGTGGACAGGAGCCGACCGCCGGCTTTGGGGGTGGGCCGACGGCGCGGGCGGGGCCGGGAAGATGCACAGCGCCGTGAACGGCGTCTGTATTCCCTCCGCGGCTGTCACCTCTTAGGTCATCGCGTTCATCCCGCGAGCGTTACGCCCAATTCGCGTGGCCCGAGTCACACCCCGTAAGCGATCAAAAGCGATCAGATGCGGGCAAAGAGGGCCGCACCTGGCTGTTACCTGGCCGCTCCAGCGGATCTGCGGCCCCTTCGCGCCGTCGGACCCCGCGGGATCGCAAGGATCCCGCGGGGTCCGACGGGAGGCGGTTCACCGTACGGGCACTGCCACAGGAGGGGGGTGGCACACCCGGCCGCGCCGCCCGCGGAACGCGGTCAGTGCTCGCGCGGGGCGGGCACCACGCGTTCCACCTCGGGGTGGACCGTGAGGAGTTGCCGCATCGCCGCCTCGGCCGCGGCTCCGTCGCCGCTGGCGAGGGCGTCACAGATGCGGCCGTGGTGCGCCAGCGACGCCTCGTTCGGCCGGTCACAGCCCGTGACCGGACCGCCCGAGACCTGGAGGGCCGCGGACACGATCCCGGAGAGGTGCTCCAGCATGCGGTTGCCGGCGACCTGGATGAGCAGCGAGTGGAACTCGGAGTCGGCGCGGGAGAAGGTGAGCGCATCACCCTGGGCCATCGCGTGCCCCATGATCTCGACCATGTCCGTCAGGCGCTGCTGGACGTCCTCGCGCCCGTGCCCGGCGGCGAGGCGGGCGGCGAGCGGCTCGATCGTCCAGCGCAGCTCGCTCAGCTCGCGGCGCTGGTCGTCGCGCTGTGGCCCGAAGGCCCGCCACTCGATGATGTCCGGGTCGAGGAGGTTCCAGTCGCTGACGGGGCGCACGCGCGTACCGACGTTCGGGCGGGCGCTCACCAGGCCCTTGGCCTCCAGGACACGGAGCGACTCGCGGACGACGGTACGGGAGACCTCGAACCGCTGGCCGATCTCCTCGGGCACCAGCGGACGGTCGGCGCCCAGGTCGCCGGAGACGATCATCTGACCCAGCTGCTGGACGAGTTGGCCGTGCAGCCCGCGGCCGCGGCTGCCCGCGGTGCGCCTGCCCACCCGGCCAAGCTCGGGGTCCCCGCCGTCCCAGGCAGGGGCACCGACGCGGTCGACGGCGGGCGCCTCTGCGTAGGGGTAGCGGTCGAGTTCGCCCGGGCTCGTGAGGCCGGTGTCAGCGGAGCGGGCGGCGGTCATCATGGTGTGCGCAAGGGTACTCACGCATCCTTTGTCGGCGCCGTCTCCAACTCCCTTGAGGTCTTTGGTGAAAAGCACACGAAAGGGTGATCGCTCACCCCGTCGCAATTGACGCCTTATCGGAAAGAAATGGGCGCTCTGCGGGGAGTTGTGCGCATGGCCGGACTAAGGGTTACGGACAGTCGTCACCGGAACCGGCTCCGCAGTGCGCTGAGCAGATACGCGCAGAGCAGTGCGGTCAGCGACAACGTCAGTGCACCGCCGACAGGTTGGGAGATCATGCTCAGCGCGGCTTCCAGGTAGCGCTCTCCCCCGAAGGGCCATCGCGGCAGCAGAGCCTCGCGCAGCCGCATGGGAAGTCCCGCCGCGGTCCGCACGGACGGCCCCTCCAGGACCTTGTGCACCGCGGGTACGACGAGGAGCGGCACGGCGGCCACGGCGGCGAGCCCGGCCGTGGTGGAACGGAAGACGCCTGCGGCCAGAACGCCCGCCCAGGCGCAGCCGACCACCAGCCCGATCCAACTCGCACTGAGCGAAAGCCAGTCGGCGGGAACCTGGGCGAGCTCCCGTCCGTAGACGAGATAGAGCACCTCGGCGTCGCAGCCGACGGTGAGGGCGGCCAGCATCAGCGCGGTGGCCGTGGCGACGAGCAGTTTGGCGGCAAGCAACCCCAGCCGGCGGGGCACGGTGCCGCGGTCCGCGGCCAGGACGGGGTGGCGGAACTCGTCGCCGAAAGCCAGCGCGCCGAGCAGCCCCGCGCCGAGCGCCGCGGGGGGCAGGGGCAGCTCCTGTGGCCACGCGGCCAGCAGGCGCGGCTGCGGGGTGTGCCCGATACGGGCGAGCACGACGGCGGTCACGGCGGAGACGACGAGCACGGCGGCCCCGGTGATGAACCCGGTGCCGATCCCGGCGGCTCGGCGGATCTCGTAGCGGAGCGGGCGAAGGGGGCTGGGGGCGGGGCGGACGGAGATGGGAGGCGGCAGAGGGGGAAGTGCGTCGAGCGTGCGTGCCGTGCGGGCGTCGGCGGGGTGGGACGGGCGCGGTGTCGTCGTCCCCTGAGGGCGGGCCTCGGCATGGGGCGGGTGGCCGGCCGAGGACACGTCCGGACGCTCGTGCGCCTCTGCGGCGGGCTGCGCGTGCCCGGCGGAGGGCAGCGGCTCTTCGGCGACCGGTTTCGGTGCGTCAACGGTGGGTCGTGGCTCAACCGGGGGTCGCGGCTCGGTGGCCCCGGCCACGGGATCGGCTGTGACCGGGGCCGGCTTCGACGCGTCGAGGGTGGGTCGCGGCTCACCGTTGGAAGCCTGCGGCGCAACGGTCGCCCGGTGCGCATCGGCGACATGCCCTGACTCGGCACCCGCGCACTCCGGCTCCACGCCGACGTGCTCCAGCGTTTCGGCGGACGTTCGCGCTGCGCCGGCCCTGTGCAACTCGCCCGCCATCTGCCCTGCCTTGCCCAGGCCGGGGCCGCGGCCGCCATGCGGCTCGCCTGCCTGTGCTGTTCCCGCCCCGGGGCCCATGTCCCCGATTTCGTCGGCGAGTTGGTGGACGACGATGCCGTGACGGAACGCCGTCTCGCCAATCTCCGCGCAGGTACTGCCGTACACGGAGAGGCGGTTGCCGCCTTCTCGTACGACCTCGACGGAGCGCTGAGCGGTGCGGGCCTGCTTGGCCAGCAGAGCCGCCAGGCGGGCCGCGTGCGGGCTGCGTACGGCAACCCGGGGGCGCAGGCGGGTGCGCGAGAACTCCGCGGCCTCCTGGTCGGCCACGAGCCTGCCCTGTTCCAACGTGACGACGCGGTCGGCGGTGCGCGCGGCCTCCTTGGAGTCGGCGGTGGTGAATAGGACCGTGCCGCCCTGGGCGGCGTGTGCGCGCAGCATGCCGTGCAGCCAGTGGCTCTCGCGGGCGGACAGACCGTCGGCGGGATCGTCCAGGACGAGCGTGTGCGGGTCGGCCAGGAGGGCGCAGCCCAGGCCCAGGCGGCGGTCCATGCCGCGTGAGAGGGTGCCGAGGCGTTCGTCGCGCAGGCCCTCGAGCCCGACCGCCTCGAGTACTTCGTCGGCGCGCCGGACGGGGACCCCGGCGGCGGCACACAGCATGCGCAGATGACCGCGGACCGTGCGGGCCGGGTGCCCCGGCAGGTCGCCCAGCAGCACACCGACCTCACGCGAGGGATGGGCGATGCGGTGCAGGGGGCGTCCCCGGAAGTAGGTGATGCCCCGGCCCTGTTGGAGTTCCAGCATGAGTCTGAGGACTGTCGTCTTGCCTGCGCCGGGTGCTCCGAGCAGCGCGGTGACGCGGCCCGCTCGCGCCTCGAAGGTGACGTCGTCGGCTGCGGGCGGAAGCTCTTTGCGGGGGTTGCTGGTCAGTCCGATGGCCTGGATCACCCGCAGCAAGATAGCGCGCTATGTCCGGTTTTTCGGGCAGCGCAAGGCCTGTCCAGGGCACGACGATCACCCTTGTCCGGGCCGCGGCAGCGTGGCATTCCGGACCCGTGTCAGACCTCGGGGCGCAGCATCGGGGGGTTGAGCAGAGTCGCGCCACCGGCACGGAAGAGCTGAGCCGGGCGGCCGCCCTGGCGGGTGGTCGTCCCTCCGGTGGGGACGAGGAAGCCCGGTGTGCCCGTGACCTTGCGGTGGAAGTTGCGCGGGTCGAGCGCCACGCCCCACACCGCCTCGTAGACGCGGCGCAGCTCTCCGACGGTGAACTCGGGCGGGCAGAAGGCCGTGGCCAGGGACGAGTACTCGATCTTGGAGCGAGCACGCTCCACTCCGTCCGACAGGATCTGCGCGTGGTCGAACGCGAGCGGCGCGACCGGCTCGGCGTCACGCCCGTAGCCGCCCTGCTGCAGCAGTTCCTCCACCGGAGCCCAGCGCGCGTTGCTGGCGTCGCCACCTGCCCTGGGCGCGGGCAGATCGGGAGCGAGCGCGAGGTGGGCGACACTGACGACCCGCATCCTGGGGTCCCGCTTGGGGTCGCCGTAGGTGGCGAGCTGTTCCAGGTGTGCCCCGTTGTCCTGGGCGGGGACGGACGGGTCGTGGACGCGCAGCCCGGTCTCCTCGGCCAGCTCGCGTGCCGCGGCCTGCGCCAGGTCCTCGTCGGCCCGTACGAAGCCGCCGGGGAGCGCCCAACGCCCCTGGAACGGCGGTTCGCCCCTGCGTACCGCCAGCGCACACAGGGCATGGCGGCGCACGGTCAGCACGACCAGGTCCACGGTGACGGCAAAGGGCGGAAACGCTGACGGGTCGTAGGGCATGCGGCGATCATAGTCGTCTGCCTGACGATAAGCACTCCTTTCGCCGGTCGCATCGGCGACTGATCCACTCCGGTCGGATATGGACTCCGCTGTCCGGCCCGGTTGTCCGGCGGTTGAACGTCGTACCAGGTCACACCCCCAGTTGAAGTCCGTCGGCCGCTTCCTCGACCATGGCGAGGCCGAGCCGGTTGACCCGCACGGAGAACGGGGCGCCCGCAATCCGCAGTCCCGTGAAGCCGATCTCGCCGAGGGGCGCGCTGCGCATGGGGCGCAGGGTGACCGTCCCGGCCGGGGCGTCGGGGCGGATGCCGACGAGCGTGGTCAGCAGCAGCACTCCGGCGGCCGCCGGTGTGGCCGCGGGGCGGCAGGCCGCCGGGTGCGGGAGGGGAGCGCTCCCCTCCGTGCGCTGTTCCCCCGCGTACATGTCGGGCAGCCGGTGGGCGAAGGTCTCGGCGGCCGCGAGTACGCCGCGCAGCAGCGAGGTCGCCTCCTTCTCGTAGCCTGCGGCGGCCAGGCCCGCGACGGCGAGTGCGGTCTCCTGGACCCGTACGGCCCCGGCGCGGTGGCCGAACGGATTGAATCCCGGTTCCTTGGCGCCCAGTCCGCGCAGGCCCCAGCCCGAGTCCATGACAGGGCTGCCGAGGAGTCGGGCGAGGTTCCCGGTCTGAACCTTGTCGAGCAGACCGGGCGCCAAGGCTCCCCCGCCCAGCAGGCCGGTGTCGAGGAGGTGGACGGTGGCCGCGCCCAGATGGGGCACGGGCCTGCCGTCCGGGGCACGGGCTGCCGCGGGCCGGCCGCCCCCGAGGTCGTCGACCCAGAAGTCCCTGCGGAAGGCGGTCCGTATGGCCTGCGCCCACTGCCGGAGTGCCGGTCCGCCCGTGCGGCCGCAGGCGTCGAGCAGGTCGGCGCCGAGGAGCGCGGCACGGTGGGCGTGGGCCTGTGTCTCGCAGCGGACGGGACCGCCGGGGTGCGGGTCGCGCAGGTACGTGCCGTCGCCCACGGTGGTTCGCAGCCAGGTCAGACAGCGCTCGGCGGCGGGCAGCAGCTCCTCCGTCTCCTGCTCACCCAGGCCCCATCGGCGGGACTCGGCGAGCAGTGCGGGGAAGAGCAGCGTGGCCTCCGTACCGGTGCACTGCGGCGGAAGGTGTGGGCCTGCGTCCCGTCTCGGGCCGGGGATCATCCCGGACTGTGCTCCCGGGCCGGTGAGTTGGGTACGGGCGAGGATCCGCAGCGTCCCCGCTGCCAGGCCCGTACCGAGCGGCAGGGCCATCCGGGCGGCCACGAGCGCGTCGGCGGGGGCCAGACCGCAGCGCCAGGGCGCCCCGGCCGCGAGGTGGGTGTCGGCGGGGTTCGCCGCATCGCGCAGCAGGAGGGCCTGGAGGTCCTCGATGCTCGTCCTCAGGAGTGCGGGGACTTTGGGGTCGTCGCCTTCCGCTCGCGCGGCGGCGAGGGGGCTGGTCGCCGCGCGGCCCATGGCTCGGAGGGGACCGGCGCCATCCGGCCGCACCCGCAGTTCCACGCTTCTGCTGCCGCCCGGCGGCAGGTCGAGCTCCCACCGCAGCAGCCCGGCCGAGGCCAGGGCGTCCGAGGGAGGCGGTGCGGCCGAGACGGACGCGTTGCCGGTGGCGCAGGACCAGCGCAGGCCGGAGTCGTGGACACTGGCGGGAAGCTCGGGTCCGGCGCGGCCCGAGGCGATCGCCCCGAGGTCGGCCAGGTCCGTGCCCAGGGAGACCTCGACCGGCAGACGCAGCGGGCGGGGAGCCGCGCTGTGCAGGGTGATCCTCTCCGTGCCGTCCGCGAGACGGTTGCGTTCCACGACCACGTCCGGATCCGGGCCTGCCTGCGACGACGTGCGGAGCGTGCCCACGAATCTGGCGCGGTCGGCCGCAGCCATGCGGGCCTGCACGGCGAGCGGTTCCCGTCCGGCCACGCGGATCTCGCACCGGGAGAGCACGCGCCGGCCTGAGCGGTAGAACCCTTCCAGACCCCGGCCGGTCATCTGCCCTCCCTCCGTCGAGATGGCCAGGCCGGGAAGCGCGACGCAGATCATCATGGTGTGTGCGGGCGGCAGGTCGGCAGACCAGCGCAGTCCGGGGATCGTGGCGCCCCGGGGAGGCGCGGCGGGCTGCCCGGTGGCGGAGGGGCCCCGGCTCTGAGCCAAGTGCGGCGAGGGCGAGCCGTACCCCGATCCGGAAGCCATGCGACGGCTCTGGCCCGCCCCATGGGGTGACGGACGGCCTCGGTCCGGTGTCGAGGGCGGGCACGAGTCCGGGCCGGTGGGCAGCACGGCGGGTGAGGCACCCCCGGGGAACCTGGGCCCGAACCCGTCGACACGTGCCGCCGGCCGCGGAGGGGCATCGTGGTCCCCCGTCCGCGGCGCCCGGGCCCCGGGCAGGCCGGGGCCCGAACCGCGGGGCGGTGGGGGCCCGTCCGGGGTGTGGCGGTCGTCAGCGGCGGAGGAGGGCGGAGTCGGCTGATGCATGGAGAGGCTTCCTCTGCGCTCTGTGCGCCTCGATCGGGTTCGGCGCCGGTGCCGGAGGGCTCCGACGGGGCAGGGGCGGTGCGGCGTCACGCCCCGTCCAGGCGTTCCGCCACTCAGGTGAACGGCGTGAACCTGCTCCGGGTCACGCCCGCGTCCCCGCCCCAGGCGTCGAGGCCACCAGAAGGACACTCACTCCTCCCCCTCCGGGCCCTGGCCGGGCTGCACGCCTTCCTGGCCCGTGTCCCGGCACGGCATGGCCGCCTTCCCCGGCGTACGCGCACGTGTGCCGCCCGTGCGTGCGCTACCGGCCCGTGCAGTACCCGCGGTCGCTCGTCCGGTACGTGTGCCGGTTTCTGCGGCACCGGCAGGGCGCGTAGTGCCGGTCGGGGTACGCCGACGGGGAGCCCGGGCGCTCGGGACACGGTCTCCCGTGCGGATACCGCCCTGGGCCGCGCCGGCGGCACCGGCGGAACGGGTACGGCGTCGACGACGTGGGGGCACCGCCGTGGACGCGCCTGCGGGCTCCGGCTCGAACTCGGGCGCGGCTGCCTCGCCCGTGGCGACCTCGTCGGCGTCCGACCGAGCCGGGGAGCTGTCCTGCTGCGCGACGGGGCTGTCCACCCGCCCGGCCGAGTCGTCCGCCACAGCCCGGAAGCTGTCCGCCCGCTCGACGCAGTTGTCCGCCCGAGCCAGGGAACCGCCCACCGGCTCGACGCAGTCCTCCGCCGGAACCAGGGAGTCGTCCGCCCGCTCGACACGCTCTTCCGCCGGAACCAGGGAGCCGCCCACCCGCTCGACACACTCATCCACCCCAGCCAGGGAACCGCCCGCCCGGGCACTCAAGCCGTCGGTCCGAGCCGTCGAACCGGCGGCTCCCTGGCGCCCACGGCCTTCGCGCTCCGCGCGCAGGCAGCTGCGGATCGACTCCGGGTCGAGTCCTTCGTTGCAGGCCTGGTGGAGGAGACGGGCGAAGAGGTAGTCAGGATCCGCGCTCAGGGCCATGGCAAGGGCTTCCCGGGCCTCCAGTTCGTCGCCGGTGGACCATGCGACCCAGCCGGCGAGAGTGAGCGGCGCCGCGGCGTGCTCGCCGTACGGTCCGACGCAGCGGCGGGCCAGCGACCGCCAGAGGCGAAGGGCGTGTCCGGCCTCGTCGCCCTCCATCCACTCAGCCGCCCGGTCACGGGTCGCGCGGTCCTGGAGGCCGAGGATCAACCGGGCTGCCTCGTCGTGCCGGAGAAGTTCATCGTCGCGGAGATCCGCCAGGAGCATGCCGGAGACGGGCTGTGCCCCGGCGAAGCGGTCCAGGATCCGCCCGGCCAGTTCCAGTGTCTCGTCGGCCACGTCGGCGCGGCCGGCGTCGTCCAGGATCCTCGGGACCAGCGCCAGGCTGGCGGTGTCCAGGGCGCTCTCCTGCTCGAGAGCGGCGGCGTTCTCCCAGGGGAGCAGCCGGGCCCGCAACTCCCGGAGCGTGCCGCGCACCTGGATCCCCGCGTAGGTGGCAGCGGCGGCCAGCACCGATGTGCCGGGCAGGCCCATGGAGGCTCCCTCGGGCGGGCAGCATGCCGCGTTGTCACAGCAGTACGACCAGTAGCGGCCATCGGAGATGCACAGCGCCTCGACCACCGTCACGTCCAGGGAGCCGCACTCCACGCGCAGCCTGTGGGCCAGCGGCCTCAGCCGCTCCATGATCTGTCGGCCGGACTCGCCCTTCTCCGGTTCCTGGCAGAGGAAGGCGACCATCGACTCGGGGCGGGCGCCTCGGCGCTCGCTGCCTGTCACCAGCCCGTGGGCCAGTTGCCGGGCCGCCGACGACCAGTCGTCAGCGTTGGCGGGGATGCCGAGCCGGGCCCGGCCCCCGAACCGCCCGCGTCCGTCCCTGTCGTGCAGGGCGACCAGGACGATGCTGTCCTCGGGGCGGTATCCGAGCAGATACGGCAGGGCGTCGGCCAGCTCGGCGGGGGTGCGCAGGGTGACCTGGTGCTCGCCGCCGTGGCCGTCGTGCGCGGGGTTTGGGACGTGTGGCCCCGCTTTCGCGTCGCTCCCCCGCTTCTCCTGTCCACCGTCCTTGTGCCTGCCGTGCCCGTCGGGCCCGGTGATGTCGCCGTTTTCAGAGGATCCAGTCGCTTCGCTGTGGTTCGTCATGCGGAGACGATCTCGCGGAATCCGAAGCTCCGCTTGACCCTGTGGATAACTCCGATCAGGGACACGTCACTCGAACGGCGAGGAGCCTGATTACCTCGTGCACCGCTCGCGCTGTCAGTGCCGTCCTGTTGTATGGAGCGCATGGAGCACACGAGCAACGCGGATCTCCGGGCGGCGGCCGACGCTGTCCTCGCCCGTCTCGTCGGGGACGTCTCGGGAACGGCCCGGCTGCGCGAGGACCAGTGGCGGGCCATCGAGGCACTGGTCGCCGACAGACGCCGCGCCCTGGTCGTCCAGCGCACGGGCTGGGGCAAGTCCGCGGTCTACTTCGTGGCGACCTCGCTGCTGCGGGCCCAGGGCAGCGGTCCGACCGTGATCGTGTCCCCGCTGCTCGCGCTCATGCGGAACCAGGTCGAGGCAGCGGCCCGGGCCGGCATCCATGCCCGGACCATCAACTCCTCCAACACCGAGGAGTGGGACGCCGTTCAGGACGAGATCGCCGCGGGTGAGGTCGACGTCCTGCTGGTGAGTCCTGAGCGGCTCAACAACCCGGACTTCCGGGACCAGGTGCTGCCCCGGCTCGCGGCCGCCACCGGGCTGCTGGTGGTGGACGAGGCGCACTGCATCTCCGACTGGGGCCACGACTTCCGGCCCGACTACCGTCGGCTGCGCACGATGCTCGCCGACCTCCCGCCCGGTGTGCCGGTGCTCGCGACCACCGCCACCGCCAACGCGCGCGTGACGGCCGACGTCGCGGAACAGCTCGGCACCGGCGGCAGTTCGGACGCCCTCGTGCTGCGCGGTCCGCTGGACCGGGACAGCCTGAGCCTGAGCGTGCTCCGGCTGTCGGACGCCGCGCACCGGATCGCCTGGCTCGCCGAACACCTCGACGAACTGCCGGGTTCTGGGATCATCTACACGCTCACCGTCGCCGCCGCCGAGGAGGTCACCGCCTTCCTCCGGCAGCGCGGGCACACGGTCGCCTCGTACACGGGCAAGACGGAGAACGCCGACCGTCAGCAGGCCGAGGAGGATCTGCTCGCCAACAAGGTGAAGGCGCTGGTCGCCACCTCGGCGCTCGGCATGGGCTTCGACAAGCCCGATCTGGGCTTCGTGGTGCACCTCGGGTCGCCCTCCTCCCCGATCGCCTACTACCAGCAGGTGGGCCGTGCGGGACGCGGTGTGGAACACGCCGAGGTGCTGCTGCTCCCCGGGAAGGAGGACGAGGCGATCTGGGAGTACTTCGCGTCGCTCGCCTTCCCCTCGGAAGACCTGGTGCGTCGCACGCTCGACATCCTCGCGCACGCGGAGAAACCCCTGTCGCTGCCCGCCCTTGAGCCCCTGGTGGAGCTGCGCCGCTCCCGCCTGGAGTCCATGCTCAAGGTCCTCGACGTGGACGGGGCGGTCAAGCGGGTCAAGGGAGGCTGGATCGCGACCGGGCAGCCCTGGACGTACGACGCCGAGCGGTACGCGTGGGTGGCGCGACAGCGCAAGGCCGAGCAGCAGGCGATGCGCGAGTACGCGTCGACGGCGGACTGCCGGATGGAGTTCCTGCGGCGCCAGCTGGACGACGAGGCCGCCAAGCCGTGTGGTCGCTGCGACAACTGCGCGGGCCCGCGCTTCGCCGCTGACACGTCCGTGGAGGCGCTCGACGCCGCGCGCGTGGACCTGGGGCGGGCGGGTGTCGAGGTGGAGCCGCGCCGGATGTGGCCGACCGGGCTGCCGGCGATCGGAGTGGACCTCAAGGGACGTATCCCGGCCGGGGAACAGGCCGCTCCGGGGCGTGCGTTGGGGCGCCTGTCGGACATCGGCTGGGGCAACCGGCTGCGGCCCATGCTCGCGGCCCAGGCCCCCGACGAGCCCGTGCCGGACGACGTGGCGAAGGCCGTGGTGGGCGTGCTGGCCGACTGGGCCAGGGGACCCGGCGGCTGGGCCCCGGGCGCGTCGGATCCGCAACCTCGCCCGGCGGGCGTCGTCACCGTCGTCTCCCGCACACGGCCCCGGCTGATCCACTCCCTGGGAGCGCGCATCGCGGAAGTCGGCCGGCTGCCGCTGCTGGGCGCCGTCGAGTACACGGGCGACGTGTACCCGGGGCCCCGCAGCAACAGCGCCCAGCGGCTGAAGGCGCTCGACGGGGCACTGACCGTGCCGCCGGCCCTCGCGTCCGCCCTCGCCGAGGCACAGGGCCCGGTCCTCCTCGTGGACGACTACACGGAGACCGGCTGGACCCTCGCGGTCGCGGCCCGCATGCTCCGACGCTCCGGTGCGCAGGGGGTGTTGCCGCTGGTGCTGGCCGTGCAGGGCTGACCGAGCGTCGAGAGCGACAGCCGCCACCGCCCTGCCCGCCATCGGCCCTCTGACCGGGCACCGCCACCTGCCCGGTCGCGCACACCTCTGGACGCCGCGCACCCCCGTGACGTACGAACGTGTCGTGCTCGAACGCCCCATGGGTGGCCCGGTGACGCACAGGGTGGGGATATTAGCCGCGCATCATCTGATAACGGTCGGCTGACCCAATTGCTCGTTGCCGCATTCAAGTTCGACAGGAAGAATTGAGGTCCGCTCCCGCACGGCACGACCGCCGATCCGGTAGGGCTTCGCTGCGGTGCGCGCTCCCAGAATCCGACCCCGCCCGCAGTGTGGGCGCGTAGCCGAAGGGAGGACCGTGACCTTCGGATTCGCTCCGGCCTCGGCAGCGGCGTCGACATCCGCCGCTTCCGCCAACCGCTTGCTCGAACCCGCGGAATGGGCCGCCGCCGGGATCCCGCTGCTCCGAAACCCCCGTGAAGTCGTCAGCGGACTGCACGCCCGGCACCACCCGCAGCCGGCGACCGCTGTCATCGCCGTGCTCGACCCGGACGAGCGGCTGCGGGCGAGTGCCTCGTTCGTCCGCCGACCTGCCCCGGCCGACGGCTGGATGTTCCGCAACGTGCTGCTGGCGCAGCTGCGCCGGATCATTCCGCACGACCTGCGGCGCCGGACACCGGTACGCACCGCCGTGCTCCTCTACTGCCGTGAGGGCGACGCCCGTTGGACGGAGGAGGACGGCGCGTGGATGTGGGGGCTGCGCGACGCCTGCACCCTGCACGGGCTGCGCTGCGGGGCATTCATCACGCTGACCCGTGACGGCTGGCAGGTGCTCGGCGAGGGCCGCGGCGGACGCCGCCCTCACTCGGCCTCGGAACCGGAGCCGTTCGCCACGTCGGAGGCACCGCCGCCGCTGCCGCGCACCGGCGGCGCCGCCTCCGAGGTGCTGCGCCGCGCTGCGGCGGCACGCTGAGGCCACTGGGCAGACCGTCCCTGGACAGGCCGTTCCGCACGGACTCGGGGCCGTACCCCGTCGTACGGCTCACCACCTTTTCCGGTGACCGACAGTCGGAACGCCCTCCGAACGGCATTGAGGCCACCCGGGAAGGACCGCACGCAACCACGGCGTCCAGCCCTCCGGGCACGCCGAACCACCCTCCGTGCACAGCCGCCGCAGCGGCGCCTGAAGTCAGCCCAGGGCGCCCGACCGGACGCCGCGGCACCGGCTCAGACGCTCGTACCCAGCACCGAGTTGATCCGCTGCGGATCACCGCAGACGATCAGCAGGGCGGTGGCCCGGGAGTGGGCCAGGGACAGGGCGCTTGCGGCTGCGGCCTCGGCACCGCCGTTGACGGCGACCACGACCACCGGACGAGACGCGGCGCGGCCGGCGACGGTGGCATCCGTGTAGAAGACGTCGTCACCGGCATCGTGCTGAGCCCAGTAGGAGGTCTCGCCGAAGGACAGCTCGTGGGCGGCCCACGGGTGCTGTTCGCCGGTCGTGATCACCAGGACGTCGCCGGGGGCGCGACCGGCGTCCAGGAGCAGGTCCACGGCCTCCTCGGCGGCGTCGAGCGCGCCTTCGGCGGAAGCCGGGATCAGCTGGATCTGCGGGGCGGCCGGAGCGGCGGCACCGGCTGCGGGGCCCGACGGACCGGGCTTGGCGGCCGCGTCACGCGGCGTGCGCTGCGCCGGCGGCGCGGGCCGGAGAGGACCGGGACGACCGGGACGCGACGGAGCCGCGGGACGGGGGCCGGGTACGGGGCGAGGGGTCGGCGCGGTGCGGCCGCTGGCCGGAGTGGCGCGGGGACCCTGGGCACTCTCGTGAATCTGAGGCTCCTCGGGAATGAGAGGCATGGGTTGATATTTATCAAACGTTGGTACGGCCCGCTTCGGCGGGTGGCGCATGCGTGCGAACGAAACCGTCAGAAATCGAAGCCGAGCTGACCCTCGATTTCCGGAACGCTTCCGTCCGTCAAGCTGCGGACCTTCTTGAGGTGCCGCCACTGGGGCAGCGCATCAAGATACGCCCACGACAACCGGTGGAAGGGGGTGGGGCCCCGCTCCGCCAGTGCGGCCTTGTGCACGGGTGAGGGGTACCCGGCGTTGTCCGCAAAACCGAAGTCTGCATGGTCGATACCCAGTTCGGCCATCATTTTGTCGCGCTGGACCTTGGCGATCACCGAGGCCGCCGCGACCGCCACGCACGACTGGTCGCCCTTGATCACCGTGCGGACCCGCCAGGGTGCACCGAGATAGTCGTGCTTCCCATCGAGAATGACGGCGTCGGGGCGGACCGGCAGGGCGTCCAGGGCACGTCCCGCGGCGAGCCGCAGCGCGGCCGTCATCCCCAGGTCGTCTATCTCCTCCGGGGAGGCGTGGCCCAGGGCGTATGACGTCACCCACTTCCGCAGTTCCTCGGCGAGTTCGGTGCGTCGCTTGATGGTGAGCAGCTTCGAGTCGGTGAGACCCTCGGGCGGCCGGCGCAGTCCGGTGATCGCCGCGCAGACGGTGACGGGACCGGCCCACGCGCCGCGCCCCACCTCGTCGACACCTGCAACGATCTTCGCTCCGGTCGTGGCTCGAAGGGAGCGCTCGACGGTGTGAGTAGGCGGTTCGTACGGCATGGCGACCCTAGGTTACGCCGCCCGGAACCGCCCGCGACACCCCGGTCGGCCCCAGCGATGCCACGGTCTTCGCCGACCCCTGTCAGGCGCCGCTCGACCGCAGCAGCGGAACCATCAACTGGTCGATCATCTCCTCGACTTCCTGGTCACGCCATTCGCAGCCGCACATCTTGGAGCGGTACATCATCATCGCCGGGATGGCGTCGAAGACATACCCGTTCGCAGCGTCGGAACGCACCTCGCCTCGCTTGATCCCGCGCTCGATGACCTCCCGCAGCATCTTGATAGTGGGCTCCACGACACCCTCGAAGATCACGGCATGGAAGCGCTCGGCCTGCGTCGTGTCGCACTCGTGAATCACCGAGCGAAGCGCGAAACCTGGACGGGAGAACATCGCGTCGCGGGCCCTCCGGCACAGCGCCAAGAGGTCCTCACGCACGCTGCCCTCGTCCGGCACCGCGTCGAAGTGCGGCAGTCCGGCACGCAGGGCGTCGGCGACGAGATCCTCCTTGGACGGCCAGCGCCGATAGACGGCGGCCTTTCCGGTCTGGGCACCGGCGGCGACGCCCTCCATCGTCAGGCCGTTCCAGCCGACGGTGCTGAGTTGATCCAGCGCGGCGTCGAGGATCGCGCGTTCGAGCACGGCGCCGCGGCGGCGGGCGGCCGTCTGAGCGGGGGCATCCGCCCAGCTCGGGGTAACCATCGGACTCTCTCCAAGGAGCAGATGAAGCGGGGATTTCGGGGATGGGGGGCGCGCCGGACGGCGGCAAAGGGGGACGTACCGCACGACGCCGCGAGTGAACGCTTGCGTTCACTGTCGGGGACTCACTACCGTTGACGCGACAGTGAACGCGAGCGTTCACTAATGCACTCGTGGGGGACCCATAGTGACAACCTCTCCATTGCTCAAGGAACAGAAGCCAGGTGCGGCACGCCGGGAGGGACGCCCCGGCATCGCGCTCACCGTCATCGCGGCCTGCCAACTCATGGTGGTACTCGACGCGACGATTGTGAACATCGCGCTCCCGCACATACAAGACGCGCTCAAGTTCAGCACCACCGACCTCACCTGGGTCGTCAGCTCCTACACACTCACCTTCGGCGGACTGCTGCTCCTCGGCGGCCGCGCCGGTGACATCCTCGGGCGCCGCCGGGTGTTCATGACCGGCATCCTGCTCTTCACCTTCGCCTCGCTGCTCGGCGGGCTCGCCCAGGAGCCGTGGCAGTTGCTGGCCGCACGGGTCCTCCAGGGCGTGGGAGGCGCGATCGCGTCGCCCACCTCGCTGGCGCTCATCACCACCACGTTCCCCGAGGGGCCGGAGCGCAACCGGGCCTTCGGGGTCTTCGCCGCCGTGTCCGCGGGTGGTGGTGCCATCGGCCTGCTCGCGGGCGGCATGCTCACCGAGTGGCTCGACTGGCGCTGGGTGCTCTTCGTGAACGTGCCGATCGGCGTGCTGATCGCCGTGCTCACACCGCTCTACATCGGCGAGTCCGAACGGCACACCGGCCGCTTCGACATAGCCGGCGCGGTGACCTCGACCGCGGGCATGGCGTCCCTCGTCTACGGCTTCATCCGGGCGGCGGACGAGGGCTGGCGGGACGGCCTCACCATCGGGTCCTTCGCCGCCGCGGTGGTCCTGCTGGTGGCCTTCGGGATCATCGAGTCCCGGGCCAAGGAGCCGATCACCCCGCTGCGGATGTTCACCGACCGGAACCGCTCGGGCACGTACGTGATCATGCTGAGCCTCGCGGCGGCGATGTTCGGCATGTTCTTCTACATCGTGCTGTTCGTGCAGAACGTGCTCGGATACAGCCCGATCGAGGCAGGGCTCGCCTTCCTGCCCGTGACGGTCGTGATCGCGCTCGGTGCGGGCCTGTCGCAGCGGTTCCTGCCGGTGCTGGGCCCGAAGCCGTTCATGCTGCTTGGCTCGGCGCTCGCGGCGATCGGACTGGCCTGGCAGGCGCTCATCAGCTCCGACAGCTCGTACGTGAGCGGAGTTCTCGGTCCGATGCTGGTGTTCGGCTTCGGCATGGGGCTGAACTTCGTGACGCTCACCCTCACCGCCGTCTCCGGTGTCGCCCAGCACGAGGCGGGCGCCGCGTCCGGGCTGCTCAACACCACGCAGCAGGTGGGCGGATCGCTGGGTCTGTCCATCCTGACGACCGTCTTCGGCACGGCGACCAGGGACGAGGCGGAGAAGCAGCTTCCGCAGTTCATGGCCGAGGGCTCCGCGGAGCAGAAGGCGGAGTTCGCCAGGACGCATCAGCTGCCCGCGCCGTGGGGGCACGAGGTGCTGGCCCAGGGCATCTCCGCTGCCTTCATCCCGGCCGCGGCGATGGCCGTCCTCGCCCTGGCCACCGCCTGGTTGGTGATCCGGGTCCGCAAGAGCGACCTGGAGGCGCTCTCCGGCTCGGCCGGGCCGGGGCTGGGCTGACGCCAAGGCATCGCGAGACGGCTTCGACGGCTCGCCGGCGGTCCGCGAACAGGCCGGCCGGCGACTGTCGGGCCGGTCCGCGACCGGCCGCGGTTGGCCGCACCGTGCCGGGGGGACGGGCGGTGAGGGCAGCGGTCCGGCCGTCCGCTCATGTCCCAAGCGGCGTGCGAACGCGTCCCACCAGCGGATCAGAACAGCGAGCAGGACCTCCATGATCACCCCCTTCGCGCTCCCTGCACGTATCTCCGGTGTGTGCGGCCTCCTGGCTGGCACAGCGGATGTCACGACAACGAGCAGACGGTCACGGAGAGTTCCCGAGATGTACGGAGAGTTCTGATCTCCAGGTCGATGCCCCCGAGACCGATGCATGCGGGTGTGATCGCTGAACCGACGCGGGAGGGTTCTGACCGCTAGACCGACGCGGGCACCCAGTCCGGCAGCGGCTCCGTCCGCTCCACCCACTCGGCGGGCGGCGCCCCCGCCTTCCCCGAGGCGATCACGCCGCCCACGATGGCGCAGGTGGTGTCGACGTCCCCGCCGACCTGGGCGGTCGTCCAGAACGCCTGCTGGTAATCGCCGAGGCTTCG
Source organism: Streptomyces sp. NPDC050164 (assembly GCF_044459945.1). Taxonomy (NCBI): domain Bacteria; kingdom Bacillati; phylum Actinomycetota; class Actinomycetes; order Kitasatosporales; family Streptomycetaceae; genus Streptomyces; species Streptomyces sp. NPDC050164. The sequence continues at coordinate 83,925 of NZ_JBITJK010000017.1, forward strand.
CGCTGCCGACCAGATGGCGAAGGGCACGGTGTCGTGCGCGGTCGTCCGCCGTCCGCACCCCAGTACCGCCGCGACCGTGGCCGGGTCGCCGTAGTCGAGCATGTCCCGGGCCCGGCGCAGTCCCGCGCCGACCGCGCTCTTCGGTACCAGGTCGATGACCCCGTCGAGGAGGGCCTCGGCACCGGGCGGCCCGCCGGGGGCGGCGGCGAACGCGGCGGCCGCGGAGACGGCCATGGCGCCGACGACGGCCTCGCGATGCTGGTGGGTGATGTAGGCCGAGATCTCCGCCTGGTGGGTCGCCTGCTCCGGGTCGTCCGCGTACCAGGCGCCCAGCGGGGCGATCCGCATCGCGGCGCCGTTGCCCCAGGACCCCTGTCCGTTGAAGAGCGCGGCGGCGAGTTCGCGCCAGTCGCCGCCCTCCCGGACGAGCCGCAGCAGGCGGTTGACCGCGGGACCGTAGCCCCGGTCGAAATCGTGGTGCTCTGCGAAGGAGCGGGCCAGGGCGTCCTGGTCGATGCGGTGGTGAGCGACCAGGACGGCGACGACGGAGCCGGCCATCTCCGTGTCGTCCGTCCACTGCCACGGCCCGGACGGCACTTCGCGGCGCTTCAGCAGCGGGTAGTTCACCGGCACGAAGTACTGGGAGCCCAGGGCGTCCCCGACGGACAGTCCGCGCAGGCTGGCCAGGGCGCGGTCCAGGCGCACGTCGGGGGAGGAGTCAGCGGTCATCGCCCTGCCACTCTATCCGGTGATCCCGTAGGGCTCGGGATCTCGCCAGCGGTCGAACGGCCGGTCAAGCGTGTACTTGCCGTCGTCTCCCAGAACGAGCATCCGCACCTCGCCGTTCCCCGGGTTCGACAGCGACTCGAACTCCGCGACCGTCCAGTGGAACCACCGCATGCAGAACAGCCGCATGGCCAGACCATGGGTGACGATCAGGACGTTCGGCGGATGGTCGGGGTCCTCGAAGCTGCGGAACAGGCTCTCCAGGAAGCCGCCGACCCGGTCGTAGACGTCGGCGCCGGACTCACCCTGGGCGAAGCGGTAGAAGAAGTGGCCGTAGGCGTCACGGTAGGTCTTCTGCAGGCGGACCTCGTCCCGGTCCTGCCAGTTACCCCAGTCCTGCTCGCGCAGCCGGGGTTCCTCGCGCACCCGTATGAGCCCGGGGTCGAGACGGAAGGCGCGCAGCGTCTCGTGGGTGCGGCGGTACGGGGAGACGTACACGCTGACGCGCTCGCCGCCGAAGAGCTCGCGCAGCTGATCGCCCGTCGCCTCCGCCTGCCGTCGGCCCCGCTCGGTCAGCGCCAGGGCGTGGTCGGGCTCACGCTCGTACACGGAGTCATCAACATTGCCCGTTGACTCGCCGTGCCGGACAAGGACGATGCGCCGTGGTCGTGCCATGCCAAAACCCTAGATCGGGTGAGGGCCCGTCGAGCACTGGTACCGCGCCCATACAACGTAGGTCACACACATCCTGCACCACAGATCACGCCGGTCGCACACCTGTCCGACCGGGATCAATCGGTCCGGAGCTGTCCGACCCGCCCGCAGTCAGACCGTCCAGCTCGGCTCCATGTCCACGACGTCCCCGGTGAGCGCCGCCACGTCCGCCTCCGTCTGGGCCCGCAGGGCGAGCCGCTCCACGCGTTCGGTGCGGTACTTGCCGTGCTCGGCGGCCGACCGCCACATCGACAGCACCATGAACTCGTTCCCCGGCGCCTCCCCGAACAGCCCGCGCACCATGCCGGGCGAGCCGGCCATCGCCGGGTTCCAGACCTTCTCCTGCATCAGCACGAAGTGCTCGACCCGCTCCTCGTGGACCCGGCAGAGCGCCACACGCAGCAGGTCGGCGTCCGTGAAGCGCGGTTCGAAGCCGGTCTTCACGTCGAAGCGGTAGTCGAAGAGCCTGACCTGGGCGTCCTTGAACGTGCCCGACTGGGCCGACGCGAGCCGGTCGTGAGACCGGGCCATGAAGGAGTCGTAGAAGGCGCGGCTCTCCCAGAACGCGAAGATGTGTGCCACGTCCGGCCGCCCCCGGCTCCAGCCACCCCCCTGTCCCCGAAACCCCGGCTCCCCCAGAAGCCCCGCCCACTTCCGCTGCCCCCGCTCGAAACCGCGGCGGTCCACCACGGTGCAGCGAATCCACTTGACCAGCACCGCGCCATGGTAAGGCCACGGAGCGTGGCGCCGGTCACTCTCGGCTGGGCCGCTCTCCGGCGCGCACACCCGCACGCGTGGCAGGATGGACAAGCAGTCGTGAGTGCCCGGCAGTTGAGGCGGACGGGCGGGTCGTGCGGGGAAGGGGACGCTGGTGGACGGGCTCAACAAGGGGCTTCGCAAGGTCGAGATCGCGGTGCGGTGGGATCCCAGTCCGGCGGGGCAGCCGTCCACCGACCTGGACCTCGTCGCGGCGACCTATCCGGCGGACGATCCGCACGGCGATCCCGCTTATGTGGTGCACTTCGACAGCCGCTCCCCCGACGGCACCATTTATCTCAACCGGGACAGCAAGGACGGCCAGGGCTTCGGCTACGACGAGGTCATGACGCTGGAACTCGACCGGCTCGACGGCCGGTACGCGCGCGTGGTGGTCGGTGTCGTCATCCAGCAGCGCCCGGCGGAGCGCACTTTCGTCAGTGTGGTGAACCCCGGACTGCGCATCCGCGAGGGGTACACCGTCCTGGCCGAGGACGACTTCGGGGGTGTTCTGGGGGCCACGGCGGCGACGGTCGCGGAGTTCGTCCGTGAGGGTTCCGGTCCTTGGGACCTCAACCCCGGCCTCCGTGGTTTCGAGGGTGACCCGGTGGACTTCGCCAGGACGATGGGTGCCGCACACCGGCCCTGAGTCTCCACCGCGAGCCCGCAGGAGCCAGGGGTGAACCGGGTGTTCCCGGACGGCTGGGACTGCGAGGCCCGGCTGGTCGACGGCCGCTGGGTCGAACGCCGTCCCCGCCGCCCGGATGTGGAGCGGCAACTTCGGACGGAGACCCGCCTGTTGCCATGGCTCGCGCCGTACGTGCCGCTCGCTGTGCCAGTGCCCCATATCCTGGCAGGCGATCCGCTCATCGTGCGGCACGCCCTGGTCCCGGGCGAACCCCTGGCAGAGCCGGACGCCTCCCAGGGACGCGTCTTGGGGCTGTTCCTGCGGGCACTGCACAGTGCAGACACCGAAGAGGCCGTGCGACGCGGCGTGCCGCCCGCGCGGGAAGTGCTCCGGGAACGCGCCGCCCTGGCGGACGACTTCCGGGCTCGCGTGCTGCCCCTCCTGCCGCCGGATCGGCGCGCCCCCGCCTCCGACCTGCTGAAGGCCGTCGTCGCGCTGCCCACCGAGGCCCTCGTCCACGGGGATCTCGGACCTGAGCACCTGCTGGCCCAGGACGGTGCCCTCACCGGCGTCATCGACTTCGGCGACGCGCACATCGGGGACCCCGCCATCGACCTGGCATGGGCGCTCAACCGCACCTCACCGGCGTCGCCGAGGCCTGCGCCACTGCCTACGCGGCACCGCCGGCGCTGCGCGAACGCTCCCGTCTCTGGCACCGCCTGGCCCCTGGTACGAGGTCACGCACGGGTTGGACATCGGCGACCAGGACACCGTCCGTTCGGGGCTGGACGGCGTACGGGACAGGCTCTCCGACGTCCGCGGCCCGTGACGACAAGAGGGGCACCGGCCCGAAGGCGGTGCCCCTCTGTCATCGGCTCAGGCGCTCGGCGTCAGCTGCAACCGCTGGTAGAGCCGCAGCCCTCGCAGATGTAGCAGGAACCGGCGCGCTGCATCTTCGTACCGCAGGAGAAGCACAGCGGGGCGTCGGCCTGGATGCCCAGCTGCATCTCCACCAGTTCGGCGCTGGTGTGGGCCTGCTGCGGGGCGGGCGTGGCCGTCTCTTCGTTCTTCGGCGCGGAGACGGCCTTCAGCTCCTGGGCGCGCGGCGCCGACTGGGCCAGGCCCTCGACGTCGACCTCGTCCTCGTTCGGCTCGTACGAACCGGTCTCCAGGTGACGCTGGCGCTCCTCGGCGGAGTGGATGCCGAGCGCGGAGCGCGTCTCGAACGGCAGGAAGTCCAGCGCCAGGCGGCGGAAGATGTAGTCGACGATCGACTGCGCCATCCGCACGTCCGGGTCGTCCGTCATACCGGCCGGCTCGAACCGCATGTTCGTGAACTTCGAGACGTACGTCTCCAGCGGGACGCCGTACTGGAGGCCGACGGAGACCGCGATGGAGAAGGCGTCCATCATGCCCGCGAGGGTCGAGCCCTGCTTGGACATCTTCAGGAAGACCTCGCCGAGACCGTCGTCCGGGTAGGAGTTGGCGGTCATGTAGCCCTCGGCGCCGCCGACCGTGAAGGACGTCGTGATGCCGGGACGGCCCTTGGGGAGGCGCCTGCGGACCGGGCGGTACTCGACGACCTTCTCGATCTGGGGCTCGACGGCGGCGGGCTCCTCGGCCTTCTCCTCCCACTTCTTGGTGGAGAGCGGCTGGCCGACCTTGCAGTTGTCGCGGTAGATCGCGAGCGCCTTGACGCCCAGCTTCCAGGCCTCGAAGTAGATCTCCTCGACCTCCTCGACGGTCGCCGTCTCCGGCATGTTGACCGTCTTGGAGATGGCGCCGGAGATCCACGGCTGGATCGCGGCCATCATGCGGACGTGGCCCATCGGGGAGATGGCCCGCTCGCCCATGGCGCAGTCGAACACCTCGTAGTGCTCGGGCTTGAGGCCCGGGGCGTCGATCACGTTGCCGTGCTCGGCGATGTGGGCGACGATCGCCTCGATCTGCTCTTCCATGTAGCCCAGGCGGCGCAGGGCCTGCGGGACGGTGCCGTTGACGATCTGCATCGAGCCGCCGCCGACCAGCTTCTTGAACTTGACCAGCGCAAGGTCGGGCTCGACACCGGTGGTGTCGCAGGACATCGCGAGGCCGATGGTGCCGGTCGGGGCGAGCACGGACGCCTGGGAGTTACGGAAACCGTTCTTCTCGCCGAGGCGCAGCACGTCTCCCCAGGCCTCGCTGGCGGCGGCCCACACCGGGGTGTCCAGGTCGTCCATGCGGACGGCCTTGTCGTTGGCGTCGCAGTGCTGCTTCATGACGCGCTTGTGGGCGTCGGCGTTGCGGGCGTAGCCGTCGTACGGGCCGACGACCGCGGCGAGTTCGGCGGAGCGGCGGTACGCCGTGCCGGTCATCAGGGAGGTGATGGAACCGGCGAGCGAGCGGCCACCGTCGGAGTCGTAGGCGTGGCCGGTGGCCATCAGCAGGGCGCCGAGGTTGGCGTAGCCGATGCCGAGCTGGCGGAACGCGCGCGTGTTCTCGCCGATCTTCTGGGTCGGGAAGTCCGCGAAGCAGATCGAGATGTCCATCGCGGTGATGACCAGCTCGACGACCTTCTGGAAGCGCTCGGCCTCGAAGGACTGGTTGCCCTTGCCGTCGTCCTTCAGGAACTTCATCAGGTTCAGCGAGGCCAGGTTGCAGGACGTGTTGTCCAGGTGCATGTACTCGCTGCACGGGTTCGACGCGGTGATCCGGCCGGACTCGGGGCAGGTGTGCCAGTTGTTGATGGTGTCGTCGTACTGGATGCCGGGGTCGGCGCAGGCCCAGGCGGCCTCGGCGATCTTACGGAAGAGCGACTTGGCGTCGACCTCCTCGATGACCTCGCCGGTCATCCGGCCCCGCAGACCGAACTGGCCGCCCTGCTCGACGGCCGTCATGAACTCGTCGTTCACGCGGACCGAGTTGTTGGCGTTCTGGTACTGGACGGACGCGATGTCGTCGCCGCCCAGGTCCATGTCGAAGCCCGCGTCGCGCAGGACGCGGATCTTCTCCTCTTCCTTGACCTTGGTCTCGATGAAGTCCTCGATGTCCGGGTGGTCGACATCGAGGACGACCATCTTGGCGGCGCGGCGGGTGGCGCCACCGGACTTGATCGTTCCTGCGGAGGCGTCGGCACCGCGCATGAAGGAGACCGGGCCGGAGGCGTTGCCGCCGGAGGACAGCAGTTCCTTGGAGGAACGGATCCGGGAGAGGTTCAGGCCGGCACCGGAGCCGCCCTTGAAGATCATGCCCTCTTCCTTGTACCAGTCGAGGATCGACTCCATGGAGTCGTCGACGGACAGGATGAAGCAGGCGGAGACCTGCTGGGGCTGCTTGGTGCCGACGTTGAACCAGACAGGGCTGTTGAAGCTGAAGATCTGGTGCAGGAGGGCGTACGCCAGCTCGTGCTCGAAGATCTCGGCGTCGGCGGGCGAGGCGAAGTACTTGTGGTCCTCTCCGGCCTTCCGGTACGTCTTCACGATGCGGTCGATCAGCTGCTTGAGGCTGGTCTCGCGCTGCGGGGTGCCCACGGCACCGCGGAAGTACTTGCTGGTGACGATGTTGACCGCGTTCACCGACCAGAAGTCGGGGAAATCGACGCCGCGCTGCTCGAAGTTGACCGAGCCGTCGCGCCAGTTGGTCATGACGACGTCACGGCGCTCCCAGGCCACCTCGTCGTACGGGTGGACCCCAGGGGTGGTGTGAATGCGCTCGATACGCAGGCCCTTGCTCGCCTTGGTGCTCTTGGCGCGGGAACTCCGTGCCGGACCACTCGCCGTCTCTGTCATGCCGCCTCCCTGTACGGGCGAAAACGCCCTGAAGTGCCCCGTTGTTCCCGTGGCACGGTGTTCTGTCTGGTGTTCCGGGCGCCCACTCACATCGCCCGCAACAGGTCTTCACATCGCCGCCGCCCGGCCGGGCCCGGAGCTGCCGTCCGGGTCCGGCCCGCCGGTCAGTCGGCGGCGCCTGCGGGCTCGGGGACGTGTGTCGCCCCTCCGGGCCCGCGGTCGTCTTCCTGGCTCCCCGCCCCCGCGTCGTCGCGGTCTCCGTCGTCCGCTTCGGGGCGTCCCGTCTCTTCCCTGAGCTCCGCGATGGCCGCCTCGAAGTCCTCGAGCGAGTCGAACGCCCGGTAGACGGAGGCGAATCGCAGATACGCGACGAGATCGAGCTCCTGCAACGGGCCGAGTATGGCCAGCCCCACGTCGTGGGTGGTCAGCTCGGCGCTTCCGGTGGCCCGCACCGCCTCCTCGACCCGCTGGCCGAGCTGGGCGAGCGCGTCCTCGGTGACGGGTCGTCCCTGACACGCCTTGCGCACACCATTGATGATCTTGGTACGGCTGAAGGGTTCGGTGACTCCGGACCGCTTGACCACCATGAGCGAGCACGTCTCCACGGTCGTGAAACGACGGGAGCAGTCAGGGCACTGGCGGCGCCTGCGGATCGACGTGCCGTCGTCGGTCGTACGGCTGTCGACGACACGGCTGTCGGGGTGCCTGCAGAAGGGGCAGTGCATGAACTCCAACCCTCCTCACAGCAGACTCAATAGCCTCGCTGGGTCTCTTGCGCCCCACGAAGCAGCCCCAAGCATAGGCGATGACCATGGGCGCGAAGACCCGGGGGACCACAACTTGTGGGCTGCTGCTGCAATCCAACCACTAGATGTGGGGATTGGCTCATACATGCACGCCGTACGCGCGTGTCGCGCGCGTAGCCGCAGGTGACGCGCGACCGACCCGGCCGCGCCGGCCTCGTACGCCCGCAGCAGTACCGCGAACACGCCCGGCCACACACCTTCCAGCACATCCGTTCACGCACACCCGTATCGCTGCGGCATATGCGGAGATACCGTGGGCGCCGCGAGGAGGGGACGTGGGACTCCCGCACAGATGAGGGCTGGTCCCGGGGCAGGAGAATGCCGGATGGCAGACTGGGGCAACAGCCCCGAGGCGATCACCCCGGCGGTGAAGAGTACAGCAATGGGCGCTTTTGCCCGCCAGGTGGAGCGGTAGCCAATACACCCGGACACATGATCGCGTCAGCCGATTCGCGATTTTTCACTCGAACGTGTGTTTGGCGCAACCTTTCGAAAGCAACTACCGTTGTCCAGCAGGGAGACCATCGAGAGGGGCCGACGTGACCACCACCGCAGACAGTGCCGCCATCACTGCTCAGGACCGCTCCCAGGGCCGACTGGAGCCGGTGCACGCGATGAACGAAGCCACGAACCCGGAGGGGCACAAGCGCTCCCTGCCAGGACGACCTCCCGGCATCCGGGCGGACAGTTCCGGACTCACCGACCGCCAGCGTCGCGTGATCGAGGTGATCAGGGACTCGGTGCAGCGGCGCGGCTACCCGCCGTCGATGCGCGAGATCGGCCAGGCCGTCGGCCTGTCCAGCACGTCTTCCGTCGCACACCAGCTGATGGCACTGGAGCGCAAGGGCTTCCTGCGCCGTGACCCGCACCGCCCGCGTGCCTACGAGGTGCGCGGTTCCGACCAGGCCGCCTCCGTGCAGCCCACGGACACGGCGGGCAAGCCGGCCGCGTCGTACGTACCGCTGGTCGGCCGTATCGCCGCCGGTGGCCCGATCCTCGCCGAGGAGTCCGTCGAGGACGTCTTCCCCCTCCCCCGCCAGCTCGTCGGCGACGGAGAGCTGTTCGTCCTGAAGGTCGTCGGTGACTCGATGATCGAGGCCGCCATCTGCGACGGCGACTGGGTCACGGTCCGCCGTCAGCCGGTCGCCGAGAACGGCGACATCGTGGCCGCGATGCTCGACGGAGAAGCCACCGTCAAGCGCTTCAAGCGGGAGGACGGCCACGTCTGGCTCCTGCCGCACAACGCGGCCTACGAGCCGATCCCCGGCGATGACGCGACCATCCTCGGCAAGGTGGTGGCCGTACTGCGCCGCGTCTGACACCGCGCACCGCGTCGGGTGGGCCCAGTCGGCCCGCCCTCTGACCGGGCCCCGGGACCCCTGCGCCGGTTCCGGGGCCCTGCGCTGTCCGGACCAGGTACGCGCTGTCCGGACCCGCCGCGTGGGGCCGGGGCGGCCCCGTGGGGCGGGGTCGGCCCGCGGCGGCTCCGTCGCCGCAGACCGGCCCCCGTGGCTCAGTCGGCTTCTACCTACTTCGCCGCCGCGTCGATCGCCGCCAGCGACTTCCGCACCTGGTTACGGTCCGTCGTGTACCAGAAATCGGGCAGTGACGCCTTCAGATAACCCCCGTACCGGGCCGTCGCCAGACGCTGGTCCAGCACGGCGACCACACCGCGGTCGCCCGAGGCCCGTACGAGGCGGCCGGCGCCCTGGGCCATGAGCAGTGCGGCGTGGGTGGCGGCGACCGCCATGAAACCATTGCCGCCCGCGTCCTCCACGGCCTTCTGGCGGGCGCTCATCAGCGGGTCGTCGGGGCGCGGGAACGGGATCTTGTCCATGACGACCAGTTGGCAGCTCGGTCCGGGGACGTCCACGCCCTGCCACAGCGACAGGGTGCCGAACAGGCAGGTCCGAGGGTCGGCCGCGAAGTTCTTGATGAGCTCGCCGAGCGTCTCCTCCCCCTGGAGGAGGATCGGGAACTCCGGGATCCGGGAACGCAGTTCCTCGGCGGCCACCTGCGCGCCCCGCATGGAGGAGAACAGGCCCAGCGTGCGGCCGCCCGCCGACTGGATGAGCTCCGTGAGCTCGTCGAGCATGTCCCCGCGGTCGCCGTCCCGCGCGGGACGGGCCAGGTGCTTCGCGACGTACAGGATGCCCTGCTTGCGGTAGTCGAAGGGCGAGCCGACGTCGATGCCCTTCCACTGCGGGAGGTCATCGCCCTCGGTCCCTTCCGGAGCGAGCCCTAGGGAAGCACCGACCCCGTTGAAGTCGCCGCCCAGCTTCAGGGTCGCCGACGTCAGGACCACGGAGCGGTCCGCGAAGAGCTTCTCCCGCAGCAGTCCCGAGACGGACATGGGGGCGACGCGCAGGGAGGCACCGAAGCGGTCATGGCGCTCGTACCAGACGACGTCCCACTCGGAGCCGTTCGTGATCCGCTCCGCCACGTCGTGCACGTTCTCCACGGAGGCCAGCGCCTGCTTGCGGACCGCGTCCTCGTCCTGGACGGACTTGTCGCGGGTCGCGCCGATGGCGGAAATGACGGTGCGGCACGCGTCGCGCAGTGCCATGAGGGCGTAGCCGAGGTCCTCGGGGATCTCCTCGAGGCGGCCCGGCAGCGCGAGCTCCATCAGCCGCTCAAACCCCTCGGCGGCGGTCTGGAGCTGGTCCGCCGCCTTCTCGTTGACGAGTTTCGCGGCCCGGCGCACCGCGCGATTGACCTGGCCGGGGGTGAGCTCGCCGGTGGCGACTCCGGTGACGCGCGAGACCAGCTCATGGGCCTCGTCGACGATCAGCACCTCGTGTTGCGGAAGGACCGGGGCGCCCTCGATGGCGTCGATCGCGAGCAGTGCGTGATTGGTGACGACGACCTCGGACAGCTTGGCGCGCTCGCGGGCCATCTCGGCGAAGCATTCCGCGCCATAGGCGCACTTCGAGGCGCCCAGGCACTCCCTCGACGACACCGACACCTGGGCCCAGGCCCGGTCCGAGATGCCGGGAGTGAGGTCGTCGCGGTCGCCGGTCTCGGTCTCGTCGGCCCAGTCGCGCACCCGCAGCAGGTCCTGGCCCAGCTTGCTGGTGGGCGCGGCCGCCTCGAACTGGTCGAAGAGGCCCTCCTCCTCGTCCTGCGGGACACCCTCGTGCAGGCGGTGCAGGCACAGGTAGTTCGACCGGCCCTTGAGCATCGCGAACTCCGGGCGGCGGCGCAGCAGGGGGTGCAGCGACTCGACAGTTCTCGGAAGGTCGCGCTCCACCAGCTGGCGCTGAAGGGCCAGGGTGGCGGTCGCGACGACCACACGCTCCCCGTGCGCGAGCGCGGGCACCAGGTAGCCCAGCGACTTGCCGGTGCCGGTGCCGGCCTGGACCAGCAGGTGGGATCCGCTGTCGATCGCTTCTGCGACGGCTTCGGCCATGGCCACCTGGCCGGGGCGCTCCGTACCGCCGACGGCAGTGACGGCAGCATGCAGGAGTTCGGGGAGTGAGGGCTTCGTCATAGCGCGACCACCCTACGACCCGGCACTGACAAACGGGTGATCAAGGCGGGGACGGGGGACGGGATCAAGACCTTGGGCTCCTCGGTGGGGGTGGGGCGGATGGGCGGATGCGCGGATGGGTGGCGGGGTCCCGGGGGGCGCAACCGGTTCGGGACGGGCAGGGCGGCGCGTGCTGTGGGCGGGGCAGGGTGACGGGGCAGGCTGGCGCGAACTTTGGGCGGGGCGGGGTGGAACGGGCCCCGGGCGTCCGCTGCGGCCATGCGCTCTGGCCGTCCGCTCTGGCCGTGCGCGTGCGCCGACGAGCGGCTCAAAAATCTCTGCGGCATGAGTGGGAACCGCGGCCGCACGCTCCGCGTTCAATGAGTGATGGCGCGGTGACACAGCGCTACAGCAGACGCCGAAAGGCTCGGTCTCGGACCATCAGGGCGGCTCGCTTGTCGGGCAGGTCGACCTCGGCGGAGAACCGGAAGCCGGCGGTCAGAAAGGCGGCGATGGAGGGGGTGTTGCGAATGTCGGGTTCCGCGATGACACGTGCGCAGGAAGGCCGCTGCGCGAATACGAGATCGGCCACGGCTCGGAGCAGCAGACCGCCGAGACCACGCCCTCGGTCGGCGACAGCACCGACCAGCAGGTGGAGCCCCGTGTCGTGAGGCCGGGCGGGGTAGTGGCGGGCCAGCGGATCCAGGTCCGCCCGGTAGATCTCCCAGTAGCTCATGGGCGTTCCGCTCAGCACGCCGACGCACGGCACACTGCGTCCGTCGCCGGCCAGCTGGGCCAGCACGTGGTCCTCGGTCACGCTCTGGGGTCCGGACAGCTCCCAGAATGCCGCAGCTGCGGGGTCGTTCATCCAGCGGCTGATGAGCGGAAGATCACGTTCGACGCGCACGGGGACGAGGTGGAAGACGCCCAGAGGTGTGTCGGTCGGGCCCCATTCTGCGACGCGGTCGAGGAGATCGTCCTGCGTCGGGCGAACGGAGGGGAGCGAGAGGACCGAGGCCTCACGGGTCGCGGCGATGGAGACGGAGGGCTGTGCCGTGTCCTGATCCGGCCGCCGTGCTCCGTGGCTGTGGGACACCTCGTCCGCGATGAGGGCGAGGAGTTCGTCCGGGAGCCGTAGGTCCATGGTGTCTTCGCCGTGACCGCTCGCACCGGAATCGGCACCGGAGGCGGCACCCGAATCCGCACCGGGGTCCGCGTCGGCTCGCGCGCTGGAGTCGACGTCGGAACCGGCATCGAAGCGGGCGTTGGAGCCGGCCGCGGTGTCGTTGACGTCGGCCGTGGCGGGGACAGCGGTACCGGTGTGGGTGGTCGGGTCGGCGGAAGGCACCAAACGCTCCTCTCAAGAAGGGGGTGAGGCGTGTCCTCAGGGATGAAGGAGGTCGGCTGTGGTCTGGGGCGGTCAGGGTGATCAGTGGTGCAGGGGGTTGGCGATGGTGACGTAGACGGACTGGGTGTCGACCGGGCCGACGAGTTCGTCGAGGCCGTGGAGCCGGGTCAGCAGGTTGGCCTTGCAGCGCAGGACGGGTGAGTCCAGCAGCCGGGTCGGTAGCGAGGAGCGCAGCCGGGCCGGGCCGGAGGCGACGTTTCCGAGGAAACGGCGGAAGGCGGCGAGCAGCAGCCGCTCGTCGGCCAGTCCCTGGGAGCCGAACGCGCCGATGAGGCCGAGGACGTTGTTGACCGCCAGGTAGTAAGCGAAGCGCTCGTCGGTGACCTCGTCGCGGACGAATGTGTCGCTCCGCTCTCCGATGCCGGGCAGCCGGGCGTCGAGGTCCGCGCGCCGGGACTCGCGGAAGTAGTAGCCCTGGTTGTCCCGGTAGCGGCCGCCCGTGGGCCATCCGTCGGCGTCCAGCAGGACCAGGGTGTTCTGCTGGTGAGCCTCCAAGGCGATGCCGGCCTCACCGTCCAGCCACAGGACGGGACGCACGACGTGGTCGAGGTAGCGCAGGAACCACTCGGCGGCGACGGCTCCGCAGGGCCGGCCGGTCCCACGGGCGAGACGCGTGACGACCTCGGCCAGCCGGGACCGGAGGACCGGGCCGTGGATCTCCGGGCGGTCGGGAGCGGTTCCCGGCCGAGCAGGGGAGCACGGACGCGGCGAGACGAGGCCGGCGACGCAGGAGACATCGTCCGAGGGGCTGAACGGGTTGTGGCGGATCACCACGTCCAGTCCTGGCAACGGGACGCTGCCGGATCCATCAGATCCATCGAAGACATCGGAGCCACCGGAGGCACCGGCCCCGGCACCGGAAGCATCGACAGCGATCCAAGCCGGGTCGCGAACGATGTCGAAACACGGATGCACGGCCCGCCATTGCTGCGCGAGTCCGCTGCGGAGCAGGCGGTGGACCTCGACGCCGCGGTGGAGTTCCTTACGGAGGTTCTCGCGACGGGAGTTGGTGATGCGCAGGCCCAGCGACAGCTTGAGCATCGCGGGGGCACCGGTTTGGTAGACGGTTCGTACGGAGGAGGTGGGTTGCCAGGGAGTGCCATGGGTGCCGAGGTCGCGGAGCAGTCCGCCGTCGAGCAGGGCAGCGGTCTCCGGGCGGTGCCGGATCTCGCGTGCCTGCCAGGGGTGCAGGGGCAGTAGCGCGTATCCCTCCGGCAGCGGCAGGCCGGTCCCGGCCAGGCGTGCGGTGAGTCGGGCCGCGGCGACAGGGCGGCCGCGTTCGGTCCAGGCGGAGTCGGTGGCGAGGACGGAGGGGGCGACAGCCATCCAGTGCAGAGGGAAGGATCCGCGCAACTCGGGCGAGTACAGCCGTGCTTCGGCCTCGGAGAGACCCTCGCGGCTCTTCGGGGTTGGGTGCAGGGGGTGTCCGAGGAGGAGTGACTGTTCCGCGGCCAGGAAGAGGTCGGGGCCAGCGACCGGGTGTTCACGGCGGTCGCTGAGGTAGGAGGTGACGCGGCGGACGGAGTCGGCAACGCCCGCGACGAGTCCGACACCGTCACCGTTACTGTCGCCGTCACCGTCGCCGTCACCGTGGCCGTGGCCGTGGCCGTCTGCGGGCGTCTCCCGGGAGAGCAGAGCGGCGACCGTGACGGCGTCGGCCGGTGGGGCGTCGTCGGGAGCGTCGGCCAGACGTGGGAGACCGAAGCGGTGCCAGCCCGTCGGGGACCAGTAGCGGACGGGGGCGAGCAGGGCCGTGCCGCTGGCGGGAAGCGGGATGCGGAGGATGCCGTCGGCGGGGGCGGGCTGGTTGGTCTCGTGCACCCAGCAGCGGAGCAGTGTCTCCACGGCTGCTGCCCGGGCGTCGGCGTTCGGCTCGGGACGCTCCAAGAGGTCGACGGTGGCCCGCCCAGCCCTGACCTCACTGCTCCGCACTTCGCCCTCCCTCACCTCACCGCCCCGCACCTCACCGCCCCGCACCTCGGCGAGCTGCGCCTCAGGCCTCTGGCCGGGGGCCGCCGGGACCGCCGGGTTCGCCGGGACCACCGGGTTCACCGGGACCACCGGGTTCACCGGGACCACCGGGTTCACCGGGTTCACCGGGACCATCGGGTTCGCCGGGGTCTTCGCCGACACCCCCAAGGCCCGGACCTCAGCAGAGCCTCGTCCCGGCGTCGTGGCGTGGTCGTCGGGCTGGGAGATGGCGTTCAAGACAGGTACCTCGTCGGGTGGTTCCGGGGCGTGCGATCGGGGCCTGCGAGCCGGGGGCCCTACACAGGCTCACGGCGTGTACGGCTCTGCTGCGGCGCCCCCATGGCAGCGAGCCGCCGCCCGGACAGCGTCGGCCAAGCGGTCCTGCACGGCGGCCGCCTGTTCGTCGGTGATCGTCAGGGGCGGCAGCAGCCGGACGACGCTGGCATGACGGCCGCCGAGGCCGACGATGAGGCCGCGCCGCAGGCACTCCCGCTGGACCGCAGCCGCCAGTTCGGGGGCGGCGGGGACAGGCTCCCCCGCAGCCTCAACCACCCGCCCGGCTCCTCCGCCCGCCCCCTCCGGATCCACGAATTCCACCCCGATCATCAACCCCCTCCCCCGCACATCGCCCACGCACGGAAACTCCCCCGACAGCCCCTGGAGTTGGCGCAGCATGCGTGCCCCGAGGGTCGCCGCGCGTTCGGCGAGGTGGTTTTCCCGGACGTGGGTGAGGGTCGCCGTGCCGGCGGCCATGGCGAGTTGGTTGCCGCGGAAGGTGCCGGCGGGGGCGCCGGGTTCCGGGGCGTCGAGGTCGTCGCGGTAGACCACGACGGCCAGCGGCAGACTGCCTCCGATGGCGTTGGACAGGACCATCACGTCGGGGATCACTCCGCTGTGCTCCACGGCCCAGAAGGCGCCGGTCCGCCCGACGCCCGTCTGGATCTCGTCGGCGATCAGCGGGACGGACCGGTCGGCCGTGAGCTGGCGCATGCGCCGCAGCCAGGCGTCCGGTGCGGGGATCACCCCGCCCTCGCCCTGGACGGGCTCGACGATCACCCCGGCGGGGAGCGCAGCGCCCGGCCCGGGGTCGTCGAGGACGGACTCGGTCCAGCGGGCGGCGAGGTCGGTCCCGCGATCACCCTCGACGCCGAAGGGGCAGCGGTAGTCCTGCGGGTAGGGCAGGCGGGCGTCCCGTACGTCGTGGGCGCCGGCGGACGCGTCGAGTGCCCCGGCCGTCCTTGCGTGGGAGGCGCCGGTGAACGCGATGAGGCCGGTCCGGCCGGTCGCCGCGCGCACCAGTTCGCAGGCGGTCTCCACGGCGTCGCTGCCGGCCGGTCCGCAGAACCGCACGCGGGCCCGGTCGGCGAGCCCTGGGGGCAGGGTGCGGAAAAGCTCGGTGATGAAGGCGTCCCTGACGGGTGTGGCGAGGTCGAGGACGTTGAGGGGCGCGCCGGAGTCGAGGACCTTGCGGATGGCTTCCAGGACGACCGGGTGGTTGTGCCCGAGGGCGAGCGCGCCGGCGCCGGAGAGGCAGTCCAGGTAGCGGCGGCCGTCCGCGCCTTCGATGGTCAGTCCCCGGGCCCGCACCGGCACGATCGGCAGGGCGCGGGCGTAGGTGCGGGCCGCGGACTCGCGCGCGGACTGGCGGCGCAGGATCCCCTCTTGCGCGGCGCGCGCTCCCGGTGCCGTGCCGTCGACGGCACTTGGGAGGGCCCTCACCGGCATACGCCCCACAGCGGCCTCCTCGGACGCAGATCCCGCATGGGTGGATTCCGCCACGACTTCCCTGACCTCCCATTGGGCACGGGGACAGAGGACCGCACACAGACAGCAGGCCCCCCACCGCTACCAACCCCGGTCCGCCCACCGGGTTACGGGTTGCCTCAAGATCCTTTCCGTGACGGAACTGTTGCGGTTCCGTCGGGCCGCCCCCACAGCCACCGCATAGTGTGTGGTGCCGTTCCCGGACGCCGTGAGCTCGGCCTGAACTCCCCATGAGTCGGCGGAAACCAGGCCGAGGCACCGGTTCGTCCATGTTCGTTCCACATCAGGGGGAGTCACATCATGCGATCCACACGGCCGTCGTCCATCGCCAGCCGAGGGGAGAGGGCGCGCCGCAGGAACTCCCCCGTGCTGGCCGCCGTTGCCCTCGCCTCGGCGCTCGCGCTGACCGCCACCGCCTGCGAGTCGGGCGACGCCGCGGCGGGCGGTGAGGCCTCCGCGTCGGCCGGCGCCTCCGACGACGGCAAGCTGAGGATCCCGGACGACATCAGGGACCGGCTCCGCGAGCACGGGATCGACATCGACAAGTGGAAGAACGGCGCCTGGAAGAACTGGGACCGGGACGACTGGCTGCGCGAGGCCAACGAGTACATCAACCCGATCATCGAGGGCCTCTGGGACCCGGACCGCATGCGGGAGGCCGAGGAGTCCGACCAGGGCGTGGACGACAGCGACCTCGCCGGTGACCAGGGCGTGACCGATGCCACGCCCGAGCCGGTCCAGGCGCAGGCCGTGCCGCCGTCGTACCACGCAAGCGCGCCCACGGCCGGGAAGGTGTTCTTCGACTCCCCCAAGGGCTCGGCCGTCTGCTCGGCGACGGTGGTGAAGGACCCGGCCCACCCGGGCAAGTCCAACCTCGTGTGGACGGCGGGCCACTGCGTGCACGCGGGCAAGAAGGGCGGCTGGTACCGCAACATCGCGTTCGTGCCGTCGTACAACGACGACGGCAAGCCGGTCGCGGAACTGGAGAACGCCACCAGGGAGGACGTCGCTCCCTACGGCGTCTGGTGGGGCGACTGGGCGCAGACCTCGGACCAGTGGATCGAGCAGGGCGGCTCGACGGGCGGGGACGGCGCGCCCTACGACTTCGCGGTCATCCATGTGACGCCGGAGAAGGGCAGCGGCGGCAAGTCGCTGGAGGAGACGGTCGGTTCGGCGCTGCCGGTCGACTTCAAGGCTCCCGCCGTACCGAAGTTGAAGAGCGTCACGGCGATCGGCTACCCGGCCGCGGCGCCGTACGACGGGCAGAAGCTGTACCGGTGCCAGGACCAGCCGGGCCGACTGTCGGTCACCGCGTCGGACCCGACGATGTACCGCATCGGCTGCACGATGACCGGCGGTTCGTCCGGTGGCGGCTGGGTCGCGACGGGCTCGGACGGCAAGCCGGCGCTGGTGTCCAACACCTCGATCGGCCCGGTGACGTCGGGCTGGCTGGCCGGTCCGCGCCTGGGCGAGGTGGCCAAGGGCGTGTACGACTCGGTCAGCGAGAAGTTCGCGGGCCGGTGACAGTCCGCTGAACACGTCGGCGGTGGGGCATGCACCAACGGGGGTCATCGCACCATGCGTTCCACACGTACGCCCGCGGCACCGAGGCGCGTGCGGCGCACCGTGCTGGCCGCCACCGGGCTCGTCGCAGCTCTGGCGCTCACCGCGACCGCCTGTGAAGGTTCGGCGGACTCGGCGAGCGACAAGCCCGACGCCACGACCTCGCAGGCTGCGGACGCCGGCGGAAAGGTCAAGATCCCGGCCGACCTCGCGGGCAAGCTCAAGGAGCACGGGATCGACGTCGACCAGTGGAAGGACGGCGGCTGGAAGAACTGGGACAAGGACAAGTGGCTCAGTGACGCCAAGGACTTCGTCAATCCGGTGATCGAGGGCCTGTGGAAGCCGGAGCGGATGCAGTCCGCGAAGGAGGCCGACAGACGGTCACGACGAAGGACGCGTCGGCCGGCCAGGGCGTCAGCGACCCGGATCCGGCGCCCGTCCGGGCGCAGGCCGAGAAGACTCCGTACCAGCGGAACGCCGCCCCGGTCGGCAAGGTCTTCTTCGACTCCCCCGACGGCCCGGCCGTCTGCTCCGGCACGGTGATCAAGGACGTCAACCACCCGGGCAAGTCCAACCTGGTGTGGACGGCGGGCCACGGCGTGCATGCCGGCGGCAACGGCGGCTGGTACCGCAACCTCGTGTTCGTCCCGGCCTACGACGACCTCGGCAAGTCCGAGGCGGAGCTGAGCAACGCGAACCCGACGGAGGTCGCCCCGTACGGCAACTGGTGGGCGGACTGGGCCTCGACCTCGAACCAGTGGATCCAGGGCGGCTCGGAGACCGGCGGTGACGGGGCCGCGTACGACTACGCCGTGCTGCACGTGAAGCCCGAGCAGGGTGCCAAGTCCCTGGAGGAGACGGTCGGTGCCGCGCTGGACGTGGACTTCTCCGCGCCGTCCGCGGCCGAGGCCGCCAAGGTGGGCGCCTGGGGCTACCCGGCGGCGCAGCCCTACAACGGCCTGAAGATGTTCAAGTGCGTCGACGTCCCGGGCCGGTTCTCGCTCAGCCCGAGCCTGCCGACGATGTACCGCATCGGCTGCACCATGACCGGCGGTTCGTCGGGCGGCGGCTGGTTCCGGGTGCTGAACGGCAAGTCCGTGCTGGTGTCCAACACCTCGATCGGCCCGGCCGACAACAGCTGGCTGGCCGGCCCGCAGCTGGGCCGCGATGCCGAGGCGCTCTACCAGAACATGAGCAAGACGTACGGCGGTCGCTGACCGGGACATGCTGAAGGCCCGCTCCCTGTCCGCAAGGAGCGGGCCTTCTCACATCAGGGTCGACCGTCAGAGCGCCGGCGCCGGGACGTACGGCGCGAGCTCCGCCGCCAGTTCCTCGTGCACCCGCACCTTGAGCAGGGTGCCCTCCGGGGTGTGCTCCTCGGAGAGGATCTCGCCCTCGTCGTGAGCACGGGCGACGAGCTTGCCGTGCGTGTACGGCACGAGCACCTCGATCTCGACCGACGGGCGCGGCAGCTCGTTGTCGATGAGCGCGAGCAGCTCGTCGATGCCCTGGCCGGTGCGGGCCGAGACGGCCATGGACCGTTTCTCGACGCGCAGCAGCCGCTGGAGCGTCAGCGGGTCGGCCGCGTCGGCCTTGTTGATCACGACGATCTCGGGTACGCCGGTGGCGCCGACGTCCCTGATCACCTCGCGTACGGCGGCCAGCTGCTCCTCCGGGTTCGGGTGCGAACCGTCCACCACGTGCAGGATCAGGTCGGACTCGCCGACCTCCTCCATCGTGGAGCGGAACGCCTCGACCAGGTGGTGGGGCAGGTGGCGGACAAAGCCGACCGTGTCGGCCAGCGTGTACAGCCGTCCGCTCGGGGTCTCGGCCCGGCGCACGGTCGGGTCGAGGGTCGCGAACAGGGCGTTCTCGACCAGCACGCCCGCGCCCGTGAGACGGTTGAGCAGCGAGGACTTGCCGGCGTTGGTGTAGCCCGCGATGGCGACCGAGGGCACCTTGTGGCGCTTGCGCTCCTGGCGCTTGATCTCGCGGCCGGTCTTCATGTCCGCGATCTCCCGGCGCATCTTCGCCATCTTCTCGCGGATCCGCCGCCGGTCCGTCTCGATCTTGGTCTCACCGGGACCACGGGTGGCGAGGCCGCCGCCCTTGCCGCCGCCCATCTGCCGGGACAGCGACTGACCCCAGCCGCGCAGCCTCGGCAGCATGTACTGCATCTGCGCGAGCGCGACCTGCGCCTTGCCCTCTCGGGACTTGGCGTGCTGGGCGAAGATGTCCAGGATCAGGGCCGTACGGTCGATGACCTTGACCTTGACGACGTCCTCGAGGTGGATCAGCTGGCCGGGGCTGAGCTCACCGTCGCAGATGACGGTGTCCGCGCCCGATTCGAGGACGATGTCGCGCAGTTCCTCGGCCTTGCCGGAGCCGATGTAGGTGGCCGCGTCGGGCTTGTCGCGGCGCTGGATCACACCGTCGAGCACCAGCGCGCCGGCCGTCTCCGCGAGGGCGGCGAGCTCCGCGAGGGAGTTGTCCGCGTCCTGCACGGTTCCCGTGGTCCAGACGCCGACGAGCACGACCCGCTCCAGGCGGAGCTGGCGGTACTCGACCTCGGTGACGTCCTCGAGCTCGGTGGAGAGGCCCGCCACACGGCGCAGAGCCGCGCGCTCGGAGCGGTCGAACTGGTCGCCGTCCCGCTCTCCGTCGATCTCGTGGCTCCAGGCGACGTCCTCTTCCATCAGGGCATCGGCCCGAAGACCCTCGGGGTGGCTGTGCGCGAAGCTCTTGGTGTCCTGGGAAGGGGAAGAAGAGGAGGTCATTGGATCCTTACGTAGCTGGGGAACCGTTTACGGCGACGGAGCGCTGTGAGCTTTCCGTCACCCGGCATAACGCGCGAGCACTCCGGGAGATTCCCGGCGCTCGTGCCGCGCCGACCTGAAGATGGTCGCACGGCACGGGGCGTCTCGTCACCGTGTTATCGAGCGGCGGCCTTCGCGGGTGGAGCAGGTTTCGCTGGTGCGGCCGGCTTCCAGTCCGGGTGCCCGGGCATCGGCGGGGTCTTCTCCCCGTACAGCCAGCCCTGGAAGAAGCCGTCCAGGTCGCGCCCGGAGATCTCGGCGGCCAGCCGGACGAAGTCCTCCGTCGTCGCGGTGTCGTCCTGGTACCGGCCGACCCAGGCGCGTTCCAGGCGCTCGAAGGCCGGGCGGCCGATCTCCTCGCGCAGGGCGTACAGGACGAGCGCGGCCCCGTCGTAGACGTTGGGCCGGAAGATGCCGGTCTTGCGGCCCGGCTCGGGGGCTTTCGGGGCGGCGGGTGGGCCGCCGGCCGCGCGCCAGCGGTCGGAGGCGCCGTACGCGGCCTTCATACGGTCCCGCATCGGCTTGCCGGCCCGCTCCTCGGCGTACAGCGCCTCGTACCAGGTGGCGTGTCCTTCGTTGAGCCACAGGTCGGACCAGGTGCGGGGGCCGACGCTGTTGCCGAACCACTGGTGGGCCAGCTCGTGGACCATGATCGCCTCGACGTACCACGCGGGGTAGACGGGCTCGGTGAACAGCTCCCGCTCGAAGAGGGAGAGCGTCTGGGTCTCCAGTTCGAAGCCGGTGGAGGCGTCGGCCACGAGCAGGCCGTACGTCTCGAAGGGGTAGCGGCCTGCCTTGCTCTCCAGCCAGGCGATCTGCTCCGGGGTCTTCTCCAGCCAGGGTTCGAGCGCCTTGCGGTGCCTGGTCGGGACGACGTCCCGTACGGGCAGTCCGCGCGGGCCGGTGCGGTGCAGCACGGTGGAGCGGCCGATGGAGACCTGGGCGAGCTCGGTGGCCATGGGGTGCTGGGTGTGGTACGTCCAGGTGGTCGACCCGCCGGACTTGTCCACCCCGGCGGACAGGCCGTTGGCGACGGCCGTGTGACCGTCGGGCGCGGTGACCCGGATGGTGAACATCGCCTTGTCGGAGGGGTGGTCGTTGCACGGGAACACCAGGTGCGCGGCGTCGGCCTGGTTGGCCATCGCGAGGCCGTCCGCGGTGCGCACCCAGCCGCCCTCGCGGCCCTCGGCGGGCACGGGGTCACTGGTGTGCCACACGGTGATCCGCATCCAGTTGCCGTCCGCCACCGAGTCCTCGGGCGTGATCACCAGGTCCTCGCCGGCGGTGCTGAAGGTGGCGGGGTCGCCGTCGACCTCGACCGAGTGGACCGTGCCGTGGGCGAAGTCCAGGTTGACGCGGTCCAGGTCGGCGGTGGTCCAGGCGTCGATGGTGGTCACGGCCCGCAGCGGCTCGCTGTTGTTGCCGGGGTAGGTGAAGGAGAGGTCGTACGACGCGACGTCGTAGCCGGGGTTGCCCAGGTACGGGAAGAGGCGGTCGCCGACGCCGAGCGGGACGGCGGGGGCGCTCGCGGCGACGAGGCAGACGGAGACGGCCGAGGCGAGCAGCGCCGCGGACGTCCGCCGACGACGGGAACGGGTTCGGGTGCGGTGGGGGGTGACGCGCATGCCTCACGGCTATCAGCGCGCGCGTGCGTGACGGGGACGGCGCGCGTCCGGCCCACCCGAACCGGGGACCGGTGCCTGCGCCGGGTGCCGTCCCGTGTCCGGTCGCCGGCGTCCCGGCGGCTCAGCCGCCCTGTGTCTGTGGCTGTGCCCGGGTGACGTCGTACACCCCGGCCACGTTGCGCATGGCGCGCATGAGGGCGGGCAGGTGGGCCGCGTCCGGGAGCTGCACGGTGTAGGTGTGACGGACCTGCTGCTGGGTCGGGGGTTCGACGGTCGCGGAGACGATCTCGGCGCCTTGGAGGGCCATGGCCTCCGTGAGGTCGGCGAGCAGATGCGGACGGACGAACGATTCGGCGACCAGCGTGACCCGGCACTCGGTGGCCTCGCCCCAGCACACGCCGACCTCCGTGCGCCCCCCGTCCTTCATACGGGCCACCGCGGCGCACTCGGCGCGGTGCACGGTGACCGCTCCCCCGCGTACCGCGAAGCCGGTGATCTCGTCGGGCCGTACGGGTGTGCAGCAGCCGGCGAGCCGGACGGTCGCGCCGGGCCGGTCGGTGAGGACGTTGCCGGTGGCGGGGCGGACGGCCGCCTGCTCGGATGCGTCGGCGCTCGTGGGCCGGGCAGCCGCAGCGCGCTCCTCGGACTGCCGGTTCCCCTCGGACTGCCGGTTCTCCCGGGCCTCGGTCCGCTGGGCCTCGGCCTGCGCCGGGTGGGCTGCCAGCCAGCGCTGGATGGCGATCCGGGCCGCGGGCGTGTGCGCGTGCTCCAGCCACTCCCGGGAGGGCTCGGACGCCGGGTCCTGGCCCATGAGGAGCTGGACGGTGTCACCGTCCTTCAGCACGGTGCTCAGCGTGGCCAGTCGGCCGTTGACACGTGCGCCGATGCAGGCGTGCGCGTCCTCTCCGTACTGCGCGTACGCGGCGTCCACGCAGGTCGCCCCCTCGGGCAGGCCGAGCGTGCCGCCGTCGGGCCGGAAGACGGTGATCTCGCGGTCCTGGGCGAGGTCCTCGCGCAGGGTCGACCAGAAGTGGTCCGGGTCGGGTGCCGCCTCCTGCCAGTCGAGGAGCCGGGAGAGCCAGCCGGGGCGGGTGGGGTCGACGCGCTCGCCGTCGGCCGGGTCGTCGGAGGCCGGCGCGTACGGGTTGCCGAGCGCGACGACTCCGGCCTCGGCGACCTTGTGCATCTGGTGGGTGCGGATGAGGACTTCGACGACCTGGCCGTCCTCGCGGGCGACCGCCGTGTGCAGTGACTGGTACAGGTTGAACTTCGGTACGGCGATGAAGTCCTTGAACTCCGAGACGACCGGCGTCATGCAGGTGTGGAGTTCGCCCAGGACGCCGTAGCAGTCGGCGTCCTCGTTCACCAGCACCAGCAGGCGGCCGAAGTCGGAGCCGCGGAGCCGGCCGCGTTTGCGGGAGACGCGGTGCACGGAGACGAAGTGGCGGGGCCGGATGAGGACTTCGGCCGGGATGTCCGCCTCGCGCAGCACGGTGCGCACCTCGTCGGCGACCTCGGCGAGCGGGTCGTCCGCGCGGGCGGCGTTGCGGACGATCAACTCCCTTGTGTGCTCGTACTCCTCGGGGCGCAGGATCGCGAAGACGAGGTCTTCCAGTTCGGTCTTGAGCGCCTGGACGCCGAGCCGTTCGGCGAGCGGGATCAGCACGTCATGGGTCACCTTGGCGATGCGCACCTGTTTCTCGGGGCGCATGACGCCGAGGGTGCGCATGTTGTGCAGCCGGTCGGCGAGTTTGATCGACATGACGCGGACGTCGTTGCCGGTGGCGACGAGCATCTTGCGGAAGGTCTCGGGCTCGGCGGCGGCGCCGTAGTCGACCTTCTCCAGTTTGGTGACGCCGTCGACGAGGTAACGGACCTCCTCGCCGAACTGCTCGCCGACCTGGTCGAGCGTCACGTCCGTGTCCTCGACGGTGTCGTGGAGCAGGGACGCGGTCAACGTCGTGGTCTCGGCGCCGAGTTCGGCGAGGATCAGGGTCACGGCGAGCGGGTGTGTGATGTACGGCTCGCCGCTCTTGCGCATCTGGCCGCGGTGCGAGGACTCGGCCAGGACGTAGGCGCGGCGCAGGGGTTCGAGGTCCGCGTCGGGGTGGTGGGCGCGGTGGGCGTCGACGACGTGGCTGATGGCGTCGGGCAGCCGGTCGCGGGCGGCGGGGCCGAGCAGCGCGGCTCTGCCGAGGCGGCGCAGATCGATCCGGGGGCGGGCCTTTCTGCGCGGGGCTGTCGGCGTCACCGGTCCTGACACCGCGCCCGGCATCGGGCCTGGGGTCACGGAATTCGTGGCCTCCGCACTCATGGGCACCTCCGGCTGCGTGGACCGGCGGACGGGGTGCCCCAGGGCGGACACGGCTCAGGGGGCGGCTTCGGTCCCCCGTCCGGGCCGGTGCTTGATGCTACCGAGCCCACCACGCCCGACTGACCGCCTCTCGCCGAGCGTGAAACTGATCACCCATTCGAGGGATGAATGTGAGGTTTGTGCCCTCGTACGCCATGACCTCAATGGTCGGTTTCACGCCAAGTGGCCGGTTACTGAAGGCTGTTTCGGATCGAGTGGCCGACAGCGCGTGGGTGTTTCAGGCCGGCCGGATCCTGCTCATGCCGCCGCGGCCGCTTCCAGCCACTCCGCGTCGATCTCGCCCTCGGCCACGATCACGGCAGGGCCCGTCATCTCGATCTCGCCGTCGGGCCGCTCGGTGATCACCAGGGTGCCGCCGGGCACGTCCACGGTGTACGTCGCCGGGGTACCGGTGGCCGTCGGGTCGGCCCCGTCACGGCGCGCGGCGGCCACGGCGACCGCGCACGCGCCCGTGCCGCAGGAGCGGGTCTCGCCGGAGCCGCGCTCGTGCACGCGGAGCGCGACGTGCCCGGGACCGCGGTCGACCACGAACTCGACGTTCACACCGTCCGGGTAGGCGGCGGCCGGGCTGAAGGGCGGCGGGGAGAGCAGGTCACCGGCGTGGGACAGGTCGTCCACGAAGGCGACCGCGTGCGGGTTGCCCATGTTCACGTTCCGCGCGGGCCAGCTGCGCTCGCCGACGCTCACCGTGACGTCGCCCTCGGGGAGCACCGCCTTGCCCATGCCCACGGTGACGTCACCGTCCTTGGCGATGTGCACGGTCTTCACGCCCCCGCGCGTGGCGACCGCGAGGTCTCCTTCGGTGACATGTCCGGCGCGCTGGAGGTAGCGCGCGAAGACCCGCACGCCGTTGCCGCACATCTCCGCGATCGAGCCGTCGCCGTTGCGGTAGTCCATGAACCACTCCGCCTCGGCCGCCATGTGCCGGGCCTCGGGGTGCGCGGCGGACCGCACCACGTGCAGCAGTCCGTCACCGCCGATGCCCGCGCGGCGGTCGCAGAGGATCGCGACGGCGGCCGGGGGCAGGTCGACGGCGTTCTCGGGGTCCGGGACGATCACGAAGTCGTTCTCGGTGCCGTGGCCCTTGAGGAAGGCGATCCGCGTGCTCATTCCTCGATCGTACGGGGCGCTCCGCGGGTCGGGCCGAAGGAGGGTGCCAGGGGGTTTCGCGCAGTGAGTCGGTGCGAGTCCGTCGTGGCCTGTCGCGCCCACGCGGCGGAGCCGCATGTCGACACAGCCCCGCGCGCCTTAGGGGGCGCGCCTCAGCGGAGCCTCGCCACTCGCCACACGGCCAGCACTACCACCGCAGCCACCATGACGGCGTACGCGAGTACGATCCGCCAGTCCGGTCTGCGGCCGGAACCCCGGGCCGGCAGGCCCGGCCAGGTGTGGCCCACGCGGCGGGCGGCCATCATGCCCCAGCCGGCCGCGCACGAGCAGATCAGCAGCCCGAGCATGGCGATCACGGCCCCGCTGTCGCCGAAGTCGAAGGCGAGCGGGAACGCGAACATCAGGGAGCCGAGCGCGGCCAGGCTCACGATGGGCGCGAGCTGCCAGATGCGCAGCCGGCGCTGCGGGCGCAGCTCGACCTCGACCTCGCCCGCGAACATCTCCTCGGGCTCGGGGCCGTCGTCCGTCACGCCCTGCGTCTCGTCGGGCCCGTCGGAGCTGAGACGGTCCGACTCCTGGTCCGGTCCGTCCCCGAGCTCCGGGTCGTTCCGGCGTTCCGGTTCATCCCGGCGCTCCGGTTCATCCCGGTCGGCGGTGATGTGATCGGTGCCTTGTGCGGTGTCGCGAGGGCCGGCCTCCATCGCCACGCGCCCTCCCAACTAGGACTCAACTCGGTCGATCGAAGCTCGATGATGGCACGCCGTCGCAGGCACGGATGACGGCCTGGGCGTCCCGATGCCATGACGTGATCAGGCTGTAACCGGTCGGTCGACCAAAGACAGCGCGAGCTGCGGAAGTTCTGTGAGATCGGCCGCAGCCCCACTCAACCAGTGCACCCGGGGATCGCGCCTGAACCATGAATCCTGACGGCGCGCGAAGCGCTTGGTGGCACGCACGGTCTCGACCCGCGCGTCCTCCAGCGTGCACTCCCCGGCGAGCGCCGCGAGCACCTGCTGGTAGCCGAGCGCGCGTGAGGCAGTACGCCCCTCGCGCAACCCCCGCGCCTCGAGTGCGCGCACCTCGTCCACGAGACCGGCCTCCCACATCCGGTCGACCCGGCGCGCGATGCGCTCGTCCAGCTCGGGCCGGGCCACGTCGACGCCGATCTGGATCGTGTCGTACACGGAGTCGTGGCCGGGGAGATTGGCGGTGAAGGGCCTGCCGGTGATCTCGATCACCTCCAGGGCCCGGACGACCCGGCGGCCGTTGCTCGGCAGGATCGCCCGCGCGGCCTCGGGGTCGGCGGCGGCCAGCCGGGCGTGCAGCGCGCCGGAGCCGCGCAGCGTGAGTTCCTCCTCCAGGCGGGCGCGGACCTCGGGGTCGGTGCCGGGGAACTCCAGGTTGTCGACGGCCCCGCGCACATACAGTCCGGAGCCGCCGACCAGGATCGGCCAGCGGCCCTCGGCGAGCAGGGCCTCGATCCGCTCGCGGGCCAGGCGCTGGTACTCGGCGACGGACGCCGTGACGGTCACGTCCCAGATGTCCAGGAGGTGGTGGGGGACGCCGCCGCGCTCCTCGGGCGTCAGCTTGGCGGTGCCGACGTCCATCCCTCGGTAGAGCTGCATGGAGTCGGCGTTGACGACCTCACCGCCGAGACGCTGGGCCAGGAAGACGCCCAGATCGGACTTTCCGGCCGCAGTTGGTCCGACGACGGCGATGACGCGGGGGGCGGGGGGTGCACTGCTCACCGACCCAGTCTCGCAAACCTCGAACCCTGCTCTCGAACGAGTTACGTGACGCCACGACCCCAGGGTCGTTGCCCGTTGCGAGGTCCCTGCCGCCGGATCGCTGAGGCGGTGGCCCGGGTCGCGCAAACCGACGCACCGGGCGACGCGGGATTTCGCCCGCACGAGTAACGTATGGAGTGGATATGGGCGTTTTTGCACGGCTTCTCCGGCGGTCCAAGGCCACGGAGGAGGCGCCTGCTGCCGAGGCTCAGGCCGACAAGGCGACGGCCGGGACCGAGGCGGAGGAAACGGCAGGGGCAGAGGCAGCGGTGAAGGGGGCTGACGGGGTAGCGGAAGCGGCCGCCCCGGCGGCTGCGGCGGCCGAGGCCACCGAGAGCGAAGGCGTCGACATCCCGAAGCAGCAGTCCACCGACAAGGCGGCCGACAACGAGGCCGGCGAGGGCGCCCGTACGTGACCGCCCCGCGCGAGGGAAGGTGAACCATGGGTCTCCTGGACAATGTGAAGGCCAAGCTGGGCCCGGCCAAGGGCAAGGTCTCGGACCTCGCGCAGCGGCACGAGGACAAGATCCAGCACGGCCTCGACAAGGCCGCGCAGGTCGTCGACAAGCGGACCAAGGGCAAGTACAGCGACAGGATCCGGTCGGGCACGGGCAAGGCCAAGGGCGCCATGGACCGACTCGCGCACCAGGGCGACAGCGGACCGGGCGCGGGCCGCACGCCACCGCCGCCCGGCGCGGGTGGCACCACGCCGCCGGGTGCGGGTGGCACCACGCCGCCGGATACGGGCCGTACGGCGCCGCCGCGGGACGCCGGAGGCACCCCGCCGCCGGACGCACCACCGCCCACTTCCTGAGGGCCTGTCGACGCAGAAGGTCCTGAACACACACCGGCACACCGAAGGGCACATCGGCGGACGGCCGTGGAGCACGAGGGCTCCCGGCCGTCCGCCGTTTCCCGTGCCCGCCGTCGGTGCGGCCGCCCTGCCGCCGGGTCTACGCCCAGGTGGCCACGATGTATCCCACCCCGTACGGCGCGTCCTCGTACAGCAGTGATCCGCCGACGTCCGCGCCCTCGGCCGCGCCCGCCAGGACCTGCCAGGGGGCCCGGCCGGAGGCCTTCAGATCGTGCGCCAGTCCTGTGTCCAGGGTGGTGAGCGCGGCCACGTCCGCCGTGCCGAGTGCGCGCGCGATCTCCGCGTCGAAGGGCGCCGCGCGTTCGTCCAGATATCCCGGGGCCTTGAGCGTCCGGCAGGCGCTGGCGTCACCCATCACCAACAGCGCGACCCGCTCGGCCGATGCTGCGAGGTCCCGTCCGATCCGGGCACACCGCTCGGGCGCGAGCCGGTCCCCCACGCCGAGTCCCTCGACCGGGGCGTCGGACCACCCCGTCCGCTCCAGCAGCCAGGCGGCCACCGCCAGCGAGTACGGCAGCCGTTGTTCCGTGGGCATGCCCTCGTCCGGTCCCAGCCGTACGTCGAGATCGACGCCGAAGCCCCGCAACGAGCCCCGCGTGCCCTCCGGGTACGTCTCGGGCCCGGCGCTCTCCACCGGCCCGACGACCACGAGCCGGCCGGGCCGGGCCGCGGCGAGCACGCCCAGCGCGTCCCTGCAGGCGGCCCGCGCGGCGTCCAGCTCCGGGGCGGCGCCCGCGGCCACGTCGGGCACCAGGAGGGGTGGGCAGGGGCAGACGGCGGCGGCGACAAGCATGATCGGCAGGGTAACCCTCGGGGGCCGCCCGCACGCAGGTGGCGGCCCCGGCCTCACGCTGGCCGCAGGCGCCGGACGCAGCCCGGCCCGACACGAAGGCAGCAGGTCACAAGCCCGGCCGGACACAGGACGCCGGCCCGGCAGCACACGGGCCGAGTGCCCCAGCCCCGGACCGACTCCGCCCCAGCGGGGACTCAGCCGCCGCCGGAGGCAACCACAGCCTGAGCCGACCGCAGCCAGGCCCCAGTCGCGTCATTTCACCGGCCGCGGCCGCAGTTCGGCTCAGGCGCAATCAGCACCGGCCGCAGCCCGACCCAGCCGCACTCAGCCCCAACCCCAGCCCGGCTCAGTCGCAGCCGCAGCCCGTCGTCGCCACCGGGAGCGGCTCGGGGACGCCGATCTTCGGCAGGCCCAGGAGCACGCCGGCCGGCTGGGCCGGCTTGCCCGTCTTCTCGGCGTTGCGCTTCTCCCAGGCGTCGCCCGCGCGCGTGCGGCGCACGTCCAGCACGGGGCCCTCGGCGAGGAGGTGGTGCGGGGCGGCGTAGGTGATCTCGACCGTGACCACATCGCCGGGGCGGACCTCCTGGTCCGGCTTGGTGAAGTGGACCAGGCGGTTGTCGGGGGCGCGGCCGGACAGGCGGTGGGTGGTGTCGTCCTTGCGGCCCTCGCCCTCGGCGACCATCAGCTCCAGCGTGCGGCCGACCTGCTTCTTGTTCTCCTCCCAGGAGATCTCCTCCTGGAGGGCGACCAGACGCTCGTAGCGCTCCTGGACGACCTTCTTGGGGATCTGGCCGTCCATCTCGGCGGCCGGGGTGCCCGGGCGCTTGGAGTACTGGAAGGTGAAGGCCTGGGCGAAGCGGGCCTCGCGCACCACGTGCAGGGTCTGCTCGAAGTCCTCCTCGGTCTCGCCGGGGAAGCCCACGATGATGTCCGTGCTGATCGCCGCGTGCGGGATGGCCGCCCGGACCTTCTCGATGATCCCGAGGTAGCGCTCCTGGCGGTAGGAGCGGCGCATGGCCTTCAGGACCGTGTCCGAGCCGGACTGGAGCGGCATGTGCAGCTGCGGCATCACGTTCGGCGTCTCGGCCATAGCGGCGATGACGTCGTCGGTGAAGTCACGCGGGTGCGGGGAGGTGAAGCGGACGCGCTCCAGGCCCTCGATCTTCCCGCAGGCGCGCAGCAGCTTGCTGAAGGCCTCGCGGTCGCCGATGTCGGAGCCGTACGCGTTGACGTTCTGCCCGAGCAGCGTGATCTCGGAG
Source organism: Streptomyces sp. NPDC050164 (assembly GCF_044459945.1). Classification (NCBI taxonomy): domain Bacteria; kingdom Bacillati; phylum Actinomycetota; class Actinomycetes; order Kitasatosporales; family Streptomycetaceae; genus Streptomyces; species Streptomyces sp. NPDC050164. The sequence continues at coordinate 114,135 of NZ_JBITJK010000017.1, forward strand.
ACCCCCTCGCCGACCAGGGTCTCGATCTCGGCGAGGATGTCGCCGGGGCGGCGGTCCTTCTCCTTGCCGCGCAGGGCCGGGACGATGCAGAACGTGCAGGTGTTGTTGCAGCCCACGGAGATGGAGACCCAGGCCGCGTACGCGCTCTCGCGCCGCGTCGGCAGCGTGGAGGGGAACGCCTCCAGCGACTCGGCGATCTCGACCTGCGCCTCCTCCTGCACGCGTGCGCGTTCCAGCAGGACCGGCAGCTTGCCGATGTTGTGCGTGCCGAAGACGACGTCCACCCAGGGCGCCTTCTTCACGATGGTGTCGCGGTCCTTCTGTGCCAGACAGCCGCCGACCGCGATCTGCATGCCGGGGTGGGCGGCCTTCTTGGGCGCCAGGTGGCCGAGGTTGCCGTAGAGCTTGTTGTCGGCGTTCTCACGCACGGCGCAGGTGTTGAAGACGACGACGTCGGCGTCGTCGGCTCCTTCGGGGGCTCGCACGTAGCCCGCGTCCTCCAGCAGACCGGCCAATCGCTCGGAGTCGTGAACGTTCATCTGACACCCGTAGGTGCGGATCTCGTAGCTTCGGGTAACGCCCACTTCGTCCACTGCTCCGGCCCGATCACTGCTGCTGGTCATGACTCAAGGGTAAGGGCGCGCCGGCAACGCCCACTCCAGACCGGGCTTGGGATCACCGTGCACAGCGCGGCGAGCGGCAAGCCGTACCTGACCATGGCCAACCCGAGGAATCCCGGCACACGCGGTGAACCCGGATTGCCTGCGGACGGGTGAAAACGTAGGTTGAGCTCCGTTTTCTTGTTCGAGGGTCGAAAGGTGCCACCAGGTGGGTCGACGCGAGAAACCGGTGGACCCCAGCGCCGGTCCGGTGCAGCGCCTCGCGCACGACCTGCGGCTGCTGAGGGAGAAGGCCGGGAAACCGCCGTACCGGGAGATGGCCGAGCGTGCGGGCTACTCCACGACCGCGTTGTCGCAGGCCGCGGCCGGCGACCAGCTGCCGACTCTGGCGGTGGTGCGCGCCTACGCGGAGGCGCTCAACGCCGACGCCGACGAGTGGGAGGCCCGCTGGCGGGAGGCGGACGCCGAGCTCCGTGCTCCCGCGGCCGACGAGCGGGCTCCGTACCGGGGGCTGGCCCGCTTCGAACCGGACGACAGTGACCTGTTCTTCGGCCGGGAGGCACTGGCCCGCGAACTCCTGAACCTGGCGCGCACGCACCGGTTCGCGGCGGTGTTCGGGCCCTCCGGCAGCGGCAAGTCCTCGCTGCTGAGGGCCGGCCTCATCCCGCTGCTGCGGGAGGGCGGGGGCGCCGACCGGCCGGCGGTGGTCCGGGTCCTCACGCCCGGCGAACGGCCCGCCCACGCACACGAGCAGGCGCTCGTTCCCCGGGACGGTGAGCTGGACACCTGGGTGATCGTCGACCAGTTCGAGGAGCTGTTCACCCTCTGCCACGACCGCGAGGAGCGGGACCGTTTCCTGGATCTGTTGCTCGGCGCGCGGGATCCGGAGAGCCGCCTGCGGGTGGTGGTCGCGGTGCGCGGCGACTTCTACGGCCACTGTGCCGAACACCGGGAGCTGGCGGAGGCGGTCAGTCACGCGAACCTGCTGGTCGGGCCGATGAGCGGAGAGGAGCTGCGGGAGGTCGTCACCGGTCCCGCCACCGCCGCGGGGCTCAACGTGGAGCGGGTGCTGACCGCGCGGATCATCGAGGAGGTCGGCGCCCGGCCGGGCGCGCTGCCGATGCTCTCGCACGCCCTGCTGGAGACCTGGCGCCGTCGCCGGGGCCGCACGCTGACGCTGGCCGCGTACGAGGAGACGGGCGGCGTGCGCGGGGCGATCGCCGCCACCGCCGAGCAGGTCTACGGCGAACTGGACCAGAGCCAGGCCCGTACGGCCCGGCGCATCCTGCTGCGGCTGATCGCCCCGGGGGACCGCACGGCCGACACGCGCCGCCCGGCGTCCCGTGCCGAGCTGGGACCGGGCGCGCTCGACGTCCTTGAACGACTGGCCGCCGCCCGCCTGGTCACCCTGGACGGCGACACCGTCGAACTCGCCCACGAGGCCCTGATCACCGGGTGGCCGCGGCTCGCCGGCTGGATCGAGGAGAGCCGGGAGCGGCTGCGCGCCCAGCGGGGCCTCGGCGAGGCCGCCCGGACCTGGGAGGAGCTGGACCGTGACTCCGGCGCGCTGTTGCGGGGGGCACGGCTGGACCGCGCCGAGGAGCTGTTCGGCAGGCAGCAGGAGAAACAACAGGAGCGAGAGGAGAACCAGAGAGAGGAGAACGACGACCTCACCCGGCTGGAGCGGGCCTTCCTGACCGCCTCGGCCGCGGCCCGTGACGCCGAGCGGGACGCCGGGGCGCGCGCCGCCCGCCGCACACGGGCCCTCGCCATCGGTCTCTGCGTGTTCCTCGTGCTCGCGCTCACCGCGGGACTCGTCGCCTGGCAGCGCGACCGGGTGAGCGAGGAAGAGGCCGCCAAGGCCGCCGCCCGCCGCCTGGCCACCGTCGCCGAGAGCCTGCGCGCCACCGATCCCCGTACCGCGTCCCTGCTCGGCGCCGCCGCGTGGCGGATCGCCCCGCTCACCGAGTCCCGCTCCGCCCTGCTGGGCGCGCTCGCCCAGCCGGAACGCGACGCCTTCACAGACCCGCAGACCGGCCAGAACGTCCGGCGCTTCCTCACCGACCAGGGCCGCACCCTGCTCAGGGCCGACGGCGGCCGCGTCACCGCCTGGAACGTGGCCGACCACCGCCGTACCGGCGCCTACCACCTGCCGAGCGACGCGGAGGCGACCGACGTCGGTCCGGGTGGGCGGTTCCTCGTCCTGAGCGGGTCGGCCAGCGACACCCTGTGGAACCTCCCCGAGGGGAGATCCGTCGCCGATCTGGGCGATGCGGAGCTCGGGGCGACCGCGCCCGGCGGAGAGGCGTACCTCATCCAGCCGTTCGACGGGCCCGGGCAGGTACAGGTCCGCCGGACGAAGAACGGCAAGGTCCTCTTCACCACCGGTGTCTCCCGCAGTATCACCACGGCGGCCCTCGGCCGGGGCGGGCGTCTGGCCGCTCTCTGCCCTGCCGAGAGCCCGCCCCAGGTGTGGGACACCGTGCGCGGCAGGCAGGTGCCCGGCGCCTGGCAGAAGGCGGACAAGACCGTGTGCGGCACCGGCTCGGGAGCGGACGGCGGGGACCGGCTGCTGCGCCTCAGCGCGGACGGCAGGCGGCTGGCCTCGGTCCACGGGACGGCGGCCACCGTCTGGGACGTCCGCAGCGGCCGCGTCGTCGCCGACTTCGACAGCGGCGGCACGACCGGGTTCGCCCAGGCGGACCTCTCGCCCGACGGGGAGTTCCTCGCCACCACCGACGACCAGGAGATCGCCGTATGGCAGCTGGCGTCGGGGGGCGGGCAGGTCTTCCACCGGCCGCTGGCCGGCGCGGAGGTCACAGGGCTGACGTGGACCCCGGACCACGGCCGCCGCATCCTGCGCTACCTCGACCGCGCCACCATCCACACCTTCGACCTCACCGACCGCCTCGCCGCACACTGGCAGAGCACCCCGGCCGACGCCACGCTCCTCGCCCCCGACGGCACCACCCTCGCCACCGCCACCCGGTCGGGGGGCGGCTACCGCCTCGACCTGCGCTCCACCGGCACCGGCGCCGTCCTCGCCCGGAGCACGCTCGGCCCCCTGCCGAGCCTCACCGGCGACGAAACCCCGCTGCTGGCCTTCAGCCCGGACGGCCGAACGCTCGCCGTCGCCGACACCACCTCCTCGGGCGGCTCCCTGCGGCTGCGCTTCACCGTGTGGGACGTACGGGACCGCACGGTCCGTACGAGCTTCACCACCTCCGGAGCGGCCGACCGCCCCGTGTCCGCGCTCGCCCTGGGCACCGACGGGCGCACACTGCTGGCCGCGCGCTCCGCGGGTGACGGCGAGGCGGCGGAGGTCTGGGACACCCGGACCCACCGCACGTCCCGGACCCTGCACGGCCTCTTCGGGCAGGGCGTGGCCGTGCGGCCGGACGGACGGCTCCTCATCGGCTCCGCCGACCAGTACGCCGACCTGTCCTCCGGCAAGGTCACCGGGTGGGCGCTCGCCGACGGCCGTGAGGTCACCGCGCTCGCCTTCAGCCCCGACGGCACCCGGCTCGCCGTGGGCGATGTCACCGGGCACGTGACCCTCTGGGACGGCGACCTGCGGCACACCACGGGCGTCCTGACCGGCACCGCCGACACGGCCCCGAGCAGCCAGACCGAGGCCGTGGGCGCGCTGGCCTTCTCCTCCGACGGCGGCACCCTCGCCGTGGGGGGAGCCGACGGGACCCTCCGGCTGTGGGACACCGCCGGGCAGCGACTGCTCGGCGGCGACCTGCCCACGGCCGGGGACGAGATCCGCTCGCTCGCCTTCGGAGGGAACGACGGCATGCTCTACGCCACCAGCCCGAACGTGGTGCTGCAACGCCGCCCCATCGCCCCCGACGCGGCCGTCCGCGCCATCTGCGAACGCGCCGGTGGCGGACTGCCCCGGGCGCAGTGGCGGCGGTACGTCCCCGACGCGCCGTACCGGCAGGTCTGCCCAGCAGCGCACTGAAAGCGCACAAAAGGGGACAGAGTGCCGCAGGAGCCGGCCCTGAAATTGTTCACGGTGACCCCGGGGCTCGCTGAAAAACGCCCCTGACCAGAACGATCGGAGATCACAACGGCCGTCGGTGTCCCTCGAACGCGGCGGCCGCCCGGCGTCCGGTCCGCGACGCCCGGAAGGTCTCCTCCCCTCAGGTTCTGGTCACATGCGCTCTCACACCCTGCTCCCTGCCCTCCTGCTGCTCGGCTCTCTCACCTCAGCCTGTGCGCACGGGACGTCCGAACCCCCGGTCACGGCAGCCGACGGCGCCCGGCCCGGTTCGTCACCGTCCCCGGCCCGGACGGCCGACCCATCGAAGATCAAGGGCCTGGAGATCGTCAGCGACAGCAGCGAGAGCGGCTCCTGCCCGTTCGCGACCAGCTACCCGGACGTGCCGGGCGCGGAGGCGATGACGGCCGCGATGAAGAAGGACGTGGAGCGGCGCCTGGCTAGCTTCCGCTCGGGGGCGTGCACGGGTTCGGGCGGCGCGGACGGCCGCGAGCTCAACATCAGCCACCAGTTCCTGGTCGCCTCCGGCGACGTGCTCGGCGTCCGCCTCACCACGCAGGACCAGAGTGCGGCGGGCGACGGACTGTCCGCCAGCACGTACTGGTACGACGGCAAGGCCGGCGCCTACCGCACGACACTCGGACTCGTCGCCGACGGCTCCCGGGACGCCTTCGTCGCCGCCTTGAAGGATCAGCTCAAGGACCGGGAGGGCGTGGATGCAGCCGCCCTGGACGACAAGTTCTCCGACCCGGACACCCGCGACGCCGCCCTGTACGACATGGCGTTCACCGCCGACGGCGGACTGCGGGTGCACTTCGACCGCGGCGACGTGGGCGTTCCGGCCGCCGGAGCCCAGACGGTGACCATCACCAAGAAGACGATCACCCCATGGCTGTCCGCGTTCGGCAAGCGCGCCCAGCGGCAGACCGTGAGCCCCAGCCGTTCACTCGACCTGGGCGCGCCCCACATCCCCGCCCCGGCCGTCCCCACCCACACCGCCTCCGGCGACGACGACACCGACTGCAAGAAGGTCAAGTGCATCGCCCTGACCTTCGACGACGGACCCGCCGTCCCCGAGACCTCGACCCTGCTGACCCACCTCGCCCGGTACAAGGCGCGCGTCACCTTCTTCGCCGTCGGCCAGAACGTCGCCGCCCACCCCGACCTCATCCGCGCCGAGGCGAAGGCCGGCCACGAGATCGGCAACCACTCCTGGAACCACCCCGACCTCACCCGGCTCAGCTCGCAGCAGGTCGCCTCCCAGCTGGGCCGCACCAGCGCCGCCATCAAGGCCGCCACCGGCAAGACCCCCACCCTCTTCCGCCCGCCCTACGGCGCCGTCAACCGCACCGTCAGGGCCGCCACCACCCTCTCGCCGGTGCTGTGGGACGTCGACACCGAGGACTGGAAGTACCGCGACCCCGCCAAGGTGGCCCGGACCGTCATCACCAAGGCCCAGCCCAACGATGTCGTCCTCCTGCACGACATCCACGCCACCTCGGTCGCGGCCGTCCCCGAGATCCTGCGCACCCTCACCGCCCGCGGCTACCACTTCGTCACGGTCAGCCACCTGCGCGCCACGCTGTGACGCCCAGGGTCGGGTCGGGGGTTGTCCCGGGCAGGAGCGCCTTGAGGACCAGCGGCCTCTGATGGACCCTCGATGCCGAACGCCTCCCGCGCCTGCGCCGACTGCTTGCGCTTGCCACGTGCAACTGGCTCTCCCGGGGCTATCCGGCCGCATTCACCGCATCCGTCCTGGTCATGCCCCTCTTCCCGAACGGCGGATTCGCCCCCGACTTCCTGATCCTCACGACACCTCTCTCCTTCCTGAGCACGGTCCTCCCCTTCGGTCCCGGCACCGAGGGCGGTGGGGCGGTCGAGGTGCTCGCCACCGGCTTCTGGGCCGTATGGCTGCTCCCTGAGCACCCTCGTGAACGCCGCCCGTGCTGGGCGCCCTCGTCGCGAGGTCCGCGGCCCCCGCACCGGCCGTCGCGGCGCGCGTCCTGCTCGCCGACCCGGCCGCCGTCACGGTCGAGGACGGGCATCTGGACCACGCCCTCGGCTACACCCACAACGACATGGGCCCGCTGCGCCTGCACCGCCCGCTGATCCGGGCGACCCGGGTGCAGACCCTCGCCATCGGCAGCACTCTGATGATCGGCCTGTCCCTGCTGATGGGGACCCTGGTCAGGGCGGGCGCGGTCGGCGTCATGGGGATGGACGCCGCCCATCTGCCGCTGCTGTGGCTGTACTCGGTGTGCGCCATCGCGGTCTGCGGCATCGGTGCGCTCGCCCTCCTCGCGGTCTGCGGCACGCCCGGCATGCTGGTGGTCACGCCGGTCTTCATCGGGATGGCGGTGCCGACGGCCGGCGCCACCACCCCCATCGAGGCGCTGCCCGGCTTCTACCGCTTCCTCGCGGAGTTCGAGCCGCTGCGGCAGATCACCGGCGGTCTCCACTCGATCCTCTACTACGACGCCCAGGCCGACGCGGGCCTGGCCCGGGGCTGGGTGATGACGGCCGTCGGCCTCGCGGTGGCCGCGCTGTTCGGCTTCGGCATGACCGGCTGGTACGACCGCAGGGGGCTGCATCGCATCCCGGTCGAGACGAAACCCGGGAAAACCGCCGCCCCGGCATAGCGGAAACCGCCCCCGCACACCCTGAAAACCGATCGGTTTTCATTTTGCCCCCATCGAGTTAACCTCGCAGTATGACGACAGAAGTGAAGCCGAGCACCAGAGAGCGGCTGCTGGAGGCCGCGGCCACGCTCACCTACCGGGACGGTGTCGGCATCGGCGTCGAGGCGCTGTGCAAGGCGGCGGGGGTGTCGAAGCGCTCCCTGTACCAGCTGTTCGAGAGCAAGGACGAACTGCTGGCAGTGAGCCTGGAGGAGCGCGCCTCCGCCTTCGTGGCAACCCTCCTGCCCGCGCCGGACGACGGACGGTCACCCCGCGAGCGGATCCTGCACGTCTTCGAGCAGGTGGAGTCGCAGGCGGGTGCGCCCGAGTTCCGAGGCTGCCGGTACCTGGCTGTGCAGATCGAACTGAAGGATCAGAACCACCCCGCGAGCCGGGTGGCCCACCGGATCAAGGCGAGCCTGACCGAGTTCTTCCGCTCCGAGGCCGAACAGGGCGGGGCGGGCGACCCCGACCTGCTGGCCCGGCAGCTCAGCCTGGTCTTCGACGGCGCCAGTGCCCGTGCGGGGATCGGGGCCGACAAGCTGACTGGGCTCATCGCGCCCACCGTGACCACCCTGCTCGATGCGGCGGGCATGCGCTGACACATCCCTCATAGGCGTTCGCCATGGACGCCACGGCCCGTGACCCGCGCTCGGTGACGCACCCCGATGCCGTTCCGCTGACGCTCGACGTCACCGACCCGGCATCCGTGGCAGCCGCCGCCGAGCACCGCCCCCGCCACCCTCTCCGGCGACCGGCCGCTGCGTATATCCGTCACGACACCCATGTCGTCACCGTACGGCCGGATGACAGCATGCGGAGTTGGCCCGTCCACAGATCGACACCGTTCACCGGACCGGCAAGAGCCGGCCGCACAACCAGCGCCGGCCGAACCAGCCAGAGCAAGAAGAAACGAAACAAGGGGAAGAAACGTGTCAGCTCCGCGCCTGAGGGCGACGCCGCTGCCGGGAATCGGGGTCCAGTACGACATGGAGACCCGGGAACACCGCCATCTGTCGGTGGTGGCGCACCGCGACGGCACGCGCACGGTGAACGTGTACCGGGCCGACGATCCCGACTCCTGCGCGCAGTCCCTGCGGCTGTCCAGCTCGGAGGCGGGGTCGCTGATCGACGCGCTGAAGCCGTCCCACCACAGTCCGAGTCTGCTGTACACCACGGACCTGGGGCTGGTCGCCGAGCGGATCGAGGTGGCCGCGACCTCGCGCTGGAACGGGCGGGTGCTGGGCGACACGCGGATGCGCACGGAGACGGGCGCGTCGGTCGTGGCGGTGCTGCGCCGGGCCGAGGCCATCCCGTCCCCCGCGCCGGACTTCCGGCTGGCGGGCGGTGACACGCTGATCGTCGTCGGCACCCGTGAGGGCGTCGACGCCGCCGCGGCGATACTCGGTCGGGAGTGAGCCGGTGCACTCCGCGGTCCTGCTGATCGAGTTCGGTTCCATCATCCTCGGCCTCGGCCTGCTCGGCCGGTTCGCCGGCCGTTTCCGGCTGTCGCCGATACCGCTGTACCTCCTGGCGGGGCTGGCCTTCGGCGAGGGCGGTCTGCTGCCGCTCGGCGCGAGCGAGGAGTTCGTCGCCACGGGCGCGGAGATCGGCGTCATCCTGCTGCTGTTGATGCTGGGCCTGGAGTACACGGCGAGCGATCTGGTCTCCAATCTCAAGACCCACTACCCGTCCGGTCTGGTCGATTGCGCGCTCAACGCGCTGCCGGGAGCGGCGGTGGCGCTGCTGCTCGGCTGGGGGCCGGTGGCCGCCGTCGTCCTGGCCGGTGTCACCTGGATCTCGTCGTCAGGCGTGATCGCGAAGGTGCTGGGCGATCTGGGCCGGGTCGGCAACCGGGAGACGCCGGTGATCCTCAGCGTGCTGGTGCTGGAGGATCTGGCGATGGCGGTGTACCTGCCCATCGTGACGGCGCTGGTGGCGGGGGCCGGGCTGCTGGCCGGCAGTCTGACCCTGGCGATCGCGCTGGGCGCGGCGGGCCTCGTGCTGTTCCTGGCCCTGCGCTACGGCAGGGTCATCTCCCGCTTCGTCTCCAGCGACGACCCGGAGAAGCTGCTGCTGGTCGTGCTGGGTCTGACGATCCTGGTCGCGGGTGTGGCACAGCAGCTCCAGGTGTCGGCGGCGGTGGGGGCCTTCCTGGTGGGCATCGCGCTGTCGGGAGAGGTGGCGGAGGGTGCGCACACTCTCCTCAGCCCCCTGCGTGACCTGTTCGCGGCGGTCTTCTTCGTCTTCTTCGGACTGCACACCGACCCGTCCAGCATCCCGCCGGTTCTGCTGCCCGCCCTGGGTCTGGCCGTCGTCACCGCCCTGACGAAGATCGCCACCGGCTACTGGGCGGCGCGGCGCGCCGGGATCTCCGTCAAGGGCCGCTGGCGGGCGGGCGGTGCGCTGGTGGCCCGGGGCGAGTTCTCGATCGTCATCGCCGGCCTGGCGGTCTCGGCGGGCATCGAACCGTCCCTCGGCCCCCTGGCCACGGCCTACGTCCTCATCCTGGTCGTCCTCGGCCCCCTCACCGCGCGCTACACGGAGCCCGTGGCGACCTGGTGGAACCGACGCCGGGAGTCGCACCCGGGTGCGGTGGAGACGACGCCCCGGGCCAAGGAGGCGGACGCGCCGGTGGCCGACTGAGGGGCGGCGGCCGGGCAGGGGTGCCGTCGTTCGGCCCGGGCGGCTGTCGGGCGCCGGACGAGAGCCACCGCCGACCCGGGCAGTCGCCAGGCGCCGCACGGGGGAGGCCACCACCCATCCCATCTACCGGCCAGCCACCGACCCTCAGCAGCGCCTCATGCTGTCGCCGGACAGGGGCCACCGCCCACCCCGGCACCCGCCGGACAAGAAGCAACCGCCCGCCCCGGCACCCGTCATGCGCCGGACCAGATGAGCCGCGGGCCGGAGCGGCGGCTCAGGCGTCGCCGGCCGGTTCCCACCCCTGCCTCCGCAGCACCCCCGGCACATCCGGTGCCTCGTAGTGCCACCCCTTGAGCACCTTGCCGTCCTCACGGCGGGAGACGGAGCCGTCGGGGCCGATCTTGGTCATGTTGGAGCGGTGGATCTCGGCCAGTACCGCGTCGAGGTCGATGCCGTGGACGAGGGCGGTGCCGTAGGCGACGTAGACGACGTCGGCGAGTTCGTGGGCGAGCCGGTCGAGCGGGCCCGTCACCGACACCTCGGCGACCTCCGCGGCCTCCTCCGCGAGGAGTTCACCGCGGTGGGCGGCGAGTTCCGGGGACACCTCCGTCGGTGTACTGCGGGCGTCCAGGCCGAAGGCGAGGTGGAATTCACGGACCAGGTCTGCGGGCGAGGAGCTCATGGGGGCGACTGTAGTGGCCGCCACTGACACTCCCCTTCGCCCGGTGTCCGGCCCCACTCCGTGAGCCCGCCCCTGGTCAGCGGGGCACCACGGCTGGCAGGATCTCGCCATGTCCAAGATGTTCCCGCCCATCGGCAGGCGCCGGGCCCTTCAGGGCGGCGCCGCCTCCCTCGTGGTCCTCGGGCTGCTGCTGTGGTGGCTGCGCCCCTGGACCGAGGAACCTCCGGGCGGGACGATCAGGTTCAGCACGGGCACCCAGGCGGGGGTCTACCACGAGTACGGCAAACTCCTGCGAACCGAGATCGACAAGGACATGCCCGATCTGAAGGTGCGGTTGCTGACCAGTGCCGGTTCGCAGGAGAACGTCGCGGACGTGGCGACGGGCAAGGCCGACTTCGCGATCGCCGCGGCCGACGCGGTCGCCACGTACAAGCTCGACAACAGCACGGGCGCCGACCGGCTGCGCGGTGTCGCGCGCCTGTACGACGACTACGCCCAGCTCGTCGTACCACCGGACTCGGACATCCGCTCCGTCGCGGACCTGCGCGGCAAGCGCGTGGCCATAGGGCTGCCGAACTCCGGCGTACGGCTGATCGCGAACGGCGTGCTCAAGGCGGCCGGGATCGACCCGGAGAAGGACATCAAGCCGTCGTCGGACGGCATCGACACCGGCCCCAAACGGCTGGGACACGGTCTCGACGCGTTCTTCTGGTCGGGCGGACTGCCCACGGACGGGCTCAGCCGGCTGGCCAAGAAGTCGGCGTCGGCCTTCCGCTTCGTGCCGATCGACGTCGGCCTCGTGGCCAGGCTGCACGACCAGGGTGGTGCCACGCGCTACTACCGTGCCACCAAGATGCCCGAGTCGGCCTACCCCACCATCCAGCGCGGCGACCCGGTCCCCACCCTGGCGGTGTCCAACCTGCTGGTCACGCGCAACGACATGGACCCCCGGCTCACCGAGTGGCTGACCCGTACGGTGATCGACAGCCGGGACGGCATCGGCGCGACCGTCCACTCCGCCCAGCTGGTCGACGTCCGCACGGCGATCTACACGGACCCGCTCAAGCTGCACGAGGGGGCCAGACGCTACTACCGGTCGGTCAAGCCCTAGGGGGTGTCCGCAAAGTCCCGCCCTCGACTTCGCTACGCCGGTCCGCCCCTGGGCACCGCCACCGTCACCTTCAGCCCATGCGGCTCGTGATGGTCGTACGCGATCAAACCGCCGCCCGCCGCGAGCAGCGCCCGCGAGATGGACAGCCCGAGGCCCGAGCCCTTGATGTTCTGGTGGCGGCTGCTGCGCCAGAAGCGGTCGCCGATGCGGGCCAGTTCCTCGTCGGTGAGGCCGGGGCCCTCGTCGGTTACGACGACGGTGGAGGTGTCGCCGTTGGAGACGACGGTCACCTCGACGGTCCGGCCCTCGGGCGTGAACTTCAAGGCGTTGTCGATCACCCCGTCCAACGCGCTGGACAGCGCCACCGGGTCGGCCCACGCGGTGGTCGGCGGGCAGTCGCCCACCAGCCGTACGCCCTTGGCCTCGGCGGTCGGGGACCAGGCCGCGACCCGTTCGGCGGTGAGCTCGCCGATGTCGGTGATCTTCAGATCGGCCTCGGTGTGCTCCGCCAGCGCCAGGTCGAGCAGATCGTCCAGGACCTGCGCCAGGCGCTTGCCCTCGGACTGGACCGAGGCGATCTCCTTGTTGCCCTCGGGCAGCTCGAAGGAGAGCAGCTCGATGCGCAGCAGCAGCGCCGCGAGCGGGTTGCGCAGCTGGTGCGAGGCATCGGCGACGAAGGCGCGCTGCTGCTCCAGCACGTCCTCGACGTTGTCCGCCATCTCGTTGAACGACCGGGCCAGACGCCTGAGTTCCGGCGGACCGCCGGCGGCGGCGACCCGGGACTTCAGCCGTCCCGTGGCGATGTCGTGGGTGGTGGCGTCCAGCACCCGTACCGGCTTGAGCACCCAGCCCGTCAGCCGCAGGGCCGCTCCGACGACCAGCAGCATCGCGGCGGACTCACCCGCGCCGATGACCAGCCAGCCGTGCAGCGTGCGCGAGCGCAGCTGCCCGGTGGGCGAGTCGGTGACGACGACCGCGACGACGTCACCGTCGCGGATGACCGGCGAGGCGACCACGAGGTTGCCCCGCTGCCAGGGCCACACCTGCCGCGGGTCATGGCTGCGGCGGCTGAGCAACGCCTCGTCGAATGCGTCCCGCACCTCGCCCTCCTCCGGCAGGGACCACCCGGCCGGTGCATGAGCCATGGCACTGCCGCTGCGGTAGAAGACACCGGCCCGGATGCCGTAGACCTTGTAGTAGCTGTCGAGTTCACTGCTGAGCGTGGCCAGACGCTCGTTCTCGAACGCGCTGGCGGTACCGGTGGGTGAGTCGGTGACGAACTGGGCGAGAGCCGCGAAGCGTGCCGTGTCGTCGATCCGGTCGACGACGACCTTCTGCTGCTGGGCACCGGCCAGGCTGACGGCCAGCGGGATGCCGAGCGCGAGCAGCACGGCCGCCATCAGGACGATCAGCAGCGGGAGCAGACGAGTGCGCACCCGGCCCCGCTACCCGGCAGGCGCGACGAGCCGGTAGCCGACTCCGCGTACGGTCTCGATGAGGGCCGGCATGCGCAGCTTGGCGCGCAGGGAGGCGACGTGCACCTCCAGGGTGCGCCCGGTCCCCTCCCAACTGGTCCGCCACACCTCGCTGATGATCTGCTCCCGGCGGAAGACCACCCCGGGCCGCTGCGCGAGCAGGGCCAGCAGGTCGAACTCCTTGCGGGTCAGCTGGATCACGGTTCCGTCCACGCTGACCCGGCGCGTGGGCAACTCGATGTGCACCGGGCCGAGGCGCAGCTCCGTCTCGATGCCGCTGGAGGTGTCCTCGTGGGAGGTGCGCCGGCTCACGGCGTGGATGCGGGCGAGCAGTTCCCCGGTGTCGTACGGCTTCACCACGTAGTCGTCGGCGCCGAGATTGAGGCCGTGGATGCGGGAGCGCACGTCGGAGCGCGCGGTGACCATGATCACCGGCGTGCTGGTGCGCTTGCGGATCTTGCCGCAGACCTCGTATCCGTCCTGGTCGGGCAGGCCCAGGTCGAGCAGGACGACGCCGAAGCCGTCGACCTCGGGCACCAGTGCCTGAAGGGCCTCCTCGCCGCTGCGCGCGTGCGTGACGTCGAATCCGTGCCGTGCCAGGACCGCCGACAGGGCGGCGGCGACGTGGTTGTCGTCCTCGACGAGCAGCAGTCTCACCCGGGCCCCCTTCGGTTCACTGGCCGTACGATCTATCTGTGTACAAAAACGCGTGCACGCGCGCGCGTGCACCTTGTGCAGTCACGCTGATGGATGAGGACGGCGTCAAGAGGGTTCCGGTTGCGGAGAGCTTCCGTTACCCGGCCGATATGAGCGCTGCTCATAAGTGCTACGACACGTGTCCGATTGCTATCGGATCGTGATGCTCAGATTCCCCTCAGATGTAATGACGCAGGTCGTAGAGGGTTACTACTGTCCTCCGAAACCGAGGAGGACGGAGCCTGAGAGCGATGACCGAAGTATCGGTGGCCAAGGAAGATGTGGCCGCGACCGGAGAACTGGTCGTCCTGAAGAGCGTCAACAAGCACTTCGGCGCGTTGCACGTACTCCAGGACATCGACCTGACGATCGCCCGCGGTGAAGTCGTCGTGGTCATCGGACCGTCCGGGTCCGGCAAGTCCACCCTGTGCCGCACCATCAACCGCCTGGAGACGATCGACTCCGGCACGATCGAGATCGACGGCAAGCCGCTGCCCGCCGAGGGCAAGGGACTCGCCCGGCTGCGGGCCGACGTCGGGATGGTCTTCCAGTCCTTCAATCTCTTCGCGCACAAGACCGTGCTCGAGAACGTGACGCTCGGCCAGGTCAAGGTCCGCAAGAAGGACAAGCAGGCGGCCGAGGAGCGGGCCCGGGCCCTGCTCGACCGGGTCGGCGTGGCCGCGCAGGCCGAGAAGTACCCGGCACAGCTCTCCGGCGGCCAGCAGCAGCGCGTCGCGATCGCGCGGGCGCTGGCCATGGAGCCGAAGGTCATGCTCTTCGACGAGCCGACCTCCGCGCTCGACCCCGAGATGATCAACGAGGTGCTGGAGGTCATGCAGCAGCTCGCCCGCGACGGCATGACGATGATCGTCGTCACCCATGAGATGGGTTTCGCACGATCGGCCGCAAACCGCGTGGTGTTCATGGCGGACGGCCGAATCGTCGAGGAGGCTGCGCCCGACCAGTTCTTCAGCAATCCGCGCAGCGACCGTGCCAAGGACTTCCTGTCGAAGATCCTGCATCACTGACGGCGTACGTCGCGCGCGACGCGACCTGCGTCACCGCCCTTGACGGCCCGCATCTCTTCACAAGTCAAAGGATGTTCACCATGAAGCTCCGCAAGGTCACCGCCGCCTCGGCCACCGTGTTCGCCCTCGCCCTCACCGCCACCGCGTGCGGCGGCAACGGCGGCGACTCCGGCTCGGACGGTGGCAAGACCATCACCGTCGGCATCAAGTACGACCAGCCCGGCCTCGGCCAGAAGACGCCGCAGGGCTACGCCGGCTTCGACGTCGACGTCGCCACGTACGTCGCGAAGAAGCTCGGTTACGACGCCGACCAGATCGAGTGGAAGGAAGCGAAGAGCGCCGACCGCGAGACCATGCTCCAGCGTGGTGACGTCGACTTCATCGCCGCCACCTACTCGATCACCCCGGAGCGCCAGGGGAAGGTCGACTTCGCCGGCCCGTACCTGCTGGCCCACCAGGACGTGCTGGTCCGCGCCGACGACAACTCCATCAAGTCGCCGGCCGACCTCAACAACAAGAAGCTGTGCTCGGTCGCCGGCTCCACCTCGGCGCAGAACGTCAAGGACAAGCTGGCTCCCAAGGCGGACCTGCAGACGTACCCGACGTACTCGGCCTGTCTGAGCGGTCTGCAGAACAAGGCCATCGACGCCCTGACCACCGACGACTCGATCCTCGCCGGTTACGCCGCCCAGGCCCAGTTCAAGGGCAAGTTCAAGCTCGGCGGCTTCAAGATGACCAACGAGAACTACGGCATCGGCATCAAGAAGGGCAGTGACCTCAAGGCCGACATCAACAAGGCCCTCGAGGACATGGTCGCCGACGGTTCCTGGCAGAAGGCCGTGGACAAGAACCTCGGTCCGGCCAACTACAAGAACGAGCCCGCTCCGAAGATCGGCGACATCAAGAGCTGACACAGCGGCTGAGGCACCGACGCCTGACGGGTGCGCCGCCCTCCGGGGCGGCGCACCGGGGCACCCCTACACGCGGAAGCGCGGGAGATCGTGTTCGACTTTCTTGAAGGTTACGACCTGCTGGGAGCCTTCTGGACAACGGTCCAGCTCGCTGTGCTCTCAGCCGTCGGCTCCCTGATCTGGGGCACCCTGCTGGCCGCCATGCGCGTCGGCCCGGTGCCGCTGATGCGCGGCTTCGGGACCGCCTACGTGAACCTCGTGCGGAACATCCCGCTGACCGTGATCATCCTGTTCACCTCGCTGGGCCTGTACCAGACTCTGAACGTCAGCCTGGGTGCGGAGGGCACCGAGTCGATCAACTTCCGGCTCGCCGTACTCGGCCTGATCGTCTACACCTCCGCCTTCGTGTGTGAGGCGCTGCGGTCCGGCATCAACACGGTGCCGGTCGGGCAGGCGGAGGCGGCCCGGGCGATCGGCCTGAGCTTCTCGCAGGTGCTGTGGCTGGTCGTGCTGCCGCAGGCGTTCCGCTCGGCGGTCGGCCCGCTGACGAACGTACTGATCGCGTTGACGAAGAACACCACGGTGGCCGCGGCGATCGGTGTCGCGGAAGCGGCGTTCCTGATGAAGGAGATGATCGAGAACGAGGCTCAGTTGCTCTTGATCTCCGCGATCTTCGCCTTCGGTTTCGTGGTGCTGACACTGCCGACCGGTCTGATCCTCGGCTGGGTGGGCAAGAAGGTGGCGGTAAAGCGATGAGTGCCCTTCTCTACGACGCCCAGGGCCCCCGCGCCAAGCGGCGCAACGTCCTGTTCACGGTGATCTTCCTGGTCGCCCTGGCGGCCCTGCTGTGGTGGGTGTACAGGACCCTCGACGAAAAGGGCCAGCTCGCGTGGGTGCTGTGGGAGCCCTTCTTCACCGGCACCGAGGCCTGGTCTACGTATATCTGGCCCGGCCTACAGAACACGCTGAAGGCCGCCGCGCTCGCCATGATCATCGCGCTGCCGCTCGGCGCCGTCTTCGGCATCGCCCGACTGTCAGAGCACGCCTGGATCCGGGTGCCGGCCGCCACCGTGGTCGAGTTCTTCCGGGCCATCCCCGTGCTGATCCTGATGATCTTCGGAAACGCCCTGTTCGCCGCGTACACCAACGTGCCCTCCGACGACCGTCCGCTGTACGCGGTCGTCACGGGCCTGGTGCTGTACAACGCCTCGGTCCTGGCCGAGATCGTCCGGGCGGGCATCCTGTCCCTGCCCAAGGGCCAGTCCGAGGCGGCCATGGCGATCGGCCTGCGCAAAAACCAGGAGATGCGGCTCATCCTGCTGCCGCAGGCGGTCACCGCGATGCTGCCGGCCATCGTCAGCCAGATGGTCGTCATCGTGAAGGACACCGCCCTCGGCGGCGCGATCCTCACCTTCCCGGAGCTGCTCTCCTCGGCGAACACGATGAGCGGCTACTACGGCGCGAATGTCATCGCCAGCTTCACGGTCGTGTCCGTCATCTTCATTGCGCTCAACTTCGCCCTCACGTCCTTCGCGAGCTGGCTGGAGCGCCGGCTGCGGCGGGCCAAGAAGTCGACGGGTGCGGTCGTGGGCGTGGACGACCTGGCGACCGGAAACGTCACCTGACACTCGGTCACCCCACGTGACACACTCAGGGGCAGTGGCATGATCGCCACTGCCCCTGGTCACTTGACGCAAGCACCGGCAATGGGTTGCATACGTTCTGTGATCGTGCACCCTGCTCCAACTTCCTGTTCACCTACGTCTCTCAGGACACCACCACGGGCAGGGGGCGCCGCGCCGTGGACCCGGTGATCATCGTCGGAGCGGGGCCCGTCGGGCTCACGCTCGCCCTGGCACTGGCGCGCCAGGAGGTGCCCTGCGTCGTTCTCGACGAGGGACCGGGCAAGGACGAACCCCGTGCGGCGCGCACCGTCGTCCTGCGCGAGGACACCGCCGCACTGCTGGAACGGCTGACCGGCGTGTCCCTGTCCCGGGCCGGTGCCCGTTGGGCCGGATGGCGGTCGATGCGGCGCAAGCAGGTGATGCGCGAGATCGTTTTCGACGGCACCGAACCCGCCCCCCTGCACATCGCCCAGCACGTGCTGACCGACGCCCTGCGCGCGGCCCTCTCCGGCGAACGGCTCGTCAAAGCCGCGGTGGACAGCCGCGTCGACGGCATCGAACAGGAGTCCTCGGGCGTCACGGCCCACACCCGCGGCCCCAAAGGCACCTGGTGGCGCGGCAGTTACCTGGTCGGCTGCGACGGCCCCCGCTCGACCGTGCGCAAGCTCCAGGACATCCGCTTCCCGGGCCGTACGGCGGTGGAACGTCACGCCGTTGCCGCGCTGCGTACGGAACTGCCCTGGCACGACGAGGCGATGCTGCATCGCTTGCCGCCGTGGCGCATGTCGGGCCCCTCGGCCGGCGAGGTCACCGTGCGCCCGCTGCCGGACGGCGTCTGGCGTCTGGACTGGCTCCTGCCGCCCGGCAAGGACCTGGTCACACCCGAGCTGCTGCTGACCCGCATCCGGGAGACCCTGGCCGGCTGGGCGGGCGGCACGACCCCGCCGTACGAACTGCTGGACACCGGCGTCCACACGGTCCACCACCGACTGGCCCGCCGCTGGCGCGCCGATCGCGTCTTCCTCGCCGGGGACGCGGCACATCTGCTCGGCGCGCTGGGCACGCACGGGCTGGACGAGGGCCTCAGGGACGCCGACAACCTCGCCTGGAAGCTGGCCCTGGCCTGGCACCACGGGCCGCACGAGGCGCTCCTCGACAGCTACCAGACCGAGCGCCGGGCGGTCGTCGCCGCCCGGCTGCGCGCCGCCGACCAGGCGCTGCCGCTGCTGCGCGGCGGCGGGGGCCTGCGCTCCTACGTCCCCGGCTCATCCCGGGGCCACGACGCGCTCCTCACGGACGGTCACTTGGGGCACGGCCAGCTCGGCGCGCCGGGGGCGTACGCCGACTCGCCCCTCGCGCCCCGCCGCCTCGAGGGAGAGACCCCCGTCGACACACCGCCCGGAGCGCCGGTCACCGACGTACGGGTCACCGCGGAGGACGGCACCTTCGTACGGCTGCGGGACCGGCTCGGCCGCGGCGCGCTGCTGGTGCTGCTGATCGCGCCGGGCACGGGCGTGTGGGAGCGCAAGCACTGGGTCAGCGCCGGCATCATGCCCCGGCTCGCGGCCGCGGTCGCGGCACTGCCGCACCCCGCCGAGCTGCTGGTCGCCGAGAGCTATCCGGGCGCTGCCGCGCACACGGTGCTCCTGGTGCGGCCCGACGGGCACCTCGTCACCGCGCTGAGCGGAGTGCGCCCGGAGGACCTGTACGCGGCGGCGGAGGCCACGGTGGGCGGACCGGCGAAGGCGCAGGCCGAGGCCGGTGCGTCGGCCGGCTCTCGCTGACGTCGATACCGAGGGTGCTGTGCTCGCTGTCACCGTGCGTCCGCATGGTGACAGTGAGTTGACCGGTCCGGGCGGTCATGGTGTACTCCGGTGCGTGACCGACACCTGTGTGCGCCTGTGGCGGAGGGTCCATATGGACCTCGTCCGCTATGCGGGCTGCGTGTGTCGCCCGTCCTGCTGACTTCGCATCACTCTTCCTCCGTGCGCGCGCCGCGCTCTGTCTGCCGCGGCCGACGCGCCTGACTCGCGAACCCTTCATCAGGACCTTCAGGACGGCACCCGTGTCTGTATCCCCTTCCCCATCCCCCGCTGTCTCCTCTTCCGGCTCTGCTTCCGGCTCCTCTTCGGTCTCCGCCGCCGTTTCGGCGCCCACTCAGGCCGACCTCTTCGACTTCGTGCGGCGTACGGCCGCCGACACCGAGCTGATCGCCTCCCTGCCGCTCGACCCGGAAGGCCGCACCTGGGTGCGGCTGGACGGGCCCGGCGGCAGCGAGGCCTGGCTGATCGGCTGGCCGCCCGGCACGGGCACCGGCTGGCACGACCACGCCGACTCCGTCGGCGCCTTCCTGACCGCGTCGGGCGAGCTCAGGGAGTACTCGCTCGCCGCACGGCTGCCCACCGACGGCTGGAAGACCCTGGAACTCACCGACGGTGTCGACCGCGAACGCCGGCTGCCCTCCGGCCAGGGCCGCGCCTTCGGTCGGCACCACGTCCACGAGGTGCTCAACGAGTCCCCCGACCGGCACGCGATCTCCGTCCACGCCTACTACCCGCCCCTGCCGCAGATCCGCCGCTACAGCCGCAGCGGGCCGATCCTGCGGCTCGAGCAGGTGGAGCGACCGGAGGACTGGCAGTGAGCGCGACGCACGAGCGGGTGAGCGACGGCGGCGGTGGCGGTGGCGGTGGCGGTGGCGGTGTCCAACGTCCCGTCAGCATCGATGAGTTGTTGGAGCGCGTGCGTGCGGGCTACGAGCGGATCGAGCCGCGGGAGGCGTACGAGGCTGCCCGGGCCGGTGACGCACTGCTGGTGGACATCCGCTACGCGGCCCTGCGCGAACGGGACGGCCTGATCCCCGACGCCGTCGTCGTCGAGCGCAACGAGCTGGAGTGGCGCCTCGACCCGCAGGGCAGCCACCGTCTGCCGGAGGCCACGAGCCACGCCCTGCGCGTCGTCGTGATCTGCAACGAGGGGTACGCCTCCAGCCTGGCGGTCCAGTCCCTGCACCAACTGGGACTGCACCGGGCCACCGATCTGGTCGGCGGGTTTCAGGCTTGGCGGGCGGCGGGGCTTCCGGTGGTGTGACCGCGCGGCTCGACAGCGGGCGCGGGCCCACGAGGGTCTCGCCCTCGCCTCAGAACCCCTCGTCCCCCAGAAACTCCGTGTCCTCGCCCTCCTCCTCCAGCGCCTGCCGGACCACGCGCAGGGCCATGCCCTCGGAGTAGCCCTTGCGGGCGAGCATGCCCGCGAGGCGGCGGAGGCGCTTGTCCCGGTCGAGCCCACGAGTGGAGCGGAGCTTCCGCGCGACGAGTTCCCGCGCGGTCGCCTCCTCCTGCTCGGAGTCGAGCTGGGAGACGGCCTCGTCGATCAGCATGGAGTCGACGCCCTTGGTCCGCAGTTCCCGGGCGAGCGCACGCCGGGCCAGCCCCCGGCCGTGGTGCCGGGACTCCACCCAGGCGTCCGCGAAGGCGCTGTCGTTGATGAGGCCGACCTCTTCGAACCGCGACAGCACCTCCTCGGCGGCATCGTCAGGGATCTGCCGCTTGCGCAGGGCGTCGGCGAGTTGCTTGCGGGTCCGCGGGGTCCCGGTGAGCAGACGCATGCAGATCGCCCGAGCCTGCTCGACCGGGTCCCCTGGAGGCTCCCCCTGCTCGGCCCTCGACGAGGAGAGGGAACCTCCGTCCTCGGCAACCGCCGCGCCGAAGCCACGCCGGCGGCGCCCGCGTCCACGCCCGTCAGGCGGCCCACCGTCACGTGAGCCGTCCCTGGACGAGCCGCCTCCGCGTGAGCCTCTGCCGGACGAGCCGCTGCCCTGGGAGGCATCCCCGTACGGCCCGTCGTCCCCGTACGCGTCCTCGCCGTCCACGGCCGAGCCCGTCTCCCCTCCGGTGCCCCTCCCCCGTGGGGCACCGGAGGCGGTGTACTCGTACTCCGCCCAGTCGGTTCGTCGAGTCACGGGTCAGCTCTTGGCTGCGGCGGCCTTGGACTTGGCGGGCTTGGCCGCTGCCGGGGCGGGGACCGCCGCAGCAGCGTCGGCCGGTGCCGGGGAGACCGCCGCGTCCGTGCCCGGCTCGGCGGCCGGCTCCTCGGGACGCACGCCGACGCCCAGCTTCTCCTTGATCTTCTTCTCGATCTCGTTGGCCAGGTCGGGGTTGTCCTTCAGGAAGTTGCGCGCGTTCTCCTTGCCCTGGCCGAGCTGGTCGCCCTCGTACGTGTACCAGGCGCCGGCCTTGCGAACGAAGCCGTGCTCCACGCCCATGTCGATCAGGCCGCCCTCGCGGCTGATGCCATGGCCGTAGAGGATGTCGAACTCGGCCTGCTTGAAGGGGGGCGCGACCTTGTTCTTGACGACCTTGCAGCGGGTGCGGTTGCCGACCGCGTCCGTGCCGTCCTTCAGGGTCTCGATGCGGCGGATGTCGATGCGCACCGAGGCGTAGAACTTCAGCGCCCGGCCACCGGTCGTGGTCTCCGGGGAGCCGAACATCACGCCGATCTTCTCGCGGAGCTGGTTGATGAAGATCGCGGTGGTCTTGGACTGGTTGAGCGCGCTGGTGATCTTTCGCAGGGCCTGGCTCATCAGGCGGGCCTGAAGACCCACGTGACTGTCGCCCATCTCGCCCTCGATCTCCGCGCGCGGGACGAGCGCCGCGACGGAGTCGATGACGATGAGGTCGAGGGCTCCGGAGCGGACCAGCATGTCCACGATCTCCAGGGCCTGCTCGCCGTTGTCCGGCTGGGAGAGGATGAGGTTGTCGATGTCGACGCCGAGCTTCTTCGCGTACTCGGGGTCGAGTGCGTGCTCCGCGTCGACGAAGGCGACCTGGCCGCCCGCCTTCTGCGCGTTCGCCACCGCGTGCAGGGTCAGGGTGGTCTTACCGGAGGACTCCGGTCCGTAGATCTCCACGACACGGCCGCGGGGCAGGCCGCCCACACCGAGGGCCACGTCGAGGGCGGTGGACCCGGTCGGGATGACCTCGATGGGCTCCTTGGTCCGGTCGCCCATGCGCATGACCGCGCCCTTGCCGAATTGCCGTTCAATCTGTGCGAGAGCGGCATCCAGGGCCTTCTCGCGGTCGGTTCCTGCCATGGGTTCCACCCGATTTGCTTGAGTCGATCGCTTCACGTCAAAGACGCTAACGCCTGCCACTGACAATGCGCCCCGACGCACGTCCGGCCTGTGGATAACTCGGACACTTCTCCATCCAAAGTATGTCGAAATGCCCGCCGTTGAGCTTCGCCGGAGACTCCATAAGAATGGATGTTCGATTTCCGTGTCAAGCGCCCCACGCGGCACCTGAGTGAGGCAGGGGCGCAGCGACTCAGGCCGGGCTCTTCCAGGAGCCCTCGCCCTCGGGCCGTCCCCTCTCGGGCCGCCGTGCCCACAGCTGCCTGGCGCGCGGGACGAGGCCCGACCCCTCCCCGCGTCGGCGATGGCCGTGCACCCGGGGATCGTCCGTGACGTCGTACCGCTTCACGTACGCCCCCAGGAAGGCCTGGAGCGTGGCGATGGCGGGGATCGCGATCAGCGCGCCGACGGCGCCCAGGAGCGCGGTGCCCGCGATGACCGAACCGAAGGCGACCGCGGGGTGGATGTCGACGGTCTTGGCGGTCAGCTTCGGCTGGAGCACGTAGTTCTCGAACTGCTGGTAGATCACCACGAAGATCAGCACCCACAGCGCGTACCAGGGGTTGACCGTGAACGCGATCAGCATGGGCAATGCGCCCGCGAGATAGGTGCCGATGGTGGGGATGAACTGCGACACCGCGCCCACCCACACGGCGAGCACGGGCGCGTATGGCACGTCCAGGGCCTGCAACAGGACGAAGTGCGCTGCGCCGGAGATCAGCGCCATCAGGCCGCGCGAGTAGATGTAGCCGCCGGTCTTGTTCACGGCGATCTCCCACGCGCGCAGCACCTCGGCCTGCCGTGCGGGCGGCAGGAGGGAGCAGATCGTGCGGCGCAGTCGCGGTCCGTCCGCGGCGAAGTAGAACGAGAACAGCGCGATCGTCAGCAGCTGGAAGAGACCCCCGATGACCTGGGCGGACACGTCCAGGACACCCGTGGCGCTGTTCTGCACGTAGTTGCGCAGCCAGTCGGAGCGGAGCAGGCCCTCCTGGATGTCGACGCGCTTCAGATCGGTCTTGAAGTGTGTGTTGATCCAGTTGATGACGGAGTCGAGATAGTCCGGGAAGCCCTCGATCATCTTGATGATCTGGTCCGCGAGGATGGACCCGAGCAGCGTGACGAAGCCCGCCGAGACGACGATCACGCCGATGAAGACGACGAACGTGGCCAGTCCTCTGCGCATGCCGCGCGAGGCCATCCAGCTCACCGCCGGTTCGATGGCGAGCGCCAGGAAGAACGCGATGAGGATGTTGATCAGCAGGCCGGTGAGCTGGTGGAAGGCCCAACTGCCCAGCTGGAACACGGCGACGAGGGCGAGTGCGAGGACCAGGGCGCGCGGCAGCCAGCGCGGCATACGGTTGTTCGGCCCGGCGGTCCCGCCGACGGGAGGCGGGGTGGGCGGTGTCGTACCGGACAGGGAGGGCTGCTGGGCTTCCTGCCCGGTCTCGTCAGTGGGTGCCACGCACCAAGTCTCGCCCACGCCACCGACAGCCGTCTGCCCGCCCGCGATCTTCGTGGGCCCTCGGTCAGCGGTCTCCACGACGGGTCAACGCTTCTCCCTCGGCACGTCCATCACCGCGCACACCACCTGCCAGACCTCCTTGGCGTCCCAGCCGGCGTCGAGCGCCTCGTGGACGGTGCGCCCGCCGAGATCCGACATCACATGGTCGCGTGCGAAGGTGTCGGCGTAGCCCAGACCGAAGTGCTCCGCCATCCGCTCCCAGAAGACCGTCAACCGCATGGTGCCAGTATCCCGCTCCTGAGGGTGGGCCTGAGCCGGGACCGCCTGCCGGCACCGTTTTCCGCCCTACCGTCTGAGCCATGGCCGAAACAGGAGCTCCCTCACTCCCCCAGTCGCCCCCGCCGCTCACCCCCGTGGCCCGCGCGGAACGCTTCGTCTGGCTCACCGCGCGCGTGCTCGAGCAGCGCCTCTTCGCCCACCATTTCCTCGGCGGCGCCGCCGACCCGGTGGAGACCGCCCTGGACGCCTACCGCAACGAGGACGGCGGGTACGGCCACGCACTGGAGCCCGATCTGCGCGGCCCGGTCAGCCAGCCGCTGCACACCGCCCACGCCCTGCGCGTCCTGGACGCCGTGGGACGCTGCGCCGGACAGCGCGTGGAACGCATGTGCCGCTACCTGACGTCCGTGTCCACGGCGGACGGCGCCCTCCCGGCGATCCACCCGAGCCAGCGCGGCTACCCGACGGCCCCCTTCGTGCCGGTCGTGGACGACCCGCCCAGCGCTCTCCTGGCCACCGGGCCGGTGGTGGGGCTGCTGCACCGCAACGAGGTGTGGCACGCCTGGCTGTTCCGGGCCACGGACTTCTGCTGGCAGGCGGTCGAGTCCCTGGAGAAGTCCCACCCGTACGAGATCGAGGCCGCCGTGGCCTTCCTCGACTCCGCCTCGGACCGCCCGCGCGCGGAGGCGGCCGCCGACCGCCTGGGCCGCCTGGTACGCGCACACCGCCTCGCGGCCCTGGATCCCGACGACCTGGACTCGTATCCGGTCTCCCCCGGCTATGCCCCGGGCGAGCACCACTTCCCGCACGACTACGCGAGGACACCGCGGTCGCTCGCACGCGCGTGGTTCACGGACGACGAGATGGCACGCTCCCTGGACCACCTCGCGGCCCAGCAGCAGGAGGACGGCGGCTGGCCCGTCCGATGGCGCCACTGGGCCCCGGCGCCCGCCCTGGAGGCACGCCCCGTGGTGACGGTCGAGGCCCTGCGCACGCTCCGGTCCCACGGCCGCCCCGTCGGCTGATCACCCCACGCCCAGGGCCCGCACTCCTGCGGTCACCAGCACGCCCGCCGCGACGACGAGCAGGAACGGGGCGCGCAGGACCAGCGCCAGGGCCGCGGCTGCGAGCCCGGCGGCCCGCGCGTCCAGCACCAGTGCCTGTCCGTCGGCGAAGGTCTGCTGGGCCGTGAGGGCCGCCAGCAGCGCGACGGGCAGCAACACGGCAAGGCGCTTGACGACGGGCCGCTCAAGAGCCCCGGCGGGCACCAGCAGCCCGGCCAGCTTGACGGCGTAGCACCCGAGGACGGTCACACCGATCGCGATCCAGACGTTCACCCCTCGTCCCCCTGTCCCTTGCGTCGGCCGTCCGCCCAGAGCACGACCGGCGCCCCCAGCGCGGCTGTCAGAACCGGCACCCCGGCGGGCAGCACGGGCAGCAGCCCGAGCCCCAGCAGCACGGCGAGCCCGGCGACGGCCCGCTCGGTGCCGGTCTTCAGCATCGGCGCGAGCAGCGCCAGGAACACCGCGGGCCCCGCGGCGTCCAGCCCCCACGCGTCGGTGTCCCCGATGGCCCCGGCGCCCAGGGCCCCGAGCAGCGTGGTGAGGTTCCACAGCACGTACAGGCTCAGCCCGGTCACGACGAACCCGATCCGCGCCCCGCGCCGCGTGGGCTGGGCCAGCGCGACGGCGGTCGTCTCGTCGATCACCCACTGGGCGGCGATCGGCCGCACCGCGCGCGGGAGTGCCAGCAACTGCGACAGACGCAGGCCGTAGAAGGCGTTCCGCACGCCCAGGAAGAAGGCCCCGGCAGCAGCCGTGAACGGGCCGCCACCGGCCGCGAGGGCTCCCACCAGGGCGAACTGGGACGCCCCGGTGAACACCAGCAGACTGAGCGCGCACGTCTGCATCAGCGTGAGTCCGGCGCCGGCCGACGTCACCCCGAAGGCGAACCCGGAGAGCCCGACGGCCACCCCGACGCCCAGGGCGTCCCGCACGACGGCCCGGTCCGCCTTCTCACCGGTCTCTGTATCTGTGAGAGCTGTCCGATCTGCCACGCCCGCACGCTACGGGGAGCCGCTACCGCAGGTCTTGTACGTTCTTGCGCTCCCGCTGGTAGGCCCCCGGGGGCACACCGACCATCCGGCTGAAGTGCCGGTTGAGATGCGGCTGATCGGTGAATCCCACGGCCACGGCGACCTCCGAGGGCGCCGTCCCCAGGTCCAGCAGCTGCCGCGCCCGCCGTACCCGCGCATCCGTGAGCCACGCGTGCGGCGGCATCCCGTAGGTGTCCCGAAAGGCCCGCAGCAACGCGAACGGACTGGTCCCGAGCTCGGCCGCCAACCGCTCCAGGCTCGGCGGCCGCGCCATCCGCTCTTCCAGAACCGCACGCGCGCGTGCCGCGATCCGCGCCCCCGCCGTCCGCACCTCCCGCCGCGGCATGGGCCCACCGTTCAGCCGCAGCAACCTGGTCACGGCGACTCGCAGCAGCGTGTCCGCGGCCAGCGCGTCGCCCTCGTCGGCAGCCCGCAGCACCTGATGCACCAGCCCGGCGGCATACAGATCATCCACCACCGGGCTGACGAACCCCGGCGTCCCCCGCAGCGTCGTGGTCTCGGCCGCGATCTCCGCCACCACCTCCACGGACGGATACACGGCCCCGTACCGCCACCCCTCGGGCACACCGGCCCGCCCGGTATGCGGAGTATCCGGATTCACCAGCGCGAGCGCCCCGGCCCCCGCGTACTGATCGCCCCCACCGTGGTGAAACACCTCCACCCCGTCGGCGATGGCAGCGATCACGAAGTTCTCGTGCGTATGCCGCACGAACGTCTTCCGCACATACCGGGCCAGCAGCAGATCCACCCCGGGCAGGTCGTCGTACTGCCAGTGCCGCGCGCGCTCAGTCATACGACGATTGTCCGCGCAACGGGCCGCGCACCCCCACGGCCCGCACCCGCGTACGCACGGAAGGGGACGTGTCGGGGGGTGTCCGCCCGCGGCGGTTGCGCGTCAACGGACAGTGAGTCGGTACGCGACCCCATCGCGCCGTTCCGAGGACGGACACCCCCCCGACGCGCCCCGACCCACCATCACCGCGCAGGCGTGACACAAGCCCCCACCAAGCCGCACCGGCCGCCGCGTGCACCCCCGGCCCAACCGCCGGAGGCACCCGTTGTCAGTGGCGAGGTGCACGATGGACGCATGGCCAGCCACGCACACCGAGCCCTGGACACCTTCTCGCCCGCGACCCGCGCCTGGTTCACGGGCGCCTTCTCCGCGCCCACCACCGCCCAGGCCGGCGCATGGCAGGCCATCCACCAGGGCTCGGACGTGCTGGTCGTCGCCCCCACCGGCTCCGGCAAGACCCTGGCCGCCTTCCTCGCCGCCCTGGACCAGCTCGCCTCAACCCCTCCCCCCGCCGACCCCAGGAAGCGCTGCCGGGTCCTGTACATCTCCCCCCTGAAGGCCCTGGCGGTGGACGTCGAGCGCAACCTCCGCAGCCCCTTGACCGGCATCCGCCAGGAGTCCGTGCGGATGGGCCTGCCCGAGCCCGAGGTCAAGGTGGGCATCCGCTCGGGCGACACGCCCGCCGCCGAGCGCCGCGCCCTGTCCACCCGCCCGCCGGACATCCTGATCACCACCCCCGAATCACTGTTCCTGATGCTGACCTCGGCCACGCGCGACGCGCTGACCGGCGTGGACACGGTGATCCTCGACGAGGTGCACGCGGTCGCCGGCACCAAGCGCGGTGCCCACCTCGCGCTCTCCCTGGAGCGACTGGACGACCTCCTCCCGAAGCCCGCCCGCCGCATCGGCCTCTCCGCGACGGTCCGCCCGGTCGACGAGGTGGCCCGTTTCCTCTCGCCCCGAGGCAAGGTGGAGATCGTCCAGCCGGAGTCGGGCAAGGAGTTCGACCTCTCCGTGGTCGTCCCGGTCGAGGACCTGGGCGAGCTGGGCGGCTCCCCGGTGGCGGAGGGCTCGGAGGGCGCCGAGCGCCCGTCGATCTGGCCGCATGTGGAGGAGCGGATCACCGACCTCGTCCAGTCCCACCGCTCCACGATCGTCTTCGCGAACTCCCGCCGCCTCGCGGAGCGCCTGTGCAACCGCCTGAACGAGATCGCGTACGAACGAGCCACGGGCGAGACCCTCGACGAGCACCACTCCCCCGCCGAGCTCATGGGCGGCTCGGGAGCCGCCCAGGGCGCGCCACAGGTCATCGCCCGCGCCCACCACGGCTCGGTGTCCAAGGAGCAGCGTGCCCTGGTCGAGGAGGACCTCAAGGCCGGCCGCCTCCCCGCGGTCGTAGCCACGTCCAGTCTCGAACTGGGCATCGACATGGGCGCGGTCGACCTGGTGGTCCAGGTCGAATCACCACCCTCGGTGGCCTCCGGCCTGCAGCGCGTCGGCCGGGCGGGCCACCAGGTGGGCGCGGTCTCCACCGGCGTGGTCTTCCCCAAGTACCGCGGCGACCTGGTCCAGGCGGCGGTGGTCACCGAGCGCATGCGGACCGGCGCGATCGAGTCCCTCAGGGTCCCCGCCAACCCGCTGGACGTCCTGGCCCAGCAGATCGTCGCGATGACGGCCTTGGACACCTGGCAGTTCGACGACCTCCTCGCCGCCGTCCGCCGGGCGGCCCCGTTCGCCTCGCTCCCCGAGTCCGCCTTCACGGCGGTCCTCGACATGCTGGCCGGCCGCTACCCGTCCGACGCCTTCGCCGAGCTGCGCCCGCGCGTGGTGTGGGACCGCGTCACCGGCGAGATCACGGGCCGCCCCGGCGCGCAGCGCCTCGCCGTCACCTCCGGGGGCACGATCCCCGACCGCGGCCTCTTCGGCGTCTTCCTCGCGGGCGCCGATCCCAAGAAGGGCGGCGGCCGGGTCGGCGAACTCGACGAGGAGATGGTCTACGAGTCCCGCGTCGGCGACGTCTTCACGCTCGGCACCAGTTCCTGGCGCATCGAGGACATCACCCGCGACCGCGTCCTGGTCTCCCCGGCCCCGGGCGTACCGGGCCGACTGCCCTTCTGGAAGGGCGACCAGCTGGGCCGCCCGCTGGAACTGGGCCGGGCGGTGGGCGCGTTCCTGCGCGAGGTCGGCTCACTGCCCAAGGACGACGCCCGGCTCCGCCTCCTCGCCGCCGGCCTGGACGCCTGGGCGGCGGACAACGTGCTCTCGTACCTGGACGAGCAGCGCGAGGCCTGCGGACACGTCCCGGACGACCGGACGATCGTCGTTGAGCGCTTCCGCGACGAGCTCGGCGACTGGCGCGTGGTCGTGCACTCCCCCTTCGGCGCCCAGGTGCACGCCCCCTGGGCCCTCGCGCTCGGCGCGAAGCTCTCCGAGCGCTACGGCATGGACGCGCAGGTCATGCACGCCGACGACGGCATCGTGCTGCGCCTGCCGGACGCCGACCTGATGGGCCTGGACCTCCTCGACCAGGAGCCGGTCAAGATGGGCCGGGAGTACGAGGCCGAGCAGGCACCGGTCGGCGCGGCGGACGTGGTCTTCGACAAGGGCGAGGTCGACCAGGTCGTCACCGACCAGGTGGGCAGCTCGGCCCTGTTCGCGTCCCGGTTCCGCGAGTGCGCCGCCCGCGCCCTGCTGCTGCCGCGCCGCAACCCGGGCAAGCGCACACCGCTGTGGCAGCAGCGCCAGCGCGCCTCCCAGCTGCTGCAGGTGGCGAGCGAGTTCGGCTCGTTCCCGATCGTCCTGGAGGCGGTCCGCGAGTGCCTCCAGGACGTCTTCGACCTGCCCGGACTCGTCGAGCTGATGGGCGACCTGGAGTCCCGCAAGGTGCGCCTCGTCGAGGTCACCACTGCCGAGCCGTCCCCCTTCGCGCGCTCCCTCCTCTTCGGCTACGTCGCCCAGTTCCTGTACGAGGGGGACTCACCGCTCGCCGAGCGCCGGGCCGCTGCCCTGTCGCTGGACTCACGGCTGCTGGCCGAGCTGCTGGGCCAGGCGGAGCTGCGCGAACTGCTCGACGCGGAGGTGCTGACGGAGCTGGAGCGGGAGCTTCAGTGGCTCACCGAGGACCGCCGCGTCAAGGACGCCGAAGGCGTCGCGGACATTCTCCGCCTCCTCGGCCCACTCACGGACGCGGAGCTGGCCGAGCGGGGCGCCGAACCGCACTGGGCGCAGGAACTGGCCGGTGCCCGCCGCGCCATCCGGGTCCGGATCGCGGGCGGGGACCACTGGGCGGCGATCGAGGACGCGGGCCGGCTGCGCGACGCGCTGGGCACCGCCCTGCCAGTCGGCGTCCCCGAAGCCTTCACGGAGCCCGTCAAGGACCCGCTCGGCGACCTCCTCGCGCGCTTCGCCCGCACCCACGGCCCGTTCACCTCGACCGCGGCGGCGGCCCGCTTCGGCCTGGGCGTGGCCGTCACCGAGGGCGCCCTCCAGCGGCTGGCCGCGGCGGGCCGGATCGTCCAGGGCGAGTTCCACCCGGCCGGAATCGGCCAGGAGTGGTGCGACACGGCCGTGCTGCGCCGCCTGCGCCGCCGCTCCCTGGCCGCCCTGCGCCATGAGCTGGAGCCGGTGCCGCCGGCCGCACTCGCCCAGTTCCTTCCCCAGTGGCAGCACATCGGCAAGGCTCACTCCCTGCGCGGCGTCGACGGCCTGGTGCGCGCCATCGAGCAGGTGCAGGGCGCGTCCGTGCCCGCCTCCGCCCTGGAGAAGCTTGTCCTGCCCTCCCGCGTCGTGAACTACAACCCGGCCATGCTGGACGAGCTCACCGCCGCCGGAGAAGTGGTCTGGGCCGGGGCGGGCTCCCTCCCCGGCAAGGACGGCTGGGTCTCCCTCTACCTGGCGGACGCGGCCCCCCTGCTCCTGCCGCCCCCGCACCCCTTGGAGCTGACCGCCCTCCACCAGTCCGTCCTGGACGCCCTCTCCGGCGGCTACGGCCTGTTCTTCCGCCAGATCGCCGACCAGGTCCGCGCCACCACCCACCCCGACGCCACCGATCCCCAACTGGCCGACGTCCTCTGGGACCTGGCCTGGTCCGGACGCCTGACCAACGACACGCTCGCTCCCATGCGCTCCCTGCTCGGCTCGGGCCGCACGGCCGGCTCCACGGCCCACCGCGCCAAGCGCACGGTCCCGCGCGGCCGCTACGGCTCCCTGACGGCCGCGGCCCGCCCCGCCGCCTCCCGCTCCGGCCCACCGACGGTCGCAGGCCGCTGGTCCCTGCTCCCGGCCCACGAGCCGGACCCCACGGTGCGGGCCCACGCCCTCGCCCGCACGCTCCTCGACCGTCACGGCGTGGTGACCAGGGGCGCGGTCTCGGCGGAGGGCGTCGAGGGCGGGTTCTCGGCGACGTACCGCGTCCTGTCCGCCTTCGAGGAGAGCGGCCAGGCCCGCCGCGGCTACGTGGTGGAGGGGCTCGGCGCCGCACAGTTCGCGATGGACGGTGCCGTGGACCGCCTGCGCGCGGTGTCCAACGCCCGTGATCGCGGCGAGGACCTGCCCGGCCCCCCTCCGGACCCCGGCCCCGACCCGTTCCCCGCCCATGACTTCGCCGGACAGGACGACCCACTCCCTTCCAACGACCACCCCGACGGCCCCGGCCCCGACGGCTTCCCCGGCTTCGGCCCCGCCTACGTCACCCCGGCCCCCCAGCCGTCCCGGGACGAGTACGTCTCCCCCCGGGACTACGCCCCGCAGGGCACCCCGCCCTGGCAGAACGGCGGACGCGCAGCGTACGGCCCCGGCTTCCCGGGCCACCGCACCCGCCCGGATCCCGCCTCCCGGGCCGTCGTCCTCGCCGCCGCCGATCCGGCGAACGCGTACGGCGCCGCCCTGGCCTGGCCCGAGCCCCCGACCGGCGCCGGGCACAAGCCGGGCCGCAAGGCGGGCTCCCTGGTGGTCCTCGTAGACGGTGAGCTGACGCTCTACATGGAGCGCGGCGGCAAGACCCTGCTGGCCTGGACCACCGACCTGGACGGCGACCCCACCGACGACCTGCGCCTCCACACCGCCGCCGAGGCACTCGCCGCAGCCGCCCGCGCGGGCTCCCTCGGCACGGTCACGGTGGAGCGCGTCAACGGCGCCCAGGCCCTGACCTCCCCCATCGGCACCCTCCTGGAA
Source organism: Streptomyces sp. NPDC050164 (assembly GCF_044459945.1). Lineage (NCBI taxonomy): Bacteria > Bacillati > Actinomycetota > Actinomycetes > Kitasatosporales > Streptomycetaceae > Streptomyces > Streptomyces sp. NPDC050164. The sequence goes on from NZ_JBITJK010000017.1 coordinate 146,563, forward strand.
GGAGCGGGCTTCATCGCGACCCCCCGAGGCCTCCGCCTGCGCGCCTGATCACCACACCGCCCGCGACCGACCAGCAGCCCCACCCCGTGCCACCCTTGACGCATGCCCGAAGGCGACACGGTCTGGCAGACCGCGAGGCGGCTGCACAGCGCCCTCGCGGGCAAGGTGCTGACCCGCAGCGACCTCCGGGTGGCCCGGCTCGCCACGGCCGACCTCACGGGCCGCGCGGTCCTGGACGTCACCCCGCGCGGCAAACACCTCCTGACCCGCGTCGAGGGCGGCCTGACCCTGCACTCCCACCTGCGGATGGACGGCTCCTGGAAGGTGTACGAGAACGGCCGGCGCTGGAGCGGCGGCCCCGGCCACCAGATCCGCGCGATCCTCGGCAACACCGACCACACGGCCGTCGGCTACCGCCTCCCTGTGCTGGAACTGCTGCGCACCACCGACGAGCACCGCGCGGTCGGCCATCTGGGCCCCGACCTCCTGGGCCCGGACTGGGACCCCGAAAGGGCCCTCGCCAATCTCCTCCAAGACCCCGCCCGCCCCCTCGGCGAGGTCCTGCTCGACCAGCGCAACCTCGCCGGTATCGGCAATGTCTACAAGAGCGAGCTGTGCTTCCTGCTCGGCGTCACCCCCTGGCTCCCCGTCGGCGAACTGCCCGCCGAGCGCGCCGCCCAGCTGCCCGCGCTCGCCAGGAAGCTGCTGGAGACCAACCGCGACCGCCCGATCCGCAGTACGACGGGCCGCCGCGGCCAGGACCTCTTCGTGTACGGCCGGGCTCCCCGTCCCTGCCTGCGCTGCCACACCTCCGTCCGCGTCGCCGACCAGGGCGACGGCTCCCGCGAACGCCCCACGTACTGGTGCCCCGCCTGCCAGCCGGGCCCCGCCCCGGCCGCTTCCCCGACCCGGCGAAGCCGCACCAATTGACGATCCGTCAGAAACGCTCGTACGGTCCCTGTATGCCCGTCACGGCGTACGACCTCACCGGCCGCACCGCGTTCGTCACCGGCGCCGCGAGCGGCATCGGCCGTGCCTCGGCGCTCCTGCTCGGGGAGGCGGGCGCCATCGTGCACTGCGCGGACCGTGACCCCGAGGGCCTGCACGAGACGGCGACCCTGATCAAGGCCGGCGGCGGCACCGCCCGCACCCACGATCTCGACGTCACCGACCGCGCCCGGCTGAGGCAGGCCATCGCCTCCTGCGAACACCTGGACGTCCTGGCCGCGATCGCCGGGATCATGCACAGCAGCCCGGTGCTGGAGACCCGGGACGAGGACCTCGACCGGGTGCTCGACGTCAACTTCAAGGGAGTGCTGTACGCCTGCCAGGAGGCGGCCCGCCTGATGATCACCCGGGGCACCGGCGGCAGCATCGTCACCATGGCTTCAGGTGCCGTCGACACCGGCGGCCCCGGCCTGCTCTGCTACGGCGCGGCCAAGGCGGCGGTGGTCCAGCTGACCAAGACCCTCGCGACCGAGGTGGGCCGGCACGGCATCCGCGTCAACGCGGTCGCACCGGGCTGGATCCGTACCCCCATGACCGACCGCCACGACAGCGAGGCCCAGGCCCACGCCGAGGCCGTCATGGCCCGCATGTCACCCCTGAGCCGGGTCGGCACCCCCGAGGACATCGCCCACGCGGTCCTGCACCTGGCATCCGACGCCTCGGCCTTCACGACAGGCCAGATCATCCGCCCGAACGGCGGTGTGACGATGCCCTGGTAAGGCACACGCGTCCCCCCGGGTAGCGACCCCCACGCCCCCGGCGCAACCCGCCCCGCCGCGACACCACACCCCGACCCCCGGCCCCCCACACCCTCCGCCATCGCCCCGTACCAACCACCCCGTCGGCCCGCCCCTTCGGCACGCAATGCACCGGCAGCACACTCAGCCCCCACCCCCCGGCCGCCAGCGTCGCCTCCAGCACCCCAGCCCCGGGCGCGACCGCCAGCCGCAGCACCGCCCACCACCACAGCGCCCCCAGCCCCAGCACAGCTCCGCGGGCCCCCCAGTGCCCTATCCCCGCCACGGCCGCCACCTCCAGCCCGACGCTATTCGGCCGCTCGGGCCGCAGGACAGGGCGCACCAACGGCACACAGGCGCACCGCGCACCCCACTGCGCCGGGCTGCGGAACCGCGAGCCGCGAAACCCCGAGCGGCGGACTCTCCGGTCGGCCCGTCGCCCGCTGCCGCGCCCGCTCCGATCACCCGTTCTCGGCCTGGAACATCCAGTGATGCTTCTCCAGGTCCGCCGTGATCCCAATGAAGATGTCCTGGCTCACCGGATCCGGCTCACCGGTCGCCGCGACCCGCTCCCGCATCCGCGTGATCACCGCGCCCAGCGCCTCGACGAGCGCCCCCACGGCGGTCGTGTCGTCGACCCACCCCTCGGGGGTCACACCGATCCCGCTGCCGACGGCGACCGTCGCGGCACGCCCGTCCGGCGGGATCCCGAGCGCCGCGGCGCGCTCGGCCACGGTGTCGGAGTGCTTCCGCGCGGTGTCGACGACCTCGTCGAGCTGGAGATGCACGGAACGGAAGCGCGGCCCCACCACGTTCCAGTGGATCTGCTTGGCCACGAGGGCGAGGTCCACCAGGTCCACGAGGGCGCCCTGCAACGCCTCGGACACGGTCTTCAGGCTCGCGTCGGACAGCGGGCTCTTCACGACGTACATCCGCACCTCCGTTGGCTGCCCCCCGCCATCCCCTCAACGATGACCGCCGCACGCCCCACCGGCAAACGCAAATAAATCGGGCATAACTCTGCCCGGCAGTCTGCAGGCAAGCGAAAACCCCGACCGACACCCCTCCGGATCTCCCGGAGAACCCCGGCCGGGGCCTCACCAGTCTCGGCGCCTGGTCAGCGCCGCTCGTTCATGCCACGCACGCGCGGAGCGTCACGCGGCGACGACGTCCACCGCCTCGGCGGGCGCCTTGATCGTCACCCGTTCCGGTGGCACACCGGTCACCGAAACGGAACCCAGCATCGGGCGAACCGGCGTGGGCACAGGTTCGCTGGGGGTGGCCGCAGCGGACTGGGCCAGCTCGGCAAGGGCGAGTTCGTCGCTCACTTCCCGCATGAGCTCGGACATCCGTACGTCCAGCGCGTCGCAGATGGCGGAGAGCAGTTCGGAGGAAGCCTCCTTCTGCCCCCGCTCCACCTCGGAGAGATAGCCGAGTGAGACTCGGGCGGACGAGGAGACTTCGCGCAGAGTACGGCCCTGGCGCTGGCGCTGCCGACGCAGCACGTCACCCAGCAGGCGACGGAGCAGAATCATCGGTGGCTCCCTCCTCGGACCGCGTAGCCGCATCCATTACGCCCCACCGTACCGCCTTGCGCCGCGGCCGTGCGGGGAGCGATGTCGTGTTCACTCAGGGCTGCAAACATCAAAACCCCCCGTTCCGTTCCGTATCCTGTGCCCGCTCATTCCCAGTCTGTTCGCCCGCAAGCTCCTCCAGGAGCAGTGCGAGTACGCTCCGTACACTCTCTCTACGAATTTCCTCGCGGTGGCCGTTCAACCGCAGACCCTCCACTTTTCCGCCGCCGGCAGAACCGGAATCGGCCCTCAGGGGTCCGTCCACGGCGACGAAGACCGTCCCGACGGCCTGTCCGTCCTGCGGCTCGGGGCCCGCGACACCGGTGGTCGCGATGCCCCAGTCCGCGCCGAGCGCCTTGCGCACTCCGGCCGCCATCTGGGCCGCGACCTGCGGATCCACCGCTCCTCGCGCCGCCAGCAGGGTGGTGTCGACACCCAGCAGTTCATGCTTCAGTTCGGTCGCGTAGGCCGTCACCGAGCCCCGGAAGACCTTGGACGCCCCGGGGACGGATGTGATCTCCGCCGCAACGAGGCCACCGGTCAGCGACTCCGCGACGGCAAGCGTCCTGCCCTTCACCGTGAGTAGTCGCACCACGTCGGTGGCCGTGGAACTCACGCTTCCTTCTCCTCCAACGCGGCCTTGCGCTCGGCGATTCCCCGCCTGCGCAGCACAATGGCCTGTTTCACATAGTCGAGCCCGGTCACCACGGTCAGAACGACCGCCGCGGCCATCACCCAGAACCGCAGGGTGGCCAGCCACCCCGTCAGCGCCAGCACGTACATGCCCACGGCCACGCCCTGGGTGAGGGTCTTGAGCTTGCCTCCGCGGCTGGCGGGGATGACGCCGTACCGGATGACCACAAAACGCAGGAGGGTGATCCCGAGTTCCCGCCCGAGGATGACGCCGGTCACCCACCACGGCAGATCGCCGAGCGCGGACAGACAGATCAGCGCCGCCCCCATGATCGCCTTGTCGGCGATGGGGTCGGCGATCTTCCCGAAGTCCGTGACCAGGTTGTACGTGCGCGCCAGGTGACCGTCGAAGAGGTCGGTGATCATGGCGATGGCGAAGGCCGCCCAGGCGAGGGACCGCCACGCCGGGTCGTACCCGCCGTCCGCGAGCATCAGCGCGACGAAGGCCGGTACGAGGATCAGCCGGAGCATGGTCAGGAGGTTGGCGACGTTCCAGACGCTGGCCTGGTTGACGGCCGCGGCCGCCAGCTTCCCGCCCCGCGCGGGCTTGCCGTCGTCCTGCGCGTCGACGACGGCGCTCTCCGAACCGTCACCGGCGGCCGCCGCACTGTCACCCGTCCCGGACGCCGCGCCATGCCGTGCACCAGGCGTCGCACCGGGCTCTCCGCCCTCGGCCGACCGCGCGGCCCCACGGCCCATCGCGGTCCCGGGAACCTTCCCCGAGGCCGCACCGGCCGCTGTCCTCCTCGCGCCGGAGGAGCCTCCCGCCGCGGATGCCGGAACACCGGTCATCTGCCCGCCTCCTCACTCGCCGGCGACGCGAACGAGCCCTCAAGCGGCTCGGCCACCAGGTCGACACCCTCGGTACCGACCACCTTCGCCTCGACCATACGGCCGCTGCTCAGACCCGCGCCGCTCGTGAGCAGCACCTGGCCGTCCGTCTCGGGCGCCTGGTGCGCCGCGCGGCCGTACACGCCCTCCTCGTCGTCGACGGACTCGACGAGCACGTGCACCGTCTGGCCGACGCGATCCTCGGCGCGCTGCGAGACGAGTTCCTCGGCCAGCCGCGAGACGCGGGCCAGCCGCTCGGCGACGACGTCCTCGTCGAGCTTGTTCTCGTAGGTCGCCGCCTCGGTGCCCTCCTCGTCGGAGTAGCCGAAGACACCAATGGCGTCCAGCCGTGCGCCGTTCAGGAAGCGCTCCAGCTCGGCGAGGTCGGCCTCGCTCTCGCCGGGGAAGCCGACGATGAAGTTGGAGCGCACGCCGGCCTCGGGCGCCTTGCCGCGGATCGTGTCGAGCAGCTCCAGGAACCGGTCGGTGTCGCCGAAGCGGCGCATCGCCCGCAGCACGCCGGGCGCGGAGTGCTGGAAGGACAGGTCGAAATAGGGCGCGACCTTCGGGGTCGACGTCAGCACGTCGATCAGGCCCGGCCGCATCTCCGCGGGCTGGAGGTAGCTCACCCGGACCCGCTCGATGCCGTCCACCTCGGCGAGCTCGGGCAGCAGCGACTCCAGCAGGCGGATGTCGCCGAGGTCCTTGCCGTAGGAGGTGTTGTTCTCGGAGACCAGCATGATCTCCTTCACGCCCTGCTCGGCCAGCCAGCGCGTCTCGTTCAGCACGTCGCTCGGGCGGCGGGAGATGAAGGAGCCGCGGAAGGACGGGATGGCGCAGAAGGAGCAGCGCCGGTCGCAGCCGGAGGCGAGCTTCACGGAGGCGACCGGGGAGCCGTCCAGACGGCGGCGCAGCGGCGCACGCGGTCCGGAGGCCGGAGCGAGGCCCTCGGGAAGGTCGACCGGGGCGTGCCCGGGCAGTGCGACCGCGGTGGCCGACTCCTGCCGCTCGGCCGGGCTGATCGGCAGGAGCTTGCGCCGGTCGCGCGGGGCGTGCGAGGCGTGGATGCCGCCGTTGAGGATGGTCTGGAGCCGGTCGGAGATGTCCGTGTAGTCGTCGAATCCGAGCACACCGTCTGCCTCGGGGAGGGCCTCGGCGAGTTCCTTGCCGTACCGCTCGGCCATGCAGCCCACCGCCACGACGGCCTGGGTTCTGCCGTGTCCCTTGAGGTCGTTGGCTTCCAGGAGGGCGTCGACGGAGTCCTTCTTGGCGGCCTCGACGAAGCCACAGGTGTTCACGACAGCGACGTCCGCGTCCTCGGCGTCCTCGACGAGCTGCCAGCCGTCCGCCTCCAAACGGCCTGCGAGCTCCTCCGAGTCCACCTCGTTACGGGCGCAGCCAAGGGTGACGAGTGCGACGGTACGGCGTTCAGGCATGGGCTCAAGAGTACTTCGTCCCGCTGACACCCCACGTCGACGGGGTTGGCCGTTTCCCGGCCAACCCCGCAGTGACTGCACGCTCCGGGCCGGTTACCCGGCCTCGGGGTCGCCCTTGGTGTAGGTCAGGCGTTCCACCGAGCCGGGCTTGAAGTCGTCCTTGATCTTCTTGCCGTTGACGAAGAGGTCGATCGCACCGGCGTCCCCGAGGACGAGGTGCACCTTCGAGCTGTCCTGGAAGGTCTTGGTCTCGCCCTGCTTGAGGAATCCGTCGAAGATCAGCCGGCCGTTGTGGTCCTTGGCGGCGATCCAGCTGCGGCCGTCGGCGGCGGCCACCTGGACCGTCACCTTGTCCCGGGGCGCGGCGGCGATGGCACTGTCGGACGCCTCGGGCTTGGGGCCGGTGGGCTTCTTGGTCTTGGGGGTCGGGGAGGTTGAGTCGCTGGGCGTGGAGCCCTCGGCCACGTTCGCCTCGCCGGCGCTGTCGTCGGTGCCCTGGAACATGGTGAACCCGACGAAACCGATCACGACGACGATCGCGGCGACCATCGCGGCGGTCCAGTTGGGTCCCCGCCGCTCCGGACGGATGCGTTCCGCCTCGAACAGGGGAGCTGCCGGGGTCGGTGCCGGGCGCCCGCCGTGCTCGTCGCCGTACTGGTCGAGCAGCGGCGCGGGGTCGAGGTGGACAGCCTTGGCCAGGGTCCTGATGTGCCCTCGGGCGTAGACGTCCCCACCGCAGGCGGTGAAGTCGTCCGCCTCGATGGCGTGCACGATGTTCATGCGGACCCGGGTGGCGCTACTGATGTCGTCGACGGTCAGCCCAGCGGCGATGCGCGCCTGCTGAAGGGCACGGCCGATGGAGGGGCGGGCTTCCTCGCGGTCTTCTTCGACGCGCTCGTCTTCGAACGGACGCTCGTCTTCAGGGGAGTTGCCGATGGACACGGGGGCGCCTTTCGAGCGTGTAGCCGCCTGTGCTGGAGGTTCAGTCTAGGGGGGGTACAAAAGGGTGGGGCAACCGGGCGGTGGCACTTTGTACGCCATCGGAATGGCCCGACATTCCGATGGTGGAGAAGCTGCTTATCGCTTCCCTCAACTTGACGTACGCCGTAGGGAAACGGTTGCTCGATGACCCCTTACGGGTGAGTCACGATCCGGACACCCGATTGCAGTACGACTCGGCGAGGCGACCGGCGTGTCCCGCTTCCCTACCCTTCAGACTCCCCCCGGATCAGCGCGAGCACGCCATCCAGCTCGTCAGGCTTCACAAGAACGTCACGAGCCTTCGAACCCTCGCTCGGTCCGACGATGTTCCGGGATTCCATCAGGTCCATCAGCCGCCCGGCCTTGGCGAAGCCGACGCGCAGTTTCCGCTGGAGCATGGACGTCGATCCGAACTGCGTGGAGACGACCAGTTCGGCCGCCTGGCACAGCAGGTCGAGGTCGTCGCCGATGTCCTCGTCGATCTCCTTCTTCTGCTTGGTCCCGACGGTGACGTCGTCCCGGAAGACGGGCGCCATCTGGTCCTTGCAGTGCTGGACGACGCCCGCGATCTCCTCCTCGGTCACGAAGGCGCCCTGCATACGGGTCGGCTTGTTGGCGCCCATCGGCAGGAACAGCCCGTCGCCCTTGCCGATGAGCTTCTCGGCGCCCGGCTGGTCGAGGATGACCCGCGAGTCGGCCAGCGACGACGTGGCGAAGGCCAGCCGCGACGGCACGTTCGCCTTGATCAGGCCGGTGACGACGTCGACCGACGGCCGCTGTGTGGCGAGCACGAGGTGGATGCCGGCCGCACGCGCGAGCTGCGTGATGCGCACGATCGCGTCCTCGACGTCCCGTGGCGCGACCATCATCAGATCGGCGAGCTCGTCGACGATGACCAGCAGGTACGGGTACGGCTGGAGCTCGCGCTCGCTGCCCTCGGGCGGTTTGACCTTGCCCTCGCGCACGGCCCGGTTGAAGTCGTCGATGTGCCGGTAGCCGTAGGCCGCCAGGTCGTCGTAGCGCAGGTCCATCTCGCGCACGACCCACTGGAGCGCCTCCGCGGCCCGCTTGGGGTTGGTGATGATCGGTGTGATCAGGTGCGGGATGCCCTCGTAGGCGGTCAGTTCGACCCGCTTGGGGTCGACGAGGATCATCCGGACGTCCTCGGGGGTCGCCCGCATCATGATCGAGGTGATCAGGCAGTTGACGCAGGACGACTTTCCGGAGCCGGTGGCGCCGGCGACCAGCATGTGCGGCATCTTCGCCAGCGAGTGCATGACGTAGCCGCCCTCGACGTCCTTGCCGAAGGCGACCAGCATCGGGTCGTCGTCCTCCGCGGACTCCGCGAGCCGCAGTACGTCACCGAGGTTGACCATCTCGCGGTCGGTGTTGGGGATCTCGATGCCGACCGCGGACTTGCCGGGGATCGGGCTGATGATCCGCACGTCCGGGCTGGCGACGGCGTAGGCGATGTTCTTGGCCAGCGCGGTGATCCGCTCGACCTTCACGGCGGGGCCGAGCTCGATCTCGTAGCGGGTGACCGTCGGCCCGCGCGTGAAGCCGGTGACGGTGGCGTCCACCTTGAACTCGGTGAAGACGTTGGTCAGCGCGGCGACTATGGCGTCGTTGGCGGCGCTGCGCGCCTTGCCCGGGCCGCCGCGCTCCAGCAGGTCGAGCGACGGCAGCGCGTACGTGATGTCCCCGGACAGCTGGAGCTGTTCCGCGCGCGGGGGAAGGTCGCGGGGCTTGGCGGGCGGGGACTTGGTGAGGTCGCGGACGCCCGCCTTCGGCCTCCCCTGCTCGGGCTTGTCCTCCTTGAGCTTCTCCTGCTGCGGCCGGGCGGCCGGGACGGGCGTCGGCGTGGTCGCCTCGCGGTCCCCGACGGTCACGCCCTGGGTGAGGTCGGCGACGATCGGCGAGGGCGGCATCCCGTGCAGCACGGCCCCGTCGAGCGCGGCGGCGGCCGCCGCGGCGACGTCCACGGCGTCCATGGGCCGGTCCATGTCGGGCTGCGGCACGGCGGACCGCCGGGGACGGCCGCGGCGCCGGGAGAGGGCCTCCTGCTCGGCGCTGTCCGGGTCGTACGCCGCGGGCGCCGGCGTGCGCCTGCCGCGCGGCCGGGCGGGCAGCGCCTCACGCCACTGCTCCTCGTAGCGCTCGTCGTCCTCCCCGAACTCGTCCTCGGCCGGGTCGCGGACGATCCCGAGCCGCACCCCGAGCTGCCGCAGCCGCTGCGGGATGGCGTTGACGGGGGTGGCCGTGACGACCAGCAGTCCGAAGATCGTCAGCAGCACGAGCAGCGGCACGGCGAGCATGTCGCCCAGGGCGTACGACAGCGGGGTCGCCACGGCCCAGCCGATGAGACCGCCGGCGTCCCTTATGGCCTGCATGCCGTCGCCGCGGGCGGGTGAGCCGCAGGCGATGTGGACCTGGCCGAGCACGCCGATGACGAGCGCGGACAGGCCGATGACGATCCGTCCGTTGGCCTCGGGCTTCTCCGGGTGGCGGATGAACCGCACGGCGATGACGGCGAGCAGGATCGGCACGAGCAGGTCGAGCCGGCCGAACGCGCCGGTCACCAGGATCTCGACCAGGTCGCCCACGGGGCCCTTCAGGTCGGCCCAGGTGCCCGCGGCGACGATCAGCGCGATGCCGAGCAGCAGCAGGGCGACGCCGTCCTTGCGGTGGGCCGGATCGAGGTTCTTGGCGCCCTGCCCTATGCCGCGGAACACGGCGCCGACGGCGTGTGCGACCCCGAGCCACAGGGCGCGCACGAGCCGGTAGATGCCCCCGGTCGGGCTCGGAGCCGGTTTGGGCGCGGCCTTCTTCGCCGCGGTCTTCTTGGCGGGCGCCTTTTTCGCTGGAGCCTTTTTGGCAGCGGCCTTCTTCGCCGGAGCCTTCGCCGAACCGGCCGCCTTCTTCGCGGGCGGCTTCTTGGCTGCGGAGGGACGTGAGGCCATGGGTGTGAGGTTACCGGGGGAGACGACAAGGGACACGTGTGCCTACGGCTTCACCCGTTCGTGTCGCTCCGGGAGAGGCACGGAACTGACGCGCGCTCATGGGCGGGCAACCACGCCTGCCCGGGCGTCAGTTCTGCGAGGACACCGACGATGTGCTCCCGGTGCCCGGCTCCAGCGCGTCCAGCGCCCGCCGCAACCCCGTGAGCTTGCGCTCCAGATGAGCCGCCGTGGCCACCGCCGCCGCGTCCGTCGAGTCGTCGTTGAGCTGCTTGGTCAGCGCCTCGGCCTGCTCCTCGACCGCCGCGAGCCGCGCCGAGAGCTCGGCGAGCAGCCCGGCCGACTCCTTGACCTCGCCGCCCGCGTCCTTGCCGTTGCCCTCCAACTGGAGCCGCAGCAGCGACGCCTGCTCACGCAGCTGGCAGTTCTTCATGTACAGCTCGACGAAGACGGAGACCTTCGCGCGCAGCACCCACGGGTCGAACGGCTTGGAGATGTAGTCGACCGCGCCCGCCGCGTAACCCCGGAAGGTGTGGTGCGGCCCGTGGTTGATCGCGGTGAGGAAGATGATCGGGATGTCCCGGGTCCGCTCCCGCCGCTTGATGTGCGCGGCTGTTTCGAAGCCGTCCATGCCCGGCATCTGGACGTCCAGCAGAATGACCGCGAAGTCGTCCGTGAGCAGCGCTTTGAGCGCTTCCTCCCCGGACGATGCCCGCACCAGCGTCTGATCGAGCGCAGAGAGGATCGCCTCCAGCGCAAGCAGATTCTCCGGCCGGTCATCGACCAGGAGGATCTTGGCCTTCTGCACCATGGCCCGCCCTCCTCGCCCCGGCGTGGGGCCTCCCCTGTCCGCAGGACCTGGGGGTGCACCGGTGGGTGCCGCCCCAGGGGACGACTCCCTTGCGCCGCCCGTCCTTGTGCCGGTCATCGTAGCCGCACCCCGCCTGTCGCCACACCCTGTCACCGCGATGTCACTGTGCACGTAGCAGAAACGCAGCAGGAGACCAGAAGGTTCCCCAGATCTCGTACTCCTACACGACTATGCGCGCACCGAGTCCGCAACTGCGTGCGAACACCGAACCTTCCCGCCAACGTTGCGTAACGGTCCAACGTTCCCCTCATTCCCCTCGCATCCACTGATCCATCACCGCGAGCAGGTGATCGGGGTCGACCGGCTTCGTGACGTAGTCGGAGGCGCCCGACTCGATCGCCTTCTCCCGGTCGCCCTTCATCGCCTTCGCGGTCAGCGCGATGATCGGCAGCCCGGCGAACTGCGGCATCCTGCGGATCGCCGTGGTCGTCGCGTACCCATCCATCTCGGGCATCATGATGTCCATCAGGACGACCGCCACGTCGTCGTGCTGCTCCAGCACCTCAATGCCCTCACGGCCGTTCTCGGCGTACAGCACGGACAGGCCATGCTGCTCCAGGACGCTGGTCAGCGCGAAGACGTTGCGGATGTCGTCGTCGACGATCAGGACCTTCTGGCCGCCGAAACGGATGCCGCGCCGCGGCTTCGGCGCCGCCTCCTGCTCCGCGGGCGTCCACTGCTCCTGCTGCGCCGGGCGCGGCGCCAGCTCCGGCATCCTGCGCCGCCGCCGGAACAGGGCGGCCGGCCCGTTCTGCGTCTCGTTGTACGACTTCACCTCGGCCGGCGTCTCGACCTCGACCTCGGACAGCTCGGACAGGTCCGACGTCGACACCATCAGGTCACCGGGCTCCAGGGCCGGCAGCTGCTGCTGATAGCCCTGCGGCGGCAGTTCGCTCGGGTGCAACGGCAGGTACAGCGTGAACGTCGAGCCACGGCCCGGCTCGCTCTGCGCGTGGATCTCACCGCCGAGCAGCTGGGCGATCTCCCGCGAGATGGACAGCCCGAGACCCGTACCGCCGTACTTGCGGCTGGTCGTACCGTCGGCCTGCTTGAACGCCTCGAAGATCACCCGCATCTTGCTGGACGCGATGCCGATCCCGGTGTCGGTCACGGAGAACGCGATCAGCTCGGCATCCGGGTCGGTCAGCGACCCGGCCTCCAGCAACTGCTCCCGGATCCTCTGCGGCACGTCGTCCCGCGCCGGCCTGATGACCAGCTCCACCGACCCGGAGTCGGTGAACTTGACCCCGTTGGACAGCAGGTTGCGCAGCACTTGGAGCAGCCGCTGCTCGTCGGTGTGCAGCGTCGCGGGCAGCTCCGGCGAGACCCGTACGGACAGGTCCAGGCCCTTCTCCGCGGTCAGCGGGCGGAAGGTGGCCTCCACGTAGTCCACGAGCTGGACGAGCGCGATCCGCGTCGGGGAGACGTCCATCTTGCCCGCCTCGACCTTCGACAGGTCGAGGATGTCGTTGATGAGCTGGAGCAGGTCGGAACCTGCCCCGTGGATCGTCTCGGCGAACTCGACCTGCTTCGGCGAGAGGTTCCCCTCGGCGTTGTCGGCGAGCAGCTTGGCCAGGATCAGCAGCGAGTTGAGCGGCGTACGCAACTCGTGCGACATGTTCGCCAGGAACTCGCTCTTGTAGCGCATCGACACCGCGAGCTGCTCGGCGCGCTCCTCCAGGACCTGCCGCGCCTCCTCGATCTCGGTGTTCTTCACCTCGATGTCGCGGTTCTGCTGGGCCAGCAGCTCGGCCTTCTCCTCCAGTTCGGCGTTGGACGCCTGGAGCGCCTTCTGCCGCTGTTCCAACTCCGCGGAGCGCTCACGCAGTTGCTCGGTCAGCTCCTGCGACTGCGCCAGCAGCAGCTCGGTCTTGGTGTTGACGGAGATGGTGTTGACGCTCGTCGCGATCATCTCGGCGATCTGGTTGAGGAAGTCCTTCTGGATCTGTGTGAACGGCGTGAAGGACGCCAGCTCGATGACGCCGAGCACGCTGCCCTCGAACAGCACCGGCAGCACGATCACCTGCGCGGGCGGCGCCTCACCGAGCCCGGAGGAGATCTTCAGATAGCCGCTCGGCGCGTTCTCCACCAGAATCGTGCGCTTCTCCTCGGCGGCTGTCCCGACCAGCGCCTCACCCGGCTGGAACGACGTCGGCATGGAGCCCATCGAGTAGCCGTACGAACCGAGCATGCGCAGCTCGTACTGGTCCTCGTCCGCGGCGCTCATGTCCTCGCCGTCGACGAGGGGCATCGCCACGAAGAACGCGCCGTGCTGCGCGGACACCACCGGCGTCAGCTCGCTCATGATCAGCGAGGCCACGTCCTCCAGGTCGCGACGCCCCTGCATCAGGGCGGAGATCCGGGCCAGGTTGCCCTTCAGCCAGTCCTGCTCCTTGTTGGCGATCGTGGTGTCGCGCAGGTTGGCGATCATCTTGTTGATGTAGTCCTGGAGCTCCTGGATCTCCCCGGACGCGTCCACGTCGATCTTCAGGTTCAGGTCGCCGCGGGTCACGGCGGTCGCCACGCGCGCGATGGCACGCACCTGCCGGGTCAGGTTCCCGGCCATCTCGTTCACGGACTCGGTCAGGTCCCGCCAGGTGCCGTCGACGTCACGCACGCGCGCCTGCCCGCCGAGCTGTCCTTCCGTGCCCACCTCGCGGGCGACCCGGGTGACCTCCTCGGCGAAGGACGACAGCTGGTCGACCATCGTGTTGATGGTCGTCTTCAGCTCCAGGATCTCCCCGCGCGCGTCGATGTCGATCTTCTTCGTCAGGTCACCCTTGGCGATCGCCGTGGTCACCATGGCGATGTTGCGCACCTGGCCGGTGAGGTTGGACGCCATCTGGTTCACGGACTCGGTGAGGTCCTTCCACGTACCGGCCACACCCGGCACATGCGCCTGACCGCCCAGGATGCCGTCCGTGCCCACCTCGCGGGCCACCTTGGTGACCTGCTCGGCGAACGAACTCAGCGTCTTCACCATCGTGTTGATGGTGTCGGCGAGCTGCGCGACCTCACCGCGCGCCTCGATCGTGACCTGCCGCGTCAGGTCACCGTTGGCGACCGCCGCGGAGACCTGGGAGATGTTCCGCACCTGTGTGGTCAGGTTCTTGGCCATCAGGTTGACGTTGTCGCTCAGGTCCTTCCAGATGCCCGTGACACCCGGCACGTGCGCCTGTCCGCCCAGGATGCCCTCGGTGCCCACCTCGCGGGCCACCCGGGTCACCTGCTCGGCGAAGGACGACAGCTGGTCCACCATCGTGTTGACGGTCGTGACGAGTTCGAGGATCTCGCCCTTGGCGTCGACGGTGATCTTCTTCGACAGGTCACCCCGGGCGACCGCGGTCGTGACCTCGGCGATGTTGCGCACCTGGATGGTCAGGTTGTTCGCCATGCCGTTCACGGACTGGGTGAGGTCCTTCCAGGTGCCGGAGACGCCCTGCACCTCGGCCTGGCCGCCCAGGATGCCCTCCGTACCCACCTCACGGGCCACACGCGTGACCTCCTGGGCGAACGACGACAGCTGGTCCACCATCGTGTTCAGGGTGTTCTTCAGCTCCAGGATTTCCCCGCGCGCATCCACGTCGATCTTCTGCGACAGATCACCCCGGGCCACCGCGGTCGCCACCTGCGCGATGTTGCGCACCTGCGCGGTGAGGTTCCCGGCCATGCCGTTCACGGAATCGGTGAGGTCACGCCACACACCGGCGACGCCGGGCACCTGCGCCTGTCCGCCCAGCCGGCCGTCCGTACCCACCTCGCGCGCGACCCGGGTCACCTGGTCGGCGAAGGCCGAGAGCTGGTCGACCATCGTGTTGATGGTGTTCTTCAGCTCCAGGATCTCGCCGCGCGCGTCCACGTCGATCTTCTGCGACAGATCACCCCGGGCCACCGCCGTCGTCACCTGCGCGATGTTGCGCACCTGGGAGGTGAGGTTCCCGGCCATGGAGTTGACGGAGTCGGTCAGCTCCTTCCACGTGCCGGACACGCCGTCCACCTGGGCCTGACCGCCGAGACGGCCCTCCGTGCCCACGTCCCGGGCCATCCGGGTCACCTGGTCGGCGAAGGACGACAGCTGATCCACCATGGTGTTCACGGTGTTCTTCATCTTGAGCATCTCGCCGGAGACGTCGACCGTGACCTTCTGCGAGAGGTCACCGTTGGCCACCGCCGTCGTCACCTGCGCGATGTTCCGCACCTGTCCGGTGAGGTTCCGGAACGCCGTGTTGACGGAGTCCGTCAGGTCCTTCCATGTCCCGGCCACACCCGGCACCTGCGCCTGACCGCCCAGCTCACCCTCGACACCGATCTCGCGTGCCACACGGGTCACTTCAGCACCGAAGGCGGAGAGCTGGTCGACCATCGTGTTGACGGTGTTCTTCAGCTCCAGCATCTCGCCGGCCACGTCCACGGTGACCTTCTGCGACAGATCACCGTTGGCCACGGCCGTCGTCACGGCGGCGATGTCCCGCACCTGAGTGGTCAGGTTCCGGAAGACCGTGTTCACCGAATCGGTGAGGTCCTTCCACGTCCCCGCCGCACCCGGCACATTCGCCTGGCCGCCGAGCCGCCCCTCGGCCCCGACCTCGTTGGCCACACGCGTGACCTCGTCCGCGAAGATCCGCAGCGTCTCGGTCATCTGGTTGATCGTCTCGGCGAGCTGCGCGACCTCGCCCCGCGCCTGCACGGTCACCTTCCGAGACAGGTCACCGTTGGCGACCGCCGTCGTCACCTCCGCGATCCCGCGCACCTGGGCCGTGAGGTTCCCGGCCATGGTGTTGACGGAGTCGGTGAGCTCCTTCCAGACACCGTCCACCCCGGGTACCTGCGCCTGCCCGCCCAGCGCACCCTCGGTGCCCACCTCACGGGCCACCCGCGTCACCTCGGAGGAGAACGCCGACAGCTGGTCCACCATCGTGTTGACGGTGTTCTTCAGCTCCAGCATCTCGCCGGCCACCTGAACGGTGACCTTCCGGGACAGATCACCCTTGGCGACCGCCGTCGTCACCAGCGCGATATCCCGCACCTGAGCGGTGAGCCGGTACGCCATCGTGTTGACGGAGTCCGTGAGATCCCTCCACGAACCCGACATGCCACGCACACGCGCCTGCCCGCCCAGCTTGCCCTCGGTGCCCACCTCACTGGCCACACGCGTGACCTCGTCGGTGAACGTCGACAGCTGGTCGACCAGATTGTTGACGGTCCGCCCGACCTTCAGGAACTCGCCGCGCAACGGCTGCCCGTTGCCGTCCGGCACCTGTGTCCGCAACTCCATACGCGGCGACAGATCACCCTCGGCCACCGCCGACAGCACCCGGCTGACCTCGGAAACCGGCCGCACCAGGTCGTCCACCAGGGCGTTCGAGTTGTCGATCGCGGTCGCCCAGGAGCCCTCGCAGGCCCCCGTCTCCAGCCGCTCGGTGAGCTTGCCCTCCCGGCCCACCATCCGCCGCACCCGCGAGAGCTCACCCGTCAGATGCAGATTGCGGTCGGCCACCTCGTTGAAAACCGCCGCGATCTCGGCCATCACGCCGTCCCCGGACACCGTGAGCCGCTTGCGGAAGTTGCCGTCCCGCATCGCCACCAGGGCAACCATCAGCCGGTTCAGGGCTGCCGTGTCCACTTCAGTCGTGCCGCTGCGCACTTTGCCCTGATTGCTTGGGGACTGTCCGCCTTTCGCGCGCGTTTTCTTGCCACGCGTCGCTGCGCCAGACTCCACTGTGTCCCTCCCGCAGGGGTCGACCGTCACTGCTGTGCTGAGGTACCACGCTCGGCGTACCGGTTACTACTGCGTATTCTCCGCCCTGCATACCAGGCCGTTCCCAGGGGGCTGCTGCCCCCGTACGCAGAAGACACTCAGCCTGCCCGGACTTTCACAAGAAGCTTGCCCAGTGTTTCACCCTGGCCGAACCAGGCCATAACAGTTCGGCAGCTTCGCACATCGTCCGCACACCCTCCGGACGGAAACACTGCAGACCGGCATCCGCATGGACCGCGAAGGTAAGTAACCTTGCATGCGGCTGTCCAGCCGCGCCGGTCCGTCCGGCCTGGGCGGTGGCACGAAGACGAGCGGGCATCGGAGGGGCGGCCGCACACATGACCACCGGACTGATCCCGGGGGGACAGCCCCCGGACCCCCGGCCGACGGGCGGCCTGCCGCAACAGCGGCGCGAGCCGGTCGGCCACGCAGCCCAGCACGTCGAGAACCGGTCGAGGAGTTCTGTGATCACCGCGCGAGCGGCCGCCAGTTTCGAGCCCGTCGGGCGATCTGTCGCGAGCGCCCGCTCCTTCGTTCGCGACACCCTCCAGGGCTGGGGCTTCGCCGACATCGTCGACGACGCCGTCGTTCTCACCAGCGAACTGGTGACCAACGCCGTGGTCCACGCCGGTACCTCCGCCGACCTGCTCTGCCTGCGCAGCGACGAGGGCGTGCGCATCGAGGTGGCCGACCGATACCCCGAGCGTGAGATCCCGCTCCAGGCCTCGGCCGTCAACATGGGCAGCCCCGACCGCGAGGGCGGACGCGGCCTCCAACTGTGCGCGGCCCTCGCCGGCCGCTGGGGCGTCGAGTACACCCCCACCCACAAGACCGTCTGGTTCCAACTCGACCTCCCGGCCCGGGCGGTGGGCACCCGCGCGGCCGGCCCCGCCCTCCCCGCCAACCTCCTCCCCCTCGCCGACGGCCGGGTCCGCGTGGCCGTCATCCAGATCGACCGCACCGGCCACATCACCGCCTGGAACGAGGACGCCGAGGACCTCTTCGGCTACCCGGCCGAGCAGGTCACCGGCAAGCCCCTGACCGACCTCGCGGCCTGGCCGCACACCCCGGGCACCAGCACCGGCATCGCGGAGGCACTCCAGCTCTCCCGCTGGGAAGGCAGTTACGGCATCCGCGCCGCCAACGGCCGCGTGACCCCCGTCTACGCCTCCCACCTGCGCGTCCGCGACACCGGCGGCGAACCGTCAACCGTGTGCCTCCTGGTACGGGACCACGAACGGGCCGTTCTCCAGACGCCCCTGCGCATCCCCGCCTCCGACACCTCCACCACCTCCGAGGGCCAGAGCACCGACCCCTTCGAGGTGTTCATCGGCTACCCCGCCCCGGACGACCTCGACGGCCTCCTCCAGCGCACGGTCGAACGCGCCCGCGACATGCTCGACGGCGACTCCGCGTTCCTCCTGCTGGCCACCGACGACGAGACGGAACTGGAGGTCCGCGCCTCCACGGGCCTGCCCTCCGCCCGCCAGCGCTTCGCCCGCGTCCCCGTCGAGGCGGGCTCCGGCCGCTACGGCTCGGCCCGTATGCCGGCCGTCCACGACGACCTGACGGCGGTCCCCGGCGCGGTGCCGCTGCTGAACGGCACCGGCATGCGCTCGGTCGTCACGGTCCCGCTGAAGGTCGAGGGCCGCCTCACCGGCTCCCTCGGCGTCGCCGCCGAGGCACCCGGCAGATACTCCAACGAGGAGGCCCTGCGCCTCCAGTTCGCCGCCGACCGCATCGCACTCGCCGTCGAATCGGCCCGCCTCGGCGAACTCGAACGCCTGCGCCGCGGCTCCCTGAACTTCCTCGTCGAGGCCTCCGACCTGCTCGCCGGCACCCTGGACCGCGACCAGACCCTGGCCCTGATGGCCCAGATGACGGTCCCGACCCTCGCCACCTGGTGCGCCGTCTACACGATCGCCCACCAGGCCTCCGAGCCGTACCTGTCGTACGTCCTGCACGAGGACGAGGAACTCATCGACGGCATCAAGTCCCTGCTGTCGAAGGTCCCCCCGCCCGACCCGGTCCCCACCCCGGGCGCCCGCGTCTGGACGGCCCCCGCCGAGGTGGCCCACCAGGCGGCCCTGCGCAGCTCCATGCGCAGCCTCGGCCTCAGCGGCGGCCCGACCCACCAGGTCACTCCCGGCATCGGCCCGACCCTCGCCACGGCATCCGCGGTGGGCGGTGAGACGGTCGTCCTCCCCCTGGTCGCCCGCAACCGCGTCATCGGCATGCTGACGCTCGGCAAGCCGACCGACGAACACTTCCGCCAGGAGATCCTGGAACTCGCCGAGGACCTGTCCCGCCGAGCCGCCCTGGCCCTGGACAACGCCCGCCTCTACTCCGAGCGCACGGCCATCAGCCAGTCCCTCCAGCGCAGCCTCCTCCCGCCGGAACTTCCCACGATCGAGGGAGTCGAGGTCGAGGTCATCTACCGCGCCGCCGGCGAGGGCAACGAGGTCGGCGGCGACTTCTACGACGTCTTCCCCATCCGCGACGGCGCCTACGGCTTCGCCATCGGCGACGTCTGCGGTACCGGCCCGAACGCCGCGGCGGTCACGGGCCTCGCCCGCCACGCCCTGCGCCTCCTGGCCCGCGAGGGCCTCAGCGGCCCGGCGGTCCTGGAACGCCTGAACTCCGCCATCCTCGACGAAGGCGCCCGCAGCCGCTTCCTCACCCTCCTCTACGGCGAGATGCGCCCCCAGGAGGACGGCAGCGCCGAACTGAAGGTCGTGTGCGCCGGCCACCCGCTCCCTCTGCGCCTGCGCCAGGACGGCTCGGTGGAGCCGGCAGCCGAACCCCAGCCGCTCCTCGGCGTCATCGAGGACCTGGAGCTCTACGAGCAGACGGTCACGCTCGACCCGGGCGATGTCCTCCTGTGCGTCACGGACGGCGTCACGGAACGCCGTGAAGGCGCCCGCATGCTGGGCGACGACGGTCTCGCCGACGTCCTCACGACCTGCACGGGCCTCACGGCCGGCGCGGTCGCGGCCCGCATCATGCGCGCGGTGGAACGCTTCGCGTCGGACGCCCCGTCCGACGACATGGCGATCCTGGCGATGCGCGTCCCGGGTCTCCACAAGGACTAGGACACGAAAAAGGCCCCACCCGTGAGGGTGGGGCCTTTTCTGCTGGAGCCCCCAAACGGAATCGAACCGTTGACCTTCTCCTTACCATGGAGACGCTCTGCCGACTGAGCTATAGGGGCCTGTTGCGTTGCGGGGCTTCCCGCGCGGCAACGGAATAGATCATACCCCGAACAGACCCGTGCTCCCAACCACCTCAGAAGGCGGGCTGAAGAAGCCCTCCAAGGGCATTACAGGCGGACACGATCCGCTGCATGTCCCGCTTGGTCAGGGTGGCATCCACAGGCAGTGCGAGCGTCTCGTCGGAAGCCCGCTCCGTCTCCGGGAGGGAAACACACCGCCGGAATTCGGGCAGTCGATGCACCGGAGTCTTCACCGGCACCCGGCATTCGACTCCCTTGGCCCGCACAGCCCGCGCGAAAGCGTCCCGATCCGGTCGCCCATTGCCCGGAACCCGCACGACGTACTGCTGATAGGTGTGCCCGTCACCGTCGTCCGGCGTCCGCACACCCCTCAACTTCGCATGGAGATAGGCCGCCCGCTCCCTGCGCTGGGCTATCTCGTCGTACGGCGCCTCGGACTCCCCGTGCTCCAGCACGAGCAGCCCGTGCCGCGCTCCCAGCGCGTGCAGCCGCCCGATGTCGGCGAGCCGCCCGAAGCGGTGTACGACCACCACGGCCGCGGTCCGCGGAGTTACCGCCGCTTCCACAGCGGAGGCGTCGAGGCAGTAGGAGACCGGATCTATGTCGGCGAACACCGGCAGCGCCCCGGCCTTGGCCACGGCCTCGGCCACCTCGACGTTCCCGAAGGCCGGCACGACGACCTCGTCACCGAGTCCGACACCGGCGGCCCTGAGCATTGCAGCAGTACCCATACTGTGGATGCTGATCGCGCAACGTGAACTTCAAGTGACGGAGAACAAAAAAGGGTTGGACCCGTAACCGAAGTTCCGGGTCCAACCCTGTCAATAATTGTTCGGCGGCGTCCTACTCTCCCACAGGGTCCCCCCTGCAGTACCATCGGCGCTGTAAGGCTTAGCTTCCGGGTTCGGAATGTAACCGGGCGTTTCCCCTACGCTATAACCACCGAAACACTATGAAACTATTCAGCCGCACCATACCGTGACCATGGCATGGGGCTGTTCGTGGT
>NZ_JBITJK010000018.1:0-165705 GCF_044459945.1 Streptomyces sp. NPDC050164
TCGGCGAGGGTCATGGTCGTCCGTACGGTGCCGCCCATCGCGTAGGCGTTGTGCAGCAGGAAGGCGATGCGCACGTGCGGCGTCCCCCGGTTTCCTTGTGATGTGGCTGGTCAGAGCCGCTGTGTTCACCTTCGGCGAGGCAACTACACCCGTGCCTTCCGGTACGTTCCTGGCCGCGCTCGCCTCCGTCCCCACCTTGCTGGCCAGAGCCGGCGGAGACGGGTGCTGGACTACGCGAGCCGCCGCACGGGCATGAGGACAACAGATCGACTGACTTCTGCTCTGTGCGCTCACCGGAGATGACAGGCAGCTCGGGTGTACAGATGCATCATCTGACCCAGAGGTTCCTCAGCCGCGAGGGTCGCTCACCGTGACGATGAATCTGAAGCAATGATCATCCTCACGGAACGCTTCCCGCAGCAGATGGAGACGCGAGGCCTGCTCCCTCCGTGACCCTGGCACGCGCTCCACGTGATCCCTGAACAGACCAGCGGCGCGCGCCACCCCGCGCCGCTCACGGTCGTCTACCGGCGGTCATGCGGTCCGGAAGTCGTCCACCCGCTCGCCCTCCACCTGGGACGGCTCGGTCCTGGGGACGCCCGGGTGCTGCGCCACTGCCGCACACTCGGACGGTTCATCGCGCTCGCCCTCGGCCTGGGAGGGCGTGTGCGAGTACAGCCAGCGGTCGTAATCCGGGTTGTGCATCACCTGTCGCCGGGTGGCGGACGGCGGGTGACTGTAGACGCCTCGATCTTGGGTCTCGTGCATCAAAGGGGCTACTCGGTACGGGCGCTTGTCAAGATCGTCGACGCATGAAACGGCCTCGAACAGTGGCTCCCAAGGGCACACCAGGCCCCCCGTCCGAAGGGGCGGGCCACTCGTATCAGACGCGCATCGCCACCGCCGTCGTCCTGCTGGTGACCGTGCTCAGCCTGCCACCACTGCTCCGGCTGATGCGCCCGGACGGCCTGCGCACCGAGTGAGCCATACGCCCCGAAGACCCATCAGTCATACACTCCTAGGCCTTCTGGAGTCCGGCCCCCCACCACGGCTTCGACCTCAAGCGGGCCTTCGACGAAAGTTCGGTCACGACCGGCCACTGCACTACGGCCAGGTCTGCTCGGCCAGGTCCCGGCTGCTGGAGAACGGCCTCGTCCAGGTCGACGGGATCGAGGCCGGTAGCGGTCCTGAGCGCAAGCGGTACGCCAAAAGCAACTGCCCCCATCCCTTGGACGCCCGCCTGGGCACCAGCTGACCCGCTCGCCCGCCGACAGCAAGAGACCCCGGAGGACTGCTCCTCCGGGGTCTCTCTGACGCTACGAGTGTCCGGCCGGTTCAAAGACCGGCCGCGGCTGGTATCAGGCCCCTTCCATGCCCAGCTCCCGCAGCTCGTCCCGCTGTTCCTGTGCAAGCCGGTCGCGCCTCGATATGGTGTTCGAGAGCCACACCCCCAGCTTCACGACGACCGGCTCCCCCTCGCCATCGACCGCGATTTTCTCGGCATGCCCGCGCGGTACGGGCCGGTGGACGCCTTCCCGTTCCACCCACTGTGCGAGGCCCGCCAGACCGCGCTCGGGCCGAAAGCCTCGTCCATGACCAGGATCCGGGACATGCCGCTGATCAGGACGGTCAGCGTGGCGGGTGAGGAGGCCCCGCCGAGGGGCGACCCGCGGACACCGACGGCCTGTGGTCGGCGAGCAACGATGAACTCGATCGCGAGCGCAGAGCCGTGCGGTTCACTGCTCAGTTCCCACAGCACGCACCGGCCGGAGCTCTTCCAGACGTCGCGGGTCCGCCTCCGCACCCACGCCTGAAAATGGCCCAGAACAGTTCGCCGATGATGCCGTAGTAGAAGACAAGCGCCGGATCGGCGTCCGCGCGGACGGTGACCTTGCGGATCGTGACCACGGCGTAGCCCTCCTCCGGCATCAGCTGCACAGCACGAGCGGAAAGGCATGGATCGTGCCCGTCACCTCACGCCGGACTGAAGGCCAAGTTCCCGGGCGGACTCGCCCCTGCCCACGTCCGCCGTGACTTCCGGCACATCTGCTGGAAGACCGCCCACCCGGCCTGAGCACCGAAACCTTCACGGCCCCGGCCCCTGGACGACCGCGAGACTGCAGGAACACCGCTCCGACCCGATGCCACGACGCGCGCACACCCGGACAAATCGGGAGCTGTGCCAAGGTGTGCCCTCCCGACCGCCCACGTGGCCTCTCGCCCGGTGACGGGTTCTCGGGCTGCCGGACGTTGTGGCTGAGAATGGTGTAGTGCAGGTGTGACCGGTGATGCTTGGTGCCGATGCTACGGATGCGGCGCTTGGCTGTGCTGGTCCGGGGACTGAACCTGATCGGCAGTGCAAATCTGAGAGGGCGGCAGGGCGTGGAGTTGCTGGACACGGCGGATCCGGAGGCTGTTGGTGGTTATCCACTGCTGGCGCGGCTCGGTGAGGGTGGAATGGGACGGGTGTATCTGTCCCGGACCGTGTCGGGGCGTCCGCTGGCGCTCAAGACGGTGCGTGCCGAGTTCGGACGGGAGCCGGGCTTCGAGGAGCGATTCGCGCGGGAAATCCGGAACAGCGACCGGGTGCGCTCGCCCTGGACGCCTGCGGTGGTGGACTACAGCCCGGCGGGGCAGCGCCCGCAGTGGCTCGCCACCGAGTACGTGGCAGCGCCGTCCCTGGCAGAGTGGGTGCGGCGATACGGCCGGCTGTCCGAGCCGTGCGTCCTGGCACTGGCGGCCGAGCTTTTCGGGGCGCTGGCAGCGGTACACGGGGCGGGGCTGGCCCACCGGGATGTCAAGCCGTCCAATGTGCTGTTGGGCCGCCGTAGTCCTCTGCTCATCGATTTCGGGATCGCGCGCGCGACGGAGGACTCGCGTCACACGAGGACCGGGGGTGTGACCGGTTCTCCCGGCTATCTGGCGCCGGAGCAGGTGAGTGCCGGGGAATCGGGTGCACGGGGTGACGTCTTCTCTCTGGCTGCGGTATTGGTGTACGCGGCGACGGGACGGGGCCCGTTTTCCAGCCCGAACGACGAGTTCTCGCCTGCGGTGCTGCTTTACCGCATCGTGCATCAGGAGCCGAACCTCGACGGCGTTCCGGCGGCCCTGGTCCCGCTCTTGCGGTCCTGTCTGGCCAAGGATCCCGAGCAGCGGGCCACGCCCGGCACCGTCAGCGTGCTGTTGGAACGCTTGGGCGGCCGGTGCGGTACCTGGCCGCAGTTGCTGCCCGAGGGGCTGGAGAGAGATCTCGCCGTGCGGGAGGAGGAGGCGCAAGCGTTGATCTCCGCAACAGTGCAACTGCCGTCTGTGGCGGCTGTGTCACGTGAGCCCGAAGACGGCCCGGCTTCCGCCGACGCAAAGACCGCCGTCCTGCCGCCTGTCGGCGCCGTGCGACGGTGGGTGTCCGGCCGTACCGGCCGGGCGGTCGCCGGGACCATGGCCGTGGCCTTGATGGCCGCGGCGGGCACGTTCCTCGTGCGGTATTCCTCCGACGATGACGCCTCCGACGGGACGTCTGCGCCGTCATCCACTGCCACCGATGACTCCTCCGACGGGACGACGCCTGCGCCGACATCCACTGCCACATCGCTTCCCGAGGCCTGGGCAGGTACATGGGTCGGCACCGGGCCGGGCAATCCCGATCCTGACAAGATCACTGAGCCCCGCACCAACCGGTTCGCCGTCACTTTGACTCTCCACCCGGCACAGCGAGGTGAGCTGGTGGGCAAGCAGGTCAGCAGGGTGACCGAAGTGTTCACCAAACTTGAGGTGGGATGCACCGAGACCCTGCGACTGCAGGAGATACGCAAGGCCTCGCTGGTCCTCGAGGCGGACAGCAGCCAACCCACCGACCAGTCGGCCGAGGAGCCCTGCCCCAACGGCAGTATCTACGTCGTCACGATGACCGGCCGAGACACTCTGGGTCTGCGCGAGGAAGGTGACCAGTCCTCCGGGGCGCCGTCCACCCTCACCCGGCGCTGACGGCTGCGCCCGCCGACACGGCGGTGCCGAGCCCTTCCCATCCAGCGCCGGCTTCGCCGAGGTCATGACGCTCCGTTGCCTCCGCCCTCCGGTACGGACTTCCAGTTGCGACCTCGAACTGCACACCCAGCTGCGCTCCCCGCTCATAGTGATCACGCTCGGTGGGTTTCCACAACGGCGCCAACGACCTCACCCATGCCGAGCACGTGCATCAGCTCACCAGCGTGAGCGACCGGATCGAACGGGTCGGCACCTGGATCTTCCCTCAGCGTTGGCGCCTGTTCCGCCGTAGCGGATGGAACCGTGCCCGTCGCGCTGGGAAGGTCACCGTGCATCGGCTCGACCCGGCCACTCACCTCGGGCCGCGCAGCTACATCAGCCCGGACCAGCTGCCCGAGGGCCCCAGCCATCTCGACCGCACCACGGGCACCGTGATCGCGCCCATCCGCGCCCGGCACCGCGCGACCGCCGTGACGGAAGACCCATTGCCATGAGGCCTCGACCAACGCGCGGCGCAGGAGCGCGCCCGCAGCGCCTCTGCGGGGAGAGGTCGAGGCCTCCGGCGTCTTCCGTCAGCTGGCCTTCCTCCTTGTCACAGGCCCGAGGGCGAACGAGCTCAAGTCTCATCGTGCCTCTGGGCGATCGACGTCTCCAGCCGTCGAACCACGATCTGTGTTCCCTGAGACGCCATCCGATTTCCGAACGTGATCGGGTGGTTCGGCGTGGGTGGGCATGAACTCCGCTTTGTAGCAGGCGAGATGGGCGTAGTTCGTCCGTTCGTCTCGCTTGTGGAGGTGGCTGGCTTCGGTGCCTTCCTGACCTACGCCCTCAACCAACGGGCCGTACGAAGAGAACGCCGGGCGAAGACCTTCGCCGAGGCCTTGATGGCGGTCGAGGAGTACCTGGAGATGCCGTACCGCATACGGCGCCGCCCACGGAGTCCTCATCCGCCATACGGCAACAACTCACCGACGAGATCAGCAGTCTGCTGGCACGAATGGCCTTCCACCAGGCGTGGATCCAGATCGAAGGTCACGACCGTCGCGGGCCCGTACGCAACGCTCGTGGCCACGGCGCGAGCGGAAGCCGGCCCGCAGATGAGCCTGGGCCTTCCCCCGATACACGCAGCTCAAGCAGGCGATCGTCGCCGCCGGCCCGGGACCGGCCGGCGAACCTTTCCAGCCAGAGCAGCAGCAACTGCTCAAACCGGCTCCACGCGGCGGCCGCCCGTCCGGCGTCGGCTGCGGCCTGGCAGTGTCATCTGCCTGTGCAGGGCATAGCCCCGCCCTCATTCCGGCGGACGGGAGATCGTAGTCCGACCGGCCTCCATCATCTCGGCGACCCGGGCCGCCGTCTCCCGCAGCCACATGTGCGCCGCGTCGTGCATGTGGACCGGATGCCACCACAAGGCCTGCTGGATCGGTACGGCGTCATAGGGCGGTTCCATGATGCGGACGTGTGCGAGTCCGTCCAGTTCGTCGGCGAGACGCCTTTGCAGGAGAGCTACCCGGCGGGTGCCCGCGACCAGGAGTGGCATCAGCTGGAAACTGTCGACCGAGACCGCCACACGTGGCTCGATGCCGAGCGTGGCGATCTGGCGGGCGGCGGGGGCGTCGTAGGCTCGTTGGTACGTCACCCATGGCAGTCGGGCCAGATCGTCGAGGGTGAGCTGCTCGCCGACCTCGGGGTTGTCGTCGGCGACGAGGAAGACCCAGCTGTCCTGGTAGAGCTCGACCGTGGGGAAGCCGCGGATGATGCCATGGGGCAGCAGTAGCCCGTCCACGGTGCTGAGCAGCGACCCGGTGCTGTCGATGATTTCATTCGGTACCTGTTTGAACCTGAGCCGGATGCCTGGTGCCTCGGTTTGGATGGTGCGGGCGAGTTCGGCGCCGAAGACGGCAACCGCGTAGTCGGAGGCGATCAGCGTGAACTCATGTTCCTCGCGCGAGGGATCGAATTCGGCCTGACTGGCGAAGACGCGCTCCAGCAGGTCGCAAGCGGTGGTGGTTCGGTCGAGGAGGGCCTGCCCGAGGGCGGTCAGCTCGTACCCTCCGCCCACCCGGGCGAGCAGGTCGTCGTCGAAGTGGCGGCGCAGCCGGGCCAGGGCCGCGCTCATCGCGGGTTGACTGAGCCCGATGCACTGGCCGGCTCTGGTGACGTTGCGCTCCTGCAGGAGGGCGCGCAGGGCAACGACGAGGTTGAGGTCCAGGCTGGCCAAGTTCACGAAGCGTCCCAATTCCGGAGCCGGCACCATCGGTATTCACCGGCTGGATTCCTATATACAGGAAATCGATTTCCCTGATTGCAATCTAGGGGCCAGATTGGTGGGACCGCAATCGGGAGGACGTCTCCGTGACATCTGCAGCCGCGTCGGCACCCTTCATCCCTTCTCCGGACCGTTCGCCATCGGCACCTTTTCGGCAGCGGGCGAGACCAGGTTCCCGGGCCTCATGACCCCGGACGGCCGAGCGCTCGACCTGCATACGGCACTGGACGAACATCTACGACCTGACGTAGCCCGAGAACGCCGACCAGTGGGGCACGTCCAACCCGATGAACGAGATGGTCGCCAAGGAAATGCTCAACGACGTCGACCGCGGCGTCTTCGTCGCTCCGCCGGTCTGACCCCATGACACCGGGGGCCCGGCGCACTCCCCCACCCTGCCATGGCGCCGAGCCCCCGGCCTGCGTCAACCCACCCAGCTCCCAAGGAATGCCATGCGCTTCGCCACGTACGAACAGCACGGCCGCAGCCGCGTCGCCACCGTGAAGGACGACGGACAGGCCGGGTCATGACCGACACCCCGGACACGAACTCCGCTCCTCCTCCCACAGCGGACGCGGCGGAACTCCAGGAGTTGCTTCCCGGGATCCACGCCTGGGTGCAGCCGGACGGGACCTGGTGGGTCAACAACGCCGGCGCGGTGGTCGGCGACGACGGGGTCCTGGTGATCGACACCTGTGCCACCGCGGCTCGCACCCGCCGGTTTCTCGACGCCGTGGACACGGCCACCGGCGGGGCGCCCGTCCGGCTGGCGGTGAACACCCATCAGCACGGTGACCACACCTACGGCAACAGCCTCCTCCCCTCCACGACAGTGATCGTCGGGCACAGCCGGATGCGGGAAGGGCTTCAGGCCGACCCGGTCATCGACGGCTGCCCACCGCTGTGGAACCCGGTCCCGGACTGGGGGCCGGTGACCCGCAGGCTTCCCGACATCTCGGCCGGCTCCGCACTCACCCTGCACGTCGCAGGTCGGCGGATCGAGCTGCTGCACCCCGGCCGCCCGGCGCACACCACCGGAGATCTGATCGCCTGGCTGCCCGAAGAACGCGTGCTGTTCTCCGGCGATCTGGTGTTCGCCGGACTCGCCCCGCTGGTCTTCATGGGCTCCGTGGACGGGGCCCTCGCCGCGGTCGACTGGCTGGAGTCCCTGCAGCCCGACGTCATCGTCCCCGGCCACGGCCCGGTCCTCACCGGCACCGGCATCACCCGGGTCCTGGACGAGCACCGCCGCTATTACCGGCTCATCCTCGACACCGCCCAGGAAGGGCTCTCCCGGGGTCTGACGCCCCTGCAGGCCGCCCGCCAGGTCGACCTGGGCGAGTTCACGGACTGGGGCGACGCCGAACGGATCGTGCTCAACCTGCACCGCGCCTACGCCGACCACGCCGGCCGGGACCTCGACGTGATCGCCGCCTTCGGGGACGCGGTCGCCTGGCTCGGCCGCCCGATGCACACCTCCGTCTGAAGGGAAGCGCGACTGTGCGGTTCGTGACCTACGCCGACGACGACGGTGATCGGGTCGGCGTCCTCCACCACGACCAGGTCCATCCCCTGGGCCGCGGCGTCACGATGCTCGGCCTCCTGCGCGACGGCACCCTGCGGGCGGCCGGGGAGCAGGCCCTGGCCGCGCCTGCCGCGACCCGGGCGGTCGGCGACCTTCGGCTGCGCGCGCCGATCCCCGATCCTCCCGCTGTGCGGGACTTCATGACCTTCGAACGGCACGTCGAAGGTGTCGCCAGACTCGGCGGAACCGACGCGACCGTCCCCGAACGCTGGTACGAGGCACCCGCGTTCTACTTCACCAACCCCCACGCGATCCTCGGCCCCGCCGACGACGTCCCCGTACCGCCCGGCAGCCGGATGTTCGACCTGGAGCTGGAGGTCGCCGCCGTCATCGGCCGCACCGGCCGCGACATCCACCCCGACGACGCCGACTCCTACGTCGCCGGCTACACCATCCTCGTCGACTGGTCGGCCCGCGACGTCCAGTTCGCCGAGATGCAGGTCCGGCTCGGCCCCACCAAGGGCAAGGACACCGCCACCACCCTCGGACCGGTCCTGGTCACCCCCGACGAGCTGCAACCCTGGCGCACCGACACCTCGTTCGACCTGACGATGACCGTCGACATCAACGGCGAACGGCTGGGGCAGGACCGCTGGTCGTCCATGGCGTTCTCCTACGCCGACATGATCGCCTACGCCTCCCGTGGCACCGAGATCCGCCCCGGCGACATCCTCGGCTCCGGCACCTGCGGCGGCGGCTGCCTCGCCGAACTGTGGGGTCGCGAAGGTCTGAACGCCCATCGCCCCCTGCAACCCGGCGACGTCGTCACCGTCACCGTCGAACAACTCGGCACCCTGACCACCCGCGTCGTGCCAGGAGTCGAGCCGATTCCCATCCCACCCGCACGACGGGGCCGGTAGGCCCAGTCTGTCCGGAACGGCGACCCCCCGTGGGGTCGCCGTCGCCCACCTGGCCGAACAGACGGTCGCCACGCCCCCGGACACCCTTCGGCTGTCATCGTGCCGGTCCGGCAGACGTCGTAGCCGTGAAGCCCGAACCAGTACACGTCCAGTATTACGAGGAGAGTCCGATGAACGAGTTCGTCATCGTCGGTGCCAAGGTGTTCGACGGCGAGAAGAACCTGGGCCAGGTCGATGTGCACGTCGCCGACGGCGTCATCGTCTCGGTGGGCGGGCCGCGTGTCACCGGGGTGGAAGTCGTCGACGCCACCGGCGCAACCCTGCTGCCGGGCCTGATCGACGCACACACCCACACCGACGCCGCGATGCTGCGCCAGGCGCTGACCTTCGGCGTCACCACCGAACTCGACATGGGCTCGGTCCCCGCCACCATGATTCCGCTGCGCGCCGAGGTCGAGGCCGACCGGACTTTCGCGGACGTGCGGAGCGCCTCCTTCTCGCTCACCCACCTCGACGGCCACCCTCATCAGTTCCGGAAGGGCCTCAACGATCCGGTCTGGCCGACCGCGACCACCGTGGCGGAGGCGGCCGGATTCGTCGAGGATCGGATCAGCGAGGGCGCCGACTACATCAAGCTGATAGCCGAGAGTGGCGAGGCGTTCGGCTTCCAGATGCCGCACGTACCACTGGAGATTCACACCGCCGTGATCGCCGAGGCGCACGCTCGCGGGAAGATGGTGATGGCCCACGCCATGACGCTGCACGAGACGGAACAGATGGTCGACGCCGGCGCCGACGGCCTCGCCCATCTGTTCGCCGACACGGCCCACACCCCGGAGATCGTCGACCGCATCGCAAGCGCGAACGTGTTCGTGGTGCCGACACTGACTCCCCTTGCCTCCATCGTCGGGCTGTCGCACAGCACGGACCTGGCGCAAGATCCCCGCGTTGCGGGAAAGCTCGCGCCGGAATTGCGGGCGCACCTCTCCGACACGTTCGGCGGCTTGCCCACCTCGCACTTCGACATGGCACTGGCCACGATCGCAGCCCTGCGCCAGGCTGGGGTCGACGTGATCGCAGGCACCGACGCCGCGGCTCTGGCCGTGCGCGGCGTGACCCACGGAGCAAGTCTGCACGGCGAGCTGCAACTGCTCGTACAGGCCGGTTTCAGCCCCACCGAAGCCCTGCGCTCGGCGACTTCACTGACAGCACGACGGTTCGGCCTCCACGATCGGGGCCGCGTCGAGCAAGGCCTGCGGGCAGATCTCGTCCTGGTCGACGGTGATCCCACCACGACCATCAACGACAGCCTGTCGATTCGCGCTGTCTGGCGACAGGGCACCCGCCTCGCGGCCGCATCCACGCACGGCTCCCGGTGAACCCGCCAGGAGCGACGAGGGCGCAGGGCCCTGGCGTTTGCCCGGGTCGTCCGGTTTGGTCAGGTGATTGCCGTGGAGGGTGAGGACGCGTGGGCGTTCGGTGTGGGCTCGGCGTCCGGCGGCGGTGTTGACGTATCCGGCGAGCTTGGGCGCGCTGCGGATCAAGTCGCGGACGGCGGCGGGCACGGCAGGCGTGTTACGGGTCCTGACCTGGGGTTTGTCTTCTCCGAAGACGGCATCTCGCACCCGGTGGGCGGTGTTTCCCACGGTCCGGTGTCCGCGAGCTCAGGAGGCGATCTCGGCCGCACTTGCCTGCTCGGCGGCAGGTCGGTGATGGCGTGGACGGTCTCGCTGGACCACTTCTTCGCTCCGTGGAGACGGTGGCGGCGCTGGATGCGCGGGACTTGGGTGGCGTGCGGGAAGAGCAGGCCGTCGGCGGTGACGACCTGCACGAGTCGTTGTTCGTGGCGGCCGTGGCCCCGGTCGTCGTCGCGGTGAATCACGGGGATCTTCTTCCAGGGCAGAGCGTGGAGTCGGCGGGCCTGGCGGCGCTGGTTGTTCTTGATGGTCAGCAGGTAGTGGGTGCCACGTTCGTGCAGGTAGGTGGCGTGGTCGCGTGGGGCGGGCGGGGCATCGGCGGTGACGACCGTCCCGGCGAGGTCGGCGTCGTCGATCTGATCGAGCAAGGGCGCGAACTCGGGAATTTCGTTGGTCTTCGCGCTGATCTCGCGTGAGGCGAGGGTGATGCCGACGGCCGTGGCGGACGGCGGACGGCGGACGGCGGACAGCACGAAAACCCGGCTGCCGTCCGGTCGGCGTGCGCCGCGCAGGCACTTGCCGTCCACCGCGACCGCCCGGCGCCGGCCGTCGACACCTACGTGTACGTACCGGCCCCCGGCGGGCTGCCCGGAAAGCGACGATCCACCTCGCCATCAAGCTGGAGTTCGCAGGTCAGGGGCTGCCCCGGTGCTACGGTCGGGAAATACCGAGATGGAGCACGAATGACAAAGACAGCGATCGTCACCGGCGGAGCAGGGGGCATGGGGCTCGCGACCGCGAAGATTCTCGGCAGCGATCACCGCGTGGTCATCACCGACGTCAACCGGCAACGCCTCGACGCTGCGGCGGCGGAACTGCGCGACCACGGCGTCGATGCGGCGGCGGTCGCCTGCGACATCACCAGCCGAGCATCGGTCGAGGCCTTGTTCCAGCAGGCCGACCGCGAAGGCTCCGTGCGGGCGGTCGTGCACACCGCGGGCATCAGCCCGCAGATGGGCACCGCGGACAAGATCATCCGGATCAACGCGCTCGGCACCGTCAACATCACCGAAGCCGCCCTCGCGGTCGCCACCGAGGGATTCGCGCTGGTCAACCTCGCCTCCATCGCCGGGCACATGACGCCGCGGCTGGTCATCCCCAAGCGGATCTTCCGTCTTGCTCTGACCGATCGCGACCGCTTCACGGCGAAGCTCGCCGCTGGCGCGAGCCGGGCACCGAAAGGTATGCGACCCGGTCTGGCGTACTCGCTCAGCAAGAACTTCGTCATCTGGTACTCGCAGCAGATCGCCGCCCCGTTCGGCGCGAAAGGCGCCCGCGTGCTCTCCGTCTCGCCCGGCAGCTTCGACACCGCGATGGGGCGGCTCGAGGAGAAGAGCGGCTCGGGCAAGCTCACCGGCTACGCCGCGCTCAAGCGCTACGGTCGCCCCGAAGAGATTGCCGAGCTCCTGGCGTTCTGCGCGGGCGACAAGCCCGGCTACCTCACCGGCGTGGACATCCTCTGTGACGGCGGCACCAAAGCCGGACTCGACCTCAGAGGAATGATCGCCATGGCACGCGGCGACTGACCGGTCCGGACCAGATGTGAACCTGGCGGGAACCGGTTGAGACAGCAAGGAACCTCCCGGTGCAGGCTGGCATTGCTGCAGCTTCAGGCTCGACACAGAAGGTTCGTGTCTCGGCACTCGCCGGGTACCCGGCACCTGACGCCCCGGGCGCATGCGTTGTCCACGTTCCGACGCCTCATCGACGGCACCCGCATGAGACAGCTCGCTTTCGACAACCGCCTGCCGAAACCGGCCGCCTACGAGCTTTTCGTGCCCGTAGCGTGCCCTTCAGAGCGGACAACCCGATCAACAGCGGTTTCATCAGACCGCCATGTCTGCAGCAGTACAGCGAATCGGCGCAGGTCAGAGCATACGAGGCCCCCAAGCGCCGTCGCTTCCCAAGCGGAGAGCGCGAGTTCGGTTCTCGTCACCCGCTCCATGGCTAAGGCCCCAGGTCTTCCGTTCTAGTGGTCGTCGCAACACCCCAGCTCAGGGGTCGCGTGCCAGTCGAGGTGAGCGGCGACGAGGAGGGTCGCGGCGGGGCCGAGTTGACCGCGCTGTACCGGGCCGCGCAGGAGGCCGTGACCAACGCGTGCCGCCATGCGCGGGCCTCGCAGGTGACCGTTGCGGTCCGGTTGGCCGGGGGCGCCGCGCGGCTGGAGGTGACGGACGACGGTCGCGGCTTCGCACCGGAGGCGACCGCCGCCGGGTTCGGGCTGCTCGGCATGCGGGAGCGGGTACATCTGGTGCCGACGAACGTCGACGTCGAGAGCAGCCCGGGCGCCGGCACCCGGGTGACGGTGACGGTCCCGCGCGGGACGACGGCGAAGTTCTCGGTGGACGGGGGCGGTGACATGAACGACGAGGAGCCTGACCAGGCGGCGCCCGTGCGGGTGCTGGTGGTGGACGACCAGCGGCTCATCCGGGACGGCATCGCCCTCCCTGCTTTCCATCCGGCCGGGCATCGAGGTCGTCGGCACCGCCGTGGACGGCCGGGACGCGGTGGCGCGGACTCTGGAGATGGAGCCGGACGTCGTGCTCATGGATGTCCGGATGCCGGGGATGGACGGTGTCGAGGCGGTCGCCGTCCTGCGTGAACGGGCGCCCGAGTGCCGGGTCGTGATGCTGACGACGTTCGACGACGAGGAGTACGTCGTGCAGGCGCTGCGGGCCGGCGCGCACGGCCATCTCCTCAAGGATCTGCCGGCCGAGGAACTCGCCCACGCGGTCCGTCTGGCGCACGCGGGCGTCACCCAGCTCGACTCCTCGGTCGCCCGCCGTCTGACCGCCTTCCTGCCCCGCCCCGAACCGCCTCGTCCCGAACCGGCCGCCGGGACTCCCGCCGTCTCCCTCAGCCCACGCGAGACGGACATCCTGCGGCTCGTGGCACCGACACACCAACCGGGAGATCGCCGCCAGGGCTCCGTCAAGTTCCGTGCTCGCGTGGAGGGTTGACGATCAGGCCGGTAGGGGCGGATAGCAGAGCAGGCACGGGGGTTCGTGATGATTGTGGTGTCGAAGCCAGATGACCGAGCGGAACCAGCTTCCGAGAGCGACCTTCCTTTCCATGCCGGCGACCTCATCGGCCGGATGTCTCGCACGGACAAGGCCGCACTGATCTTCCACTCCGAGGTTTCCGTCGGCTACGTGGACGGAAGTGACCACTGGGGCCGGACCGGCGCGGGCACACTCCTGCGGGAGCACGACATCGCGCACTTCTGGGTCAAGGCGCGCCTCGGGACGGCCGCGAAATCACCCAGCGGCACAACCGCCTGCTGGCGTGGCCCCCGACGACAACCCGAGAAGTTCAGTAGGGGGGCACTGGGCCGCTCTCAGGTTCCGATGCCCCGGGGCACTCTGATGCGGATCGGAGACAGGCTGCGTGGTAGGCATCCGGTCAGCGGCCGGAGCCTCTCGTCAAGAAGGGCTTCACGGGTTGGATGGCGTCAAGAATGTCCCAGACGGCGAGGGGGCGTTCGTAGCCCGGGTAGGTGTAGCGGGACGCGTCGTCGCGGACCCATGCTTCAGGGGTGTCGAATGTGAAACCGTTGCGCTCGGTCTCCCAGACCTGGGTGGCGACGGCTGAGGCCATCTCGACGCCACGGTCGCTGAGCTGCCGCTTCCCGAAGCAAGTCCCGGACCGCCGGTAGACCGAGGCTGTCAGGTAGTTGGTACCGGTCCAGACGTTGATCTCCTGGCGGGGTTTGGTGACAAAGAAGACGGTACCGAGCGCGGGCCACTCGGTCGTCCGGGTCGTGGGTTCATGCCCGGCGGCTGTCCTTCCGAGGGCTTCAAGGTCCTTCTGAAGGGCTACAGCGACCCGTCGCCGGAGAACGTCCGCGCGCTGGTCGAGATCATGACGTACGGCTCGAGCTCCGAGACCGACCAGCTCATCCGCCAGCGGTCGGACACCGCGCGCAAGCGCCCGGACCACCTCGCCAACTTCCCGGCGCTGGCCAGGGCCGACCGCGCGTGAGGCGCTGCTGCGTGCAGTGGATGGCCCTTCTGGGCAGGACGACGTCGCGGCCGCCAGGGATGCTGTCCCGGATCGGTGGCAGCGGTACTCGGCGGCTGCAACCGTACCGTCCTGTTTCAACTGGAGGACTTGCAACACGGCCCGCATCACGGCCCCATCCATCAGGTCGGGCAGCGGGCGGGACGCCTTCCCCGCCCAGCGCACAGCAAGCCGCACGTCCGGGGGTGCCGTGTGCAGCTCTGGCCGGGGCAGGACGAACGCCCAGTCCCGCAGTGCACGTGGCAGCAACTCGAAGCAGGTCTGCCTCGGAGCACCGCCTTCCCGGCTGGTCGCCCTCCGTGCCCTCAACGAGGAGGGGGAATCCGAGACGCTTCACCTCTTCACAGTCAGGGCTGACCGTGAGATGTTCATTTCGCAGTCAAGGCTGACCGT
Source organism: Streptomyces sp. NPDC050164 (assembly GCF_044459945.1). NCBI lineage: Bacteria > Bacillati > Actinomycetota > Actinomycetes > Kitasatosporales > Streptomycetaceae > Streptomyces > Streptomyces sp. NPDC050164. The sequence continues at coordinate 14,806 of NZ_JBITJK010000018.1, forward strand.
GAAAGGTGGAGGCCATGACCAGGCGTGACGAACAGCGCGACGCCACGAGGGCGCAGATCGTGGGCGCGGCGGTCGAGTCGCTGATCGAGGTGGGCGTCGCGGCGACGACGACCCTGGAGGTGCAGCGGCGGGCCGGTGTCAGCCGGGGTGCGTTGCTGCATCACTTTCCGACCCGTGAGGACCTGTTCGGGGCGGCGATCGGTTTACTCGTGGCGCGGAACGAGCGGGCGGTGCGTGAGGAACTGGCGGCGGCCTCACCGGACGGTGACGCACTGTCCCGCTCGTTGCGCGTGCTCCGGTCCGTCATGTGCGGGCCTTCGTTCGGCGCGGAGATGGAGCTGTGGGCGGTGGCCCGCACCGACCCACGGCTGCGGGACGTGCTGCGCCACGCCGAGGGGACGGCGCGCCGGGACCTGTACCGGGTGGTCGACGAGGTGATGGGCCCCGAGCTCACCACCTCGCCTGCCTACCCGGCGATTGCCGAGCTGACCGTGCAGTTGCTGCGCGGCATGGCGATCTCCGACGTGCTGTACCGGGAGGACACGGACCGCGACGAACTGCTGGAGCGGTGGGGCCGGATCGTACGGCCGCTGCTCACCGAATCCCCAGGCTTCCCAGCTGCCGCCGGCCCGCAGGAAGGACGGCTGACGGAGCGTGCCGCACACGGGTCACGTGCCACGTCGAGCCGCCCTGCGACCGGGGCATCGACCGCACCCACGAGCTGAGCGCTCGTCATCGCCTGCCGGGTCACCAGACGCCCGCGGCCTGTCACCGTCGGGCACCGGCAGCGACTGTGTGACTTCCAGTCAAGCACGGCCCTTGCGCTGCCCCGACGCCGCGCGCACGGCCGGACCACTCGCCGGCATACGTACTGACAGGAGAGCGGCCACCATGGGCAGTCCGGCAGAAGCGTTCGTCTACGACGCGCTGCGCACCCCGCGCGGGCGCGGCAAGAACGACGGCTCACTGCACACCGTCAAACCGATCTCCCTCGTCGTGGGTCTCCTCGACGAGGTGGGCAAGCGCAATCCGGGCTTCGATCCGCTGCGGGTGGACGACGTGATCCTGGGCGTGGTCTCGCCGGTCGGGGACCAGGGCGCGAACCTCGCCCGGACCGCCGCGCTGGCCGCCGGATACGAGTCCTCGGGTGCGGGCTTCCAACTGAACCGAGACGATGACCAGGCTGGGCAGACCCGGCCGCGCCCGAGGCGCCGGCTTCTACGACCACGACGCCTCGGGCGCACGAACCGGTCTGTGGCCGGGACTCGTCACGGCGTTTCCCCCACATGGAGACCCCGCCGGAATCGACCTGCACGAACTCACCGAACGGCTGTTGTTCGCCGAGGCCGTCGAGGCGGCACACTGCGTCGCCGAAGGCGTACTGACCAGCACGGCGGACGCCAACATCGGATCCCTGCTGGGGATCGGCTTCCCGCCCTGGACCGGCGGCGTCCTGCAGTACATCAACGGCTACCCCGGCGGCCTGCCGGCCTTCGTCGCCCGCGCCGACCGCCTCGCCGCCGCGCACGGCGAGCGCTTCGCCCCGAACGCCCTGCTGCGCGAGAAAGCCGAGCACTGCGAGACCTTCTGACCGACCACCGCATTCCGCCGTAATACGGAGCTCATATGACCGACGATCAGCAGTCCACCGTCCTGTACGAGGTGCAGGACCGCAAGGCCTACCTCACCCTCAACCGTCCCGACCGGCTCAACGCGATCGACTTCCGGATGCCCGGTGACATCGCCGCCGCCGTCCGGCGCGCCAACGACGACCCCGACGTGCACGTCATCGTGCTCCAGGGGGCGGGCCGGGCCTTCTGCTCCGGATACGACCTGAAGATCTCCGCCGAGGACGGACAGGGCACCCAGGGCGCCATCGACGGCAACCCGGTGTGGGATCCGATCAAGGACTTCGCCTGGATGAAGGGCTTCACCGACGACTTCTTCTCCCTGTGGCGGTCGCTGAAGCCCACCATCGCCAAGGTGCACGGCCATGCCGTCGCCGGCGGCAGCGACATCGCCCTGTCCTGCGACCTGGTCGTCATGGCCGAGGACGCGCGCATCGGCTACATGCCCGCACGGGTGTGGGGCTGCCCGACCACGGCGATGTGGGTGTACCGGCTGGGCGCCGAGCGCGCCAAGCGGATGCTGCTGACCGGGGACACCATCGACGGCCGGACCGCCGCCGACTGGGGCCTGGTGCTGGACGCCGCACCGCCGCGGGACCTGGACGCGCGGGTGGAGGAGCTGGCCGACCGGATAGCGGGGGTGCCGGTCAACCAGCTCGCCATGCAGAAACTGATGATCAATCAGGCGTACGACAACATGGGCCTGCACGGCACCCAGGTCCTGGCCACGCTCTTCGACGGCATCACCCGGCACTCGCCGGAGGGCCGCTGGTTCCAGCAGTTCGCCGCCACCCACGGCTTCCACGAGGCGGTCAAGTGGCGCGACTCGGGCCGCTGGATTCCCGACGGCGGCGGCCCGGTCCCCACAGCCCAAGACCTGCAGGAGTGACGATGCAAGAACCGCTGACCCGCTCGTACCTGCCCGCCGACACCACCCGCCCGGTCCTCGACCTCACCATCGGGGAGGTGCTCCGAGGCGCCGCGTCGACCGCCCCGGACCGCCTGGCGCTGGTCGAGATCGCCCCGCCGGGCGCCGCCCTGTCCGGCGCCGACCGCACCGACCGCACCTGGATCTACGCCGAGCTCCTGGACGACGCCGAGCAGGCCGCGTCCTGGCTGGCCGCTCGGTTCGCCCCGGGCGAGCACATCGCCGTCTGGGCCCCCAACATCCCCGAATGGGTCATCCTCCAGTACGGCGCAGCCCTGGCCGGGCTGGTCCTGGTCACCGTCAACCCCGCACTGCGCGACGCCGAACTCGAGCACGTGCTCTCCCAGTCCGGTGCCGTGGGACTACTGCTCACCGACTCCTTCCGGGAGACGGACATGGTGGCGGCGGTGGAGCGGATAGGGCCGCGTCTTCCCCGCCTGCGCGAGCGGGTCTCCTTCACCGGCTGGCTCACCGAGGTCCGCGGCACCGCCCCCTCACCGCTACCGCGGGTCGACCCGGGTGCCGCGGCGCAGATCCAATACACCTCCGGAACGACCGGCACCCCCAAGGGCGCGGTCCTGCACCACCGCGGCCTCGTCACCAACGCCACCTTCGTGGCCGCCCGCGCCGGATTCTCCCGGGACGGGGTCTGGGGCAGCGCGCTGCCGCTGTTCCACACCGCCGGCTGCGACCTGACCGTGCTCGGCGTGGCCACCGCCACCGGCACCCTCGTACTCGTCCAGGTCTTCCAGCCCACCCTGGTCCTGGAGGCACTTCAGAAGTGGCGGGCCACCTTCTTCGCCGGAGTCCCGGCGATGCTCACCGCCCTGCTGAACCACCCCACATTCGACTCCTACGACCTCAGCGCCTGCGCGACCGTCCTGTCCGGCGGCGACCGGGTGCCCCCGGAACTGGTCGAGGAGACCGAGCGCCGCTTCGGCGCCCGTTTCTCCACCCTCTACGGGCAGACCGAACTCAGCCCCTCCGTCACCCAGACCGGCCCCGACGACAGCACCCAAGACAAACTCCACACCGCCGGCCGCCCTCTGTGGCAGGTCGAGGTCAAAATCACCGGCCCCGCCGGCGCCGATCCGCTGCCCGTGGGAGAGCCGGGCGAGATCTGCGCCCGCGGCTACCAGGTCATGCTCGGCTACCACGACCTTCCCGAGGCCACCGCCCAGACCATCGACCGCGACGGATGGCTCCACACCGGCGACCTGGGCGTCATGGACGAGCGCGGCTACGTCACCGTCACCGGCCGCCTCAAAGACATGATCATCCGAGGAGGGGAGAACATCTACCCCGCCGAGATCGAGGCGGCGCTCGGCACTCACCCCCGGGTACAACAGGCCGCCGTACTCGGCCTCCCCGACCCGGCCTGGGGCGAGCAGGTCGCCGCCGTCATCAACGCCACCGACCCCGCCGACCCGCCCACCGCCGCCGAACTCCACGACCACCTGCGTGCCGCCCTGGCCCCGCACAAGACACCGCGCCACTGGTACCTGGCCGACACCATCCCGGCCAACGCCATGGGAAAGATCCAGAAGTTCCTGCTGCGACGGCAGATCTGCGACGGCCGCCTGAAGCCGCTTCCCTGATCGACCGGGGGCGTGCCGCCGCGTGGGTTTCCAGAGCTGCCAAGCCGACGGACAGGTACCCACTTCAACGCCGGGGTCGGCCGGCTCGCGGACCTCTGCGGAACCGCACGCGGCGGCACGCCCCACCACGGCAGGATCGGAGGCTCGCTGAGCCCGCGGGTCGACCGCTTCGGCATCGCGCGAACTGCTCCTCGGCCTGCAGCCTGCTCAGCTTGGCGGCATGGCCGTCAACGGTGCCGTCCAGGGCCTCGTCGTCCCACCAGTCCAGGGGGCTGACCCGTATGCCGTCGGACAACGTGAACAGGTGCACGTGAGCCAGTCCCGGCGGCCAAAAGCGAGATCGATGGCCGTGGCGAACTGAGCGACGGAGTGCGAGCGCGCAGCGGCGAAGACCCGGCCGGGGCGAGGCCACAGGTCTACACCGTGTGCGGAGACCAACTCCACCCGGATGGACACCAGGTACGTGACACGATCGCAGCCCCTTGTATTCGCCAGGTCCGCGAGCCAGCGCCGAGGCTACTGAGTGTGACTGCCATGTGGGGAATCGAGCTGGCCGTGCGTGGGAAGGTCTCTAATCGCCGCTGACAGAAGGCGGAGCGGGCCTGGAACCCGTGCCGCGTGCTTGGACTTGCCGATGAGTGCCCAGAGCTCCCCCATGGATCCGTCGGCTGTACCGCAGGGGACGCGCCGGACAATACTCCCGATTCGTCCGAGGCTTCCCGGCCCCTGTCCGCCGCCTTCCGACGGCCCGTCGCATCAACCAGTCGCCTGATATGCCCTGTCCGCCCACCCGCCAGCTAGACAGGGCGGACAATACGCGGACCTGAATTCAACCCAGATTCGACCCGGATTCGACCCGGATTCGACCCGGACAGTTTGTTCAGCGAGAAAACATGACCTCTGACCTGCGGAAATAAAAAGCGGCAGACGAGTCAGGCTGTACGCCGGGTTCTGTTCCGAAGGGTCCTCGCGGGCCCCTCGGCGACGGCCATCCATCTAGGGCCGGCGTTGCCACCGGCCTCGTGCGGTCTACCCGCGGACTCGGGCGGGCAGCCCTCGAGCGTCCGCGCAGAGACACCGGAGTGTCTCCTCTTGACCTTGCTCCGGGTGGGGTTTACCTAGCTGCCTGAGTCACCTCAGGCACTGGTGGTCTCTTACACCACCGTTTCACCCTTACCGAGGGCCGGAGCCCTCGGCGGTTTGCTTTCTGTGGCACTGTCCCGCGGGTCACCCCGGGTGGCCGTTAGCCACCACCCTGCCCTGTGGAGCCCGGACGTTCCTCGGGGAGCTCCCCGTCAGGGGGACTCCACGCGGCCGTCCGCCCGGCTCGTCTGCCGTGTCGACCATGGTACCGGGCGTGAACGGGGCCGCGGACCGGCGGCGGTCGCCAGTACCGAACCCGCGAGGATCAGGGTGAAGGCCGCGATGATGCCGGGGGTCAGGCGCTCGTCGAGGAACAGTGCCCCTGCCGCCACCGCCACCGCCGGGTTGACGTAGGTGATCACTGTCGCCCGGGTCGGGCCCGCCTCCTTGATCAGTTCGAGGAAGGCGACGAAGGCGATCGCCGTGCAGAGCACCCCCAGTCCGGCCAGGGCGGCCAGGACCTCGGGGGCGGGGACCGAGGACGGCCAGGTGAGCGCGGCCGCCGGGGCGTAGACGAGTGCGGCCAGGGTCAGGCAGAACGCCGTGAGCTGGAGGGACGGGACCTCCTTCAGGCGCCGGGCGGCTATCAGGGGGGCCGTCGCGTAGCCGAGGACCGTCAGGAGGACCTCGCCGAGGGAGCGGGCGTCGCCGCCGGTGAGGTGCGGGACGGTGAGGACTCCTACGCCGCCCAGGCCCAGCGCGAGGCCTGTCACACGGCGTACGCCGAGCCGTTCCGTGTCGCCGAAGAAGCGGGCGAAGACGACGCCGACGATGGGGACGCCCGCGATCAGCAGGCCGGCCGTGGAGCTGGACAGGTGGCGTTCGGCGTCCGTCAGCGTCCACCAGGGGCCGATGATCTCGATGCACGCGAAGGCCACGAGAGGGCGCCAGTGGTTGCGGACCGTGCGGGTCACGCCGCCCTGGCGCAGGGCGAAGGGGAGCAGGATCGCGGCGCCCAGCGCGCAGCGCGTGAACACCACCATGGACGGGGACACGGCGTCCACCGCCACCTTGATCATCAGGTAGGGGACGCCCCAGACCACTCCCATCAGGGAGAACAGGAACCAGCCGCGTGCAGTCATACGGCGAGTCTCGGCCGCCTCACCCCGCCGCGTCTTGAACGCTGTTGCGGTACGCCGCCGGGGTCACGCCCAGCACCCGGCGGAACCAGCGGGTGAGGTGCGCCTGGTCGGCGAAGCCGACGAGGCCCGCGACCTCGGCGGGGCGCAGGCCGGTTTCCAACAGGCCGCGGGCCCTGGCCACGCGGTGCTGGGCGAGCCAGGCGTAGGGCGGTACGCCCATCGTCGTACGGAAGGCGCGCAGCAGCTGGTAGCGGGACAGGCCCAGGTCGGTGGCGAGGTCGGCCAGGGAGGGGGGTTCCACGAGCTCGTCCGCGAGGCGGTCGCGTACGGCCCTGGCGATGTGGCCGGCGCCGGGCACGGTGTCCTCGCTCGCCCGGGCCGTGGAGTGCCGGCGGGCCAGGGCCGTGAGCAGCCAGGGCAGCCGGGACTCGGCCTCCAGCGGGTCGGGGCAGGCGCTGATGTCGGTGTGGGCGGCGCGCAGGGCGGTGGCCAGTTCGGGGTCGTGCAGGACGGGGTCGCAAAAGTGCGGGGGGCCGCCGAGCGTGCCGTCGGTGAGGAGGGACGGCTCGGCGTACAGGGCCTGGTAGGCGTAGCCCTCGCGGGCGGCCGGGCCGCCGGTGTGCATCTCGCCCGGCTCCAGCACGACGATCGAGCCCGGGTAGGAGTGGATCAGCCCGCCCCGGTACGCGATGACCTCCGACCCGCCGACCGTGACGCCGATGGTGAATTCGTGGTGGGCGTGCGGAGCGTAGACGTGTCGGTCGAAGTGGGCGGTGAGGAGGTCCAGGGGCGGGCCGCCCCGCCCCAGCCGTGCCCTGGCCCAGCGGGCCTGTTCCCGTATCCGCCCCCGTGTGCTCACCTCGTGCTACCTCCCCGCCTCACAGGGGATCAGAGGAAGTCGGTGGTGTCCAGGTCGAAGGCGAAGGGTTCCGGGAGGGTGAGCGGTCTGCCGAAGGCCGCGGTGCTGAGTCGGAGGTAGTCGTCTTCCTCCGGCTCACTGAACAGGGTTGTCGAGGAGGAGTCGCGGTCGACGAGCAGGTAGAGAGGGATACCGCCACGTGCGTAGCAACGGCGCTTGGCCACTCGGTCGATCTCCGGCCTGGTGAACGTCACTTCCAGCACCATGGTGACTCCCTCGCAGGGCATCCAGGGGGGCGCGCCCCGGAAGAGCCGTGGTGCGCGGGCAACGATCGTTCCGTCGGGGATCACGTGGTCCTGGGGGTGGCCGTCCCCGTTCCCCAGCTTCAGGCCCTTGTGGCCGGAGAACTGGAGGTCGGGTTCGGAGCGCCGGTAGAGCTGATTCACGATCCTGCTGATGCAGTGCTCGTGGTGACCGTCCGGCAGCGGTGTGAGGATGAACTCGCCCTCGACCAGCTCCGCACGAAAGCCCTCCGGAGTGTCCAGCTCGACGAACCAGTCCAGCAGCAACTGCTGCGTGTACGGATCCTGCGCCATGGCGATGCCGCTCCCCTTCCGCGATCACCGACCAGACTGGGACACGGCACGCATCACGTCCGTGTGATCGAGTGCCGTTCCCTCGATCGTGGCTCCTTGACCTTGCCGCAACGTCAACGTCTTCACTGGTCCCATGCGGATCGGAGAACTCGCCGACGTCGTCGGTGTCACCACGCGGGCCGTGCGGCACTACCACCATCTGGGGCTGTTGCCCGAGCCGGAGCGACGGGCGAACGGGTATCGGGAGTACGGGCTGCGGCACGCTGTCGTGCTGGCGCGGATCCGGCGGCTGACCGAGTTGGGGCTGGGGCTCGCCGAGGTGCGGGATGTGCTCGCGGACGACGCCGGCAAGGACCTCGTCGAGGTGCTGACCGAGCTGGACGAGGATCTGGCGCGGCAGGAGGAGGCCATTCGGGAGCGGCGGGGCCGGTTGCGGGCGTTGCTGGAGGCGGAGGGCGGGGTGCCCGCCGAGGGGCCGGTGTCGCCCCAGCTGGCCGCGTTGTTCGCCGGGACCGCGCATCTGTCGGACTCGCCCATGGCCGCCAAGGACCGCGAGATCATCGCCTTCCTGGAGACGGCCATGCCTCCCGAGGCCGGGCAGCAGCTGGTGTCGTCGCTGAGTGAGGTGCTCGGCCCGCCCGAAGCCATGGCGCGGGCCAATCAGGCGTATGCCTTGCTCGACGCGCTCGCCGACGCGGAGCCGGACGATCCGCGCGTCGCCGAGGCCGCCCGGGCCCTCGCCGACTGCATTCCCCCGGGCCTGTTCCCGGAGATCGGGGAGCTCGACCACGACGGCAGTGTCCTGCGCGCCTTCTACGCGGACCTGGCCCCGGCCCAGGCGGAGGCGATCCGCCGGACGCTGCGCATCCTCACCGAGGAGCGGCGATGAGGATCGCGCGTCTGCTGGTGAGGCACGAGGTGCGGCTGCTCGTGAGTCTCGTGCTGTGGGTGGTGCGGCGTACCGACGGGACGAGGAGTGGGCGGGCTTTCGGGTACGCGCGCGGGCAGGGCGCGATGATGCTGGGGTTCGGGTTCGTGTGCCTCGTCGAGACCGTCGCCATGTCCGTGCTGCTGCGGGACTGGCCGACCGCGCACGCCGTGCTTCTCTTCCTGGACGTGTACGGCATCGTCATCGTCGTCGCGCTGCACGCCTCGTCCGTCGTACGCCCGCACGTGCTGGATCCGGACGACGGCTCGCTGCGGATCCGCCGGTACATCCATGTGGACCTGCGGGTGCCGCTGGAGCGGATCGCCTCGGTGCGGCGCGAGCTGCGGATGACGCACGAGCGGGCCGACGGCGAGCTGAACGTCGAGGTGGGGTCCCAGACCACCGTCACGCTCGAACTGACGGAACCCGTCACGCACGTCACCTTCTTCGGGCGGCGCCGCGAGGTGCGGGTCGTCCGCTTCCACGCCGACGACGCCGACGGTCTGGTCCGCGCCCTCGGCCGGACGCGCGTCTGAGGCCCCCGTACGCTGTCCCGGAGTTCGATCGAAGGAGTACGCGTGCTTGTCCTGCTGCCGCCGTCCGAAGGCAAGGCCTCCTCCGGCCGCGGTGCCCCGCTGAAGCCTCAGGCGCTGTCGCTGCCGGGGCTGACCGCCGCCCGGGAGGCCGTCCTCACCGAGCTGGTCGAGCTGTGCGCCGGCGACGAGGACAAGGCGCGCGAGGTGCTCGGGCTGAGCGAGGGACTGCGGGGCGAGGTCGCCAAGAACGCGGAGCTGCGCACGGCGGGGACCCGGCCGGCCGGGGAGATCTACACCGGGGTGCTGTACGACGCCCTCGGCCTGGCGTCCCTGGACGCCTCCGCCAAGCGGCGTGCCGCGCGGTCGCTGCTGGTCTTCTCCGGGCTGTGGGGAGCGGTCCGGGTGACGGACCGGATTCCGTCCTACCGGTGCTCGATGGGTGTGAAGCTGCCGGGTCTCGGTGCGCTGGGCGCGCACTGGCGTGCGCCGATGGCGTCGGTGCTTCCCGAGGTCGCCGGGGACGGGCTGGTGCTGGATCTGCGGTCCGCCGCGTACGCCGCCGCGTGGAAGCCGAAGGGCGAGGTCGCCGGGCGGACGGCGTCCGTGCGGGTGCTGCACGCGCCGACCCGGAAGGTCGTCAGCCACTTCAACAAGGCGACGAAGGGGCGGATCGTGCGCAGCCTGCTGACGGCCGGGGCCGCCCCGAAGGGTCCGGCCGAGCTGGTGGAGGTGCTGCGGGATCTCGGATACGTGGTGGAGGCGACGGCGCCCGCGAAGACGGGGCAGCCGTGGTCGCTGGATGTGCTGGTGACCGAGGTCCACTGATCGTGCGGTTGCAGCATGCGCAATGAGCTTTGCGCATGCTGTTGAATCGGCGGCAGGATACGGCCATGGCCTCTCCCCTGCCCGCCTCCGTGCTGGACCTCGCGCCCGTCGTGCCTGTCGTCGTCGAGGATGCCGTGGATGCCGTACCGCTGGCGCGGGCGCTGGTCGCCGGTGGGCTGCCCGCGATCGAGGTGACCTTGCGGACGCCGGCGGCTGTGGAGGCGATCCGGGAGATCGCCGGGCGGGTACCCGAGGCGGTGGTCGGTGCCGGGACGGTGATCAGCCCCGGGCAGGTCGCGGACGCGATGGCCGCGGGCGCCCGCTTCCTGGTCAGTCCCGGCTGGACGGACGTACTGCTGGAGGCGATGCGGGCGTCGGACGTGCCGTTCCTGCCGGGGGTGTCGACCACCTCGGAGGTCGTGGCGCTGCTGGAGCGCGGGGTGCGGGAGATGAAGTTCTTCCCGGCCGAGGCCGCGGGCGGTACGGCGTATCTGAAGTCGCTGGCGGGGCCGCTCCCGCAGGCCCGGTTCTGTCCCACGGGCGGGATCGGCCCGGCCTCCGTCCCGGACTATCTGGCCCTGCCCAACGTCGCCTGCGTGGGCGGGAGCTGGATGCTGCCGCGGGAGGCGGTCGCGGCGCGCGACTGGGGCCGGGTCGAGGCGCTGGCCCGCGAGGCGGCGGCGTTCAGCGCAGGTGTGACGTGTCGTTGAGGAGCCTGACGCTGGCGTTGCCGTCCGCGTAGTACGCGACGACCGACATGGACGCGGCCGACAGTTCCATCCGGAACAGGGACTCCGGCGGGGCGCCGAGGGCGAGCCGGACGAACGTCTTGATCGGGGTCACGTGTGTGACGAGCAGGACCGTGCGGCCCGTGTACGCCGCGATCAGCTTGTCGCGGGTGGCGGCGATCCGGGTGGCGGTCGCCGTGAAGCTCTCGCCGCCGCCGGTGGGTTCGGCGTCCGGGGAGGCCAGCCAGGCGTTCAGGTCGTCGGGGTGCCGCTCGCGCACCTCGGCGAAGGTGAGTCCCTCCCAGGCGCCGAAGTCCGTCTCGCGCAGCCCGTCGTCGACGCTCACGTCGAGGCCGAGCCGGGCGGCGATGATACCGGCGGTCTCCCGGGTGCGGGCGAGGGGCGACGACACGATCGCCTGGATCGTGCCCCGCCGTGCGAGCAGGGCGGCGGCTCGCTCGGCCTGGTCCCGGCCGATGTCGGAGAGGGAGGGATCGGTGCCACCACTACCGGAGAACCGCTTCTGCGGCGTCAACGGCGTCTCCCCGTGCCGCAACAGCACGAAGGTGGCGGGGGCGCCCATGTCGGCGGGAGCCCAGCCCGGGGTGGCGACGGCCTTGGCGGCACGGGTGTCGGCGACGTCCTTGGCGGCGCGGGCGTCGGCATCCTCCCTCGCCGCGCGGACATCGGCGTCCGCCCTGGCGGCACGAGCGTCGGAGTCCGTCTTCGCCGAGTCGGCGCCAGTGCCGGCCGACGCGCCTTCGCCGCCCCGCTGCTCTGTCGCTCCGACGGAAGGCGGCACGGGAGAAGGAGGCCCGGCTTCCGGATCCGAGCCGGTCGGCGTGACGGAGGCGGCGCGACCCGTCGCCAGGGCTTCGCGGGCCTTCGCGGCGCCCGCCGCCGCGTCACCGGGCGGGCCCTGCGGGGCGACGGACCCGGCGGAGGTGTCCAGCTCCGCCGTCGAAGTCGAAGCCGACCACTGCTCTCCCCTGGCCCCGGCGTCCATCGCCTCGTTGGCCAGCCGGTCCGCGTGCTTGTTGCGCTCTCGCGGGATCCACTCGTACGTCACGCGCCCGGGCGGGAAGATCCGGGCCGCGTCCGCGGCCAGTGGCTTCATGTCGGGGTGCTTGATCTTCCAGCGGCCCGACATCTGCTCGATCACGAGCTTGGAGTCCATCCGGACGTGCACCGTCGCGGCCGGGTCCAGTTCGTGGGCGGCGCGCAGGCCGGCGAGGAGGCCGCGGTACTCGGCGACGTTGTTCGTGGCGACGCCGATGTACTCGGCGGCCTCCCGCAGCGTCCCGCCCGTCGCCGCGTCGCTCACCACGGCCCCGTAGCCCGCGGGCCCCGGGTTGCCCCGCGACCCGCCGTCGGCCTCGACGATGAACTCCCGCACCGCAAGGGCTCCCAGCGACCTAGAGACCGGACTCGGACGTGCGCACCAGGATGCGGCGGCAGTTCTCGCAGCGGATCACCCTGTCGGGCGCCGCGTTGCGGATCTCGCTCAGCTCCGTGATGGCGAGCTCCTGCCGGCAGCCCTGGCAGCTGCGCGCGTACAGCTTCGCCGCGCCGATGCCGCCCTGCTGCTCGCGCAGCTTGTCGTAGAGCCCCAGCAGGTCGGCGGGGATCGAACCGGCGATGACCTCGCGCTCCTTGGTGACCGTGGCGATCTCGCCGTCGATCTGCTCGAAGGCCGCGTCACGCCGCGCGGTCGCGTCGTCGATCTTCGACTGGACGGAACCGACCCGCTCGGTCAGCTCGGCGACCCGCTGCTGCGCGGACTCCCGGCGCTCCATGACCTCCAGCACCACGTCCTCCAGATCGCCCTGCCGCTTGGCGAGCGAGGCGATCTCGTGCTGGAGGTTCTCCAGGTCCTTGGGGGAGGTGACGGCGCCGGAGTCCAGGCGCTGCTGGTCGCGGGTGGCACGCTGGCGCACCTGGTCCACGTCCTGCTCGGCCTTGGTCTGCTCGCGGGCGCAGTCGCTCTCCTCGGTCTGCGCGGCCACGAGCAGGTCGCGCAGCTGGGTGTGGTCCTTGGTCAGCGACTCGATCTCGGCGTGCTCGGGCAGCGACCTCCGCCGGTGGGCCAGCTGCTGGAGGCGGACGTCGAGGTCCTGGACGTCGAGGAGTCGGATCTGGTCGGCGGGCTCGGCGTTCAGTTCGGGGCTCCCAGGGGGTCAGAAGTGGAAGGGGGGCGCGAAGCCCTCGTTGGAAGGGCGGTGGCGGGCGACGGGTGGGCGGAGGCCGCGTGGGCGGTCCAGGGGTCGGTGACCGTTTTCGAGACGTGAACGCGCAGGTCCCATCCGTGCCGGTCGGAGATCTCGTCGAGCTGGCTCGCGGCCAGCTCGCACCAGGGCCACTCGGTGGCCCAGTGCGCCGCGTCGAGCAGCGCGAGGGGGCTGTGGGCGCGAGCCTCGGAGACGGGGTGGTGGCGCAGGTCCGCCGTGAGGAAGGCGTCGACGCCCGCCGCGCGTACCTGGTCGAAGAGGCTGTCGCCGGAGCCGCCGCTGACGGCGACGGTGCGCAGCACCGCCTCGGGGTCGCCGGCGACCCGGATGCCCTGCGCGGTGGCGGGCAGCCGCTCGGCGGCACGGGCGGCGAACTCGCGGACGGTCAGCGGATGGTCGAGGGCGCAGACGCGGCCCAGCCCCCGGCGGCCCTCGGGGTCGGTCGGGTCCGGTACCAGCGGCCCGGTGATCCGCAGGTCCAGGGCGCCCGCGAGGGCGTCGGAGACGCCGGGGTCGGCGGTGTCGGCGTTGGTGTGGGCGACGTGCAGCGCGATGTCGTTCTTGATGAGCGTGTGGACGACACGGCCCTTGAAGTGCGTCGCCGCGACCGTCGTCGTGCCGCGCAGATAGAGCGGGTGGTGGGTGACGAGCAGGTCGGCGCCCAGCTTCACCGCCTCGTCGACGATCTCCTGGACCGGGTCGACGGCGAACAGGACGCGCGTGACCTCCTGGTTCGGGTCGCCCACGACGGTGCCGACCGCGTCCCAGGACTCGGCCCGCTCGGCGGGCCACAGGTTCTCCAGGGCGGCGATGACTTCAGACAGACGGGGCACGGGTGCAAGGCTACCCGGCTGATCTGTGACGTTGAACCGCCACCGCCGCCACCACTGCCGCCGTCACCGCCACCGCCCCCTGCCCCCTCACTCGGCTGCCGCCCCGCCCAGCACACAAGCCCGCACATCCTCAGGAGAATCGTTCCTGGAACACCCTTATGTGTGAAGTCGGGAGCCAGCGGATTCCCCGCCAGCACGTACGAAAACTACGTTCGTGACTGGAGGTGACCGAACGATGACAGCGTGTGTGATCGAGCCTTCGGCGGGACACGAGGACGACGAGGCCGCGCCGGCAGGATGCACACTCACCGCGGACGGTGCCTACGCCGCACGCCTCGCGTCGGCCGGCGACTCCTGGTTCCCGGAGCGCTGGACCCTGGACGGCCCCGAGCCGTACGCGGTACCCCTGCCCCGCAACCAGCCGGAGGAGCCCGGCACCGAAGTGCAGCCGATGGGCGACGGGCGGGTCCTCATCCACCGCCTGGTGGCCGGGCGGCACGCCTTCTCGCTGCTGTACCCGACCGGGCCCGGCACCGGCGAGCTGCCCCTGGGCGTGGTCGACTGCCGGGACGACACGGCCCGGCTGCGACTGCTGCCGCCCGCCCCCGGCGGCGAGCGGGCGTACGCCCTGGCCGTCGGCCCGCGTTCGACGACGGTGTGGCTGGTGGCGGGCGGCGCCTTCGGGCCCGAGCGACTGGCCGAGCTGCCCGGCCGCTGCTCGGGCGGGGTCTGGCTGGACCGTACGGGGCGGCTGCTGGCCCTGGACCGGGAGACGGGCGGGCGCACCAAGGCCGTCGTGGTGGACCTGGAGCGTGGCGGGGAGGTGTCGCCGCTGCTCCAGATCGCCGCCGACAGCGACGACCGGCTGCTGCTCGCCGACCACGACAGCGGGCTGCTGCTCATCCGCTCGGACGCGCCCTCGCCTGGGCAGGACCGGCTGGGCTGGGGTGTCCTGGGCAGCACACTGCCGGTGCGCTTCCCGGAGTGCCTGCGGCTGCGGGACTGCACCGTCACGCCGTTCGCGATCCAGCCGGGGCAGATGCTGACGCCGGAGAGCTGCGCGGTGGCGCTGCGCGTCGACGGGCCGCACGGCAGCTGGGTCGGCGTGTGGCGGCCGTCCGAGCGGCGGGTGCACCATCTCCCGGCGCCCGAGGGGTGGCTGGCGGGCACCGGCCTGTGGACGCCGGAGGGGGTGCTGCGTCTGCCGTACGCGACGGAGGCCGTGCCGTGCGGCGTGGCGCAGGTGAGCCCGCCCGCGGCCGAAGCGCCCGAGCCCGGCGCGCCCCCGGTGACAGGACACCCCCCGGAACCGGAACCCTCCGGGCACCCCCCGCAGCCGGCACAGCCCGCACAACCCGCACACCGACCGCAGCCCCCACAACCCACCCCACCGGCCGATCCCGCTCCGCCCCCGGCCCCCTCCACCCCCCGCCCGGTCCCGCTGCAACAGGCACCATTGGGACGGCTTGTAACGAACTAGTGCCGGTTGGCGTGGCCGCCTGGATCCGGGGGGCGGGGTGCCGGTTAAACTCGCCCGGCTGTAAGAAAGATCATGTTGACGGGGTGAATTCCATCCGATGAGTGACGCCAGCACGAACCAGCCGCGCAATGCCGACGTCCAGGAGATCGCCGCCGGCCACGGCCGGCACCGTGGCGAGGTCTCCACGCAGGACAGCGAGACGGCTCCGCGCGGCCGTCACCGCAAGCCGGTGGCGGAGACCGAGCGGACCGAGACGGCGGCCTGACGGAACGTCAGTGACCGGACGGTGAACGGCCCCACCCATATGTGACGGGTGGGGCCGTTTCCCGTTCTTCAGCCGCGTCTCAGCCCCTGTCGTCGGCCGCGCCTCAGCCCCCGGTCCTCAGCCGCGCTTCAGCCCCAGCACCTCCGCCGCCGCGAACGTCTCCCCCGCCGGCCGGTCCGCGTAGTACGGCCCGAGGACGGCCTCCAGTTCGTCGTACGTGAAGGTGTCCTGCTTGCTGTCGAACCGGGCGGCGACGCGCGGCCGTTCGACGACGGCCACCATGCCGCCGTGCACCACGAGGAGCTGTCCGTTCACATGGGCGGCGGCGGGCGAGGCCAGATAGCCGACGAGCGGGGCGACGTGCTCGGGGGCGAGCGGGTCGAGGCCGTTGCCGGAGGGCCGTTCGACGCCCGCGAAGACGTCCTCGGTCATCCGGGTGCGGGCGCGCGGGCAGATCGCGTTGGCCGTGACGCCGTACTTGCCGAGGGCGAGGGCCGTGGAGGTGGTCAGGCCGACGATCCCGCCCTTGGCGGCGGCATAGTTGGGCTGCCCGGCGGAGCCGGCGAGGAACGCCTCGGAGGAGGTGTTCACGATCCGCCCGAACACCGGCTCCCCGGCCCGCTTGGACCGCTCCCGCCAGTGGGCGGCGGCGAACCGGATGGTGTTGAAGTGCCCCTTGAGGTGCACGCGGAGCACGGCGTCCCACTCCTCCTCGGACATCGAGAACACCATGCGGTCGCGCAGGATGCCCGCGCTGTTGACGAGGATGTCGAGCTTGCCGAACCCGGCGACGGCCGACTCGACCAGTTCGCGCGCCTGCCGGAAGTCGGAGACGTCGCCGGTGTGCGCGAGCGCGGTTCCGCCCGCCGCGCGGATCTCGGCGGCGACCTCCTCGGCAGGCCCGGCGGAGGCCTCGCCGGTACCGTCGCGGCCCGGCTGCCCGTAGTCGTTGACGACCACGGCGGCGCCGAGCCGGGCGAGTTCCAGCGCCTCGGCCCGGCCGAGCCCGCGGCCGGCGCCCGTGACGATCGCGGACAGTCCCTTCAGCGGCAGCGGCATGGCGGTGTCCTCACATCTCGATGCACGTACGCAGGGCGGTCCCGGTCCGCATCTGGTCCAGGGCCTCGTTGATGTCGGCGAAGGGGACCCGGTGGGTGATCAGGCCCGCCAGGTCGACACGGCCCGCGTGCCACAGGGCGATGGTGCGTTCGTAGGAGCGCAGGATGTCGCCGCCGCCGTACATGGACGGCAGGATCCGCTTCTCGTCGAAGAACAGCTCGAACATGTTCAGCTGGAGGAAGTCGTCCATGGCGCCCGCGCCGACCACGACGAGGGTGCCGCCGCGCCGGGTGGTGTCGTAGGCGGTCCGTGCCGTGGCGGACTTGCCGACGACCTCGAAGACGTAGTCGAACCCCTCGCCGGCGGTGACCTGCTGCTTGGCGTCGGGCAGTTCGTCGGGCGAGACGGCCTTCGTGGCCCCGAACCGCAGGGCGGCCTCACGCCGGGAGACGACCGGATCGACGGCGACGATCTCGGCGGCCCCGCGCAGCCGGGCCCCCTGGATCACGGAGATGCCCACGCCCCCGCACCCGATGACCGCCACCGACGAACCGGCCTCCACGTCCGCCGTGTTGAGCGCGGCGCCCAGACCGGTCGTCACCCCGCAGCCGATGAGGGCGGCGATGTCGAAGGGCACGTCGTCGGGTATCGGCACCGCGCACCCGGCGTCGACGACGACCTCCTCGGTGAACGTACCGGTGCCTGCCATGCCGAAGACGTCCCCGCCCGGCCGCCTGAAGTTGGGGGTGCCCGCGTTCATGAACCCGGCGAGGCACAGCTCGGTCTGTCCGCGCTTGCAGGCGGGGCAGGCACCGCAGGCGGGCAGCCAGCACACGACGACCCGGTCACCGGCCGTCAAGTGGCCGACTCCTTCGCCGACTTCGAGGATCTCGCCCGCCCCCTCGTGCCCGGGGACGAACGGCCCGGGCTGCGGCAGCACCCCGCTCATCGCCGACAGGTCCGAGTGGCACAGCCCCGTGGCGCGCACCCGGATCCGCACCTTGCCGGGTCCGAACCCCACCGCCTCGACGTCGTCGAGGACCTCCAGCTTGTCCTGGCCGATCTCGTGCAGTACGGCTGCGCGCATGGTGCGGCTCCCCTCGTACGGCGTTCTGGACTCAGGTGTGTTCGACGACGGTGTCGGCGAGGACGGGCGTGTCGTCCCGCTCGACCACGCTGACAGCGACCCGGACCCCGCCGCCCAGGCGCCACATGCGGATCCGCAGCGTCTCCCCCGGGTACACGACCCCGGCGAACCGGGTGGCGTACGACCGGACCCGGGTCACGTCCCCGTCGAGCAGCGCGCCGACGACCGCCTTGAGCGTCATTCCGTAGGTGCACAGCCCGTGCAGGATGGGCCGGTCGAACCCGGCGCGCTTGGCGAAATCGGGGTCGGCGTGCAGCGGGTTCCAGTCCCCGGACAGCCGGTACAGCAGGGCCTGGTCCTCGCGGACATGCCGCTCGACGACCCGGTCCGGCTCACCGGCGGGCGGATCGAGCCGGGTGGACGGGCCACGGTCGCCGCCCCAGCCGCCCTCTCCCCGTACGTAGATCTGCGCGTCGTTGGTCCACAACGGTCCGTCGTCGTCGGCCACTTCGGTCCGCATGACGAGGACGGCCGCCTTGCCCTTGTCGTACACGGCGGCGATCCGGCCGGTGGCCCTCGCGCGCCCCCGGGCCGGGATGGGGCGATGGATCCTCAGGCTCTGCCCGCCATGGAGGACGCGGGCGAGGTCGACGTCGACGCCGGGCATGGACAGGCCGCTGATCACCCCGGGGGATCCGGCGCCCGCGACGGTGGCGAAGCTCGGCAGGACGTGCAGCCGGGACTCCAGGGTGTAGCGCAGCTCGTCGGGGTCGGCGGCGGGGACGCCCGCGCCGATGCCCAGGTGGTAGAGCTGCACGTCCTTGTGGTCCCAGGAGAGCTCGCCGGTCCGGGGTTCGGCGGCGAGCGCCTTCGCTGCGTCGATGGGCATGGGGCTCCTGATCGCCGTGGGAAAGACCTCGGCACGGCCGTCCGCACCGTCGGCCGCGCCGAGGCCCGTCTGGGGCCGAACTGGAACGCGTTCCAGTCCTGGGCACCTCTGTATAGCCCAGGCCCCCACACTTGTGAAGGCTCCTGACGTCATGTCAGATCGTGGCGGGGTCGGGGGCAGGCCGATGACATTTGTCCTGCCGAACTCCGTACAACCGCATCTGTCCCCGGCCACCGCGGATCCGTAGCGTCACTGCCATGACCACGCAGACCCAGCGAGCCGTCAGGCGTCGCTTCGAGGCGACCCGGGCGGCCGTCCGGCAGGCCCGGGAGCACCGGCGCTCCTACGCGGCGAACGAGACGCGGCTCAAGGCCGAGTGGCGAGCCGCCCGGAGAGCGGGCGAGCTCCCCGAGCACCCCGGTCCGCCGCCCAGCGGGGTCACCCTGCTGCCATGGCTGCTGATGGGGATGGGCGCCTTCTCCAACCTCTTCCAGGACCGGACGCCGAACCCGTGGATCGGCGGGCTCGGCCTGCTCACCTTCAACACGCTCTACATCTACGTGGCGTTCCGCTCGTTCCACAGGGAGAAGCGCGAGGCCCGCTCCACCCGGATGGCCCACGTCCTGCTGACGGCCGTGACCTGCGCGCTCGCCGCCGGCTACGGCGGCAACTGGCTGCTGCTCTTCCCCCTGCTCGGCCTCGCGACGGGCGCGGCCCTGCGCCTGTCGTACCTGCGGCCCGCGGGTACGGCGGTGGCGGTGCTGGCCGGTGCGGTGTCCTGCTTCCACGACGGCTGGGGCGGCCTCGACACCGCGTACGCCACGTGGATCTCGACGATGGTGACGGCGGCGATCATGCGGCTCTCCGAGGCGGTGCGCGAACTGCGCGCGGCCCGCGAGGAACTGGCCCGCCGGGCGGTCGAGAAGGAGCGGCTGCGCTTCTCCCGTGACCTGCACGATCTGCTCGGGCACACGATGTCGGTGATCGTCGTGAAGTCGGAGGCGGCCCGACGCCTGGCCGCCCGCGATCTGGATGCCGCGCTGGCCCAGATCACGGACATCGAGGCCGTGGGCCGCCAGGCGCTGACGGAGATCCGGGAGGCCGTGACCGGCTACCGCCAGGGCAGCCTCGGCACGGAACTGGACCGCGCGCACTCGGCCCTGACGGCGGCGGGCATCACGCTCGCCGTGATCCGCTCGGGCCCTCAGTCCGGGCCGCAGGCCGAGGCGCTGCTGGGGTGGGTGGTACGGGAGGCGGTCACGAACGTCGTGCGGCACAGCGGGGCGGGCCGTTGCGAGATCACGCTGTCGGGCGGGGCGGAGCGGGTGCGGCTGTCCGTGGTGGACGACGGGGTCGGGGCGGTCGCCGACGGCACGGGCGGGAGCGGTGAGGCATGCGGCGGGCCCGAAGGTGTGGGCGGTGGGCCCGGCGGCGCGGGTGCCCGCGCCGGCACGGGGCTGACAGGCCTGACGGAGCGTCTCGCCGCGGCGGGTGGTTCGCTGACGGCGGGGCGGCAGGCCAGGGGCGGATTCGCCGTGTCGGCGGAACTCCCGCTCGATGTCGATGCGACGGACGTGCGCTCGGCGGTGGCGGAACGGGCGTGACCGTTCGCCCCACGACGCCGCAGGGCCGGTCCGGGGGCCTGCTGTCCGTCCCCGGCGAGCGGGGGGCGGGACGCCGTACGACCCACGTCGGCGTGTACGTTGGCCGCTGGTCCGCGCCACACGTACACGTGGACGGCGCCGGCAACTGCTAGGGGAAATGGAGCACATGGCACGCGTCGCCGTCATCACCGCGCCGAACATCGGGTACCGCAACACCGGCATGCTGACCGTCGACTTGGCGTTCGAGTCCCTGCGGCGGCGTATGACCCCCGAGATCGACGCCACCTGGTACACCCTGCACACACCGGAGACCGTGCCCCTGCGCGAGTGCGCGCGAGGCACCGGCTTCCCGTTCCGTTTCCACCCCCTGTCCGAGCACCTCGACACGCTCCGCGACCACGACGCGGTCGTCTTCTGGGGCGACTTCCTCCACACCCGGCACTACCTGGAGCAGGACGCGACCAACCGCCTGCTCGACTTCGGTTTCGCCGAGGACCGTGACGCGGCCCGGCGCCTGCTGAACCGCACCCTGTTGTTCGCGGACCAGCCGGACGAGCTCCTCGCGCGGACCCTCAGCTACGGCGGGACCATCCTGCACAACTCGCAGTCCGACTACGAGGACTTCGAGGACAAGGAATACGGCCCCCTGTTCTCACGCCTGGTGACGCGCAGCCGCCGCGTCTGGGTGCGTGACCCGCTCTCGGCCGCGAAGATCGCGCA
The DNA here is from genome assembly GCF_044459945.1 of Streptomyces sp. NPDC050164. Taxonomy (NCBI): domain Bacteria; kingdom Bacillati; phylum Actinomycetota; class Actinomycetes; order Kitasatosporales; family Streptomycetaceae; genus Streptomyces; species Streptomyces sp. NPDC050164. The sequence continues at coordinate 35,822 of NZ_JBITJK010000018.1, forward strand.
CCTGCGCCGGGACCGTACGACCGACTATTTCGGTTCGGACGCGGCGCTCCTGTCCCGCCCGGGCGACCTCGACCACCTCCCGACGACGCAATGGTCCCGGGAAGTCCCGGACGGCGGTGCGATCGGCGTGTTCCTCGGTGCCCGGACGCGGATCCCCGAGTGGCTGCCCGCCTTCTGCCGGGACCTGTCCGAGCGCCTGGGCGCCCCGCTCGAATGGCTGCCCTGGTTCGAGCGGGACATCCCCGCTCCCGTCGGCCACATCGCGCCGCGCCCGGGCCCGCACACCATCGGCGACCTGGTGGGGGTCCTCCCCCGCTACCGCCTGGTCATCACGGACACCTACCACCTGTGCGTCAACGCCTGGGGCGCCGGCACCCCCGCGGTGTGCGTCGGCGCGCCCGAGCCGGCCCCCAAGACCCACGACGACTACCTAACGCTGAGCGATGTGAAGAAGCACGTCTTCCACATGGCTTACGACGCGACGGACTTCTACGTGTCGACCCTCCCCGACAGCCGGGAGGGCCACGAGCGGCGCATCGACCGGCTGGTACGCCTGGTGGAGGGCGGCGGGGCCGAGGCGGTGGCCACCCGCATCCGCGATCACGCCGACCATTCGGCGGCCGCGTTCACCGGGACGCTGGCCTCGTTGCTCGACGCACCCGGCCCCACCCTTGCCCCGTGACCGACAGACCCGTCCGCGTGCTGCTCGCGGAGGACCAGGGCATGCTGCGCGGTGCGCTCGCACTGCTGCTCGGGATGGAGGCCGACATCGAGGTCGTCGCCCAGGTGGGGGCCGGTGACGCGATCCTGGACGCGGCACTCACCCACCGCCCCGACGTCGCGCTCCTCGACATCGAACTCCCGGGAATGAGCGGCCTGGACGCCGCCGCCGAGCTGCGCGACCGGGTGCCGGGCTGCCGCGTGCTGATCCTCACCACCTTCGGCCGGCCCGGCTATCTGCGCCGTGCCATGGAGGCGGGTGCGGCCGGCTTCCTCGTGAAGGACGGCCCCGTGGAGGAACTCGCCGCCGCGGTCCGCCGCGTCCTGGCCGGCGAGACCGTCGTCGACCCCGCCCTCGCCACGGCCGCACTCAGCGCCGGCCCCAACCCCCTCACCACCCGCGAGAGCGACGCCCTCAAGGCCTCGGCGGACGGCGCGACGGTCGCCGACATCGCCGGCAGACTCCACCTCTCGGAGTCCACCGTCCGCAACTACCTCTCCTCCGCCATCGGCAAGACAGGCACCCGCAACCGCACGGAGGCCCTGCGCGAGGCCCGCCGCCAGGGCTGGCTGTGAGAACTCAGCCCCGCCGGAACAACGCCGTCCACAGAAAGCCCTCACCGAACCACGCCGACTCCTCCGGCTCGTCCCGCATCCGCCGCAGTTCGACCTCGGTCAGGCCCGAGAAGATCTCCCGCAACGACTCGGGCGTGTACGCGAGCCCGCCCCCGAGCCCCTTCGTGCCACGGTAGAAGTCGGTGTCGGACAGCTCCGACCCCATCCCGCCGGCACCGGCGGCGAAACACGTGAGGCTGAACAGGCCCCCGGGAGCCAGGACGTCGTCCAGCAGCGCCAGATAGCTGATCCGCCGGTGCGGAGGCAGATGGTGGAAGCAGCCGGAGTCGTGGACGAGGTCGTACGGCCCGGTGAGTTCCGTACCGGCGAGCGCGAAAGCGTCCCCGCAGTGGAACCGTACGCCCTCCACCCCCGCCTCACGGGCCCGTTCCCGGGCCCAGTCGACGGCCTCGGGAGACAGGTCGACCGCGTCCACCTGGAACCCCCGCTCCGCCAGGTACAGCGCGTTGCGCCCCGGGCCGCATCCCAGGTCCAGCGCCCGCCCTCCGCTGACCAACCCCCGTTCCACACAACTCACCAGGTTCTCGTCCGGCTTCGCCACGAAGAACGGCACCGACCGGGAACGGCCGGCGTAGAAGCCGTCCCACCACTCGGCGCCCCGCCCCGTCCACCGATCGGCCTCGGGCGCGAACAGCCCGTCGAGCAGCGCGAGTACGTCCTCGACGGTGCGTATGTTCCGGTCCATCCGGTCCCCTTCCGCGTCCGGCAACCGTACGCTTCGGCAGGGCGAAAGCCCAGGTCAGGCGGATTTCCTGGCGCCGATGAAGTGCCTCCTGCGGCCCATGGCGTGACCGGGACCGCACCCGTCGGCCCGTCACCCCGCCCCCGGACCGAAACACCGGCGGCGCGCCGCCCAGGTGCCTCGACGCCCCCGCCGCGGACGCCGCGACGCGCGCTGATGTCCCGCCGTCTGCAGCTCTAGGGTTCCCGTGCCGTCCGCGGCAGCCAGACCCACATCAACAGCACTCCCCCCGCCAGCACCCAGGCCCCCACCCGGAACGCCAGGGCATACCCCTCCGTCAGCGCCGCCGGCGTCCCGCTCCCCGCCGACCGGGCCGCCGCGAGTGTGGACAGGACTGCCAGGCCCAGGGAACCGCCCATCGTGCGGGAGGTGTTGACGAGGCCGGAGACCAGCCCGGCCTCCTCCGGCGCCGACCCGGACGTGGCCAGGGAGGCCAGCGGCGTCGCCGCCAGACCCGCGCCGAGCATCATCAGGAAGCCGGGAACCAGGATCGTCGTCGCGTACGCGCCCTCGGGGGTCATCGTGGACTGCCAGCCGAAGCCCACGACCGCGACCAGTGTCCCCAGCGCCGCCACGTTCCGCGGCCCCAGCCCGCGCATGAGCCGGGGCGCGAGCTTGGAGCCGAGGATGACGGCCAGGGAGCTGGGCACCAGGGCGAGTCCGGCCTCCAGCGGGGTGTAGCCCAGGACGTTCTGCGCGTACAGGGTCATGAAGAACCACATGCAGAACATCGCGGAGCCGCACAGGAACATCGCCGCGTTCGCCGACGACACCGGCCGCAGCCGCAGCAGCCCGAGCGGCATCAGCGGACTCTCCGTCCGGGCCTCGACCGCGAGGAACAGCCCGATCAGCGCCAGCCCGGCGAGCAGCGGCAGCAGCGTGGCCGTCGCCGTCCAGCCCGCCGCCTCCGTCTGGGAGATGCCGTAGGCCAGCGTGCCGAGGCCGCCCGTCACGAGCAGCGCGCCCGGCAGGTCGAGCCGCCGTCCGTCACCGGCCCGGCCCTCGGTGAGGAACCAGGCGGCCGCGCACAGCACCACCGCCCCCACGGGCACGTTGATGAGCAGCACCCACCGCCACGACAGCGTCTCCACCAGCAGCCCGCCGACCAGGCCGCCCGCCGCGCCACCACCGGCACCGACCGCCGTCCAGGTCCCGATGGCCCGGGCCCGGGCGGCGCCCTCCGGCACCGAGGCCGTGAGGATCGTCAGCGTCGAGGGTGCCAGCACCGCCGCGCCCAGCCCCTGCACGGCCCGCGCGACCAGCAGCTGCCAGTCGTCCTGTGCCAGCCCGCCCGCCAGCGAGGCCAGGGTGAACAGGCCGAGCCCGACCAGGAACATCCGCTTGCGGCCGTAGAGATCCCCCGCCCGCCCGCCGAGCAGCATGAACCCGGCGAAGGCGATGGAGTAGGCGTTCACCACCCATTGCAGGCCCTGCTCGCTCAGTCCGAGCCCGGTCCGCATCGACGGCAGCGCCACGTTGACCACGGACACGTCCAGCACGACGAGGAACTGCCCGGCACACGTGAGCGCGACCACGAGCCAGGTGGGAGGCGCGGAACGGCGAGACGTACGGGTCGGTCGGGCGGCTTGGAGCATGGGTGTCATGCTCTCAACCACTCCATGCTCCTGGCATCGGGATTTCGACCTAGGCCCGTTCGCCAAGAGAAGGTCAAGATTTCGTTAGAGTGCCAAAGCAACGGAATAGTTGCCTGGACATACAAGGTTCACAGACCACGTAACCACGCAACTCCCGACCCCCGTCCCGGAGGCCCCACTCAATGACGCAGACGACGACAGTCCGTCCCGCCGGCAGAGCGAGCGGGGCCGTGGTCCCGGTACTCGCCTTCGCGGGCATCGTTGTCGCGGTGATGCAGACCCTGCTCGTCCCGGTCATCAAGGATCTGCCGCAACTGCTGGACACCGCCCCCGGTGACGCCACCTGGGTCCTGACCTCGACCCTCCTCTCGGGCGCGGTGGCCACCCCGATCATGGGCCGCCTCGGCGATCTCTACGGCAAGCGGCGCATGCTGATCACGAGCCTGGCGGTCATGGTCGTCGGTGCCCTGGTCAGCGCGTTCACCAGCGACCTGCTGCTCATGATCGCCGGCCGTACCCTCCAGGGCTTCGCGATGGGCGCCATCCCGCTCGGCATCGGCCTGATGCGCGACATGCTGCCCCGCGAACGGCTCGGCTCGGCGATGGCCCTGATGAGCTCCTCCATAGGCGTCGGCGGCGGTCTCGCCCTGCCCGCCGCCGCCCTGGTCGCCCAGCACACCGACTGGCACGCCCTGTTCTACGGCGCCGCCGGACTCGGTGTCCTCGCCATCGCCCTCACCCTGCTCGTCGTGCCCGAGTCGCCGATGCGCGCCGAGGGCTCCTTCGACCTGCCGGGCGCACTCGGCCTGTCCACCGGGCTCGTGCTCTTCCTGCTGCCGATCACCAAGGGCAGCGACTGGGGCTGGACCTCCGGCACCACGCTCGGCCTGTTCGCCGCCGCCGCGGTCGTCCTGCTCCTGTGGGGCGTGATGGAACTGCGCGTCAAGGCCCCGCTGGTCGACCTGCGCACCACGGCCCGTCCGGCCGTCCTCTTCACCAACCTCGCCTCGATCATGGTCGGCGTCTCCTTCTACGTCGTCTCCCTGGTCCTGCCCCAGCTGCTCCAGCTGCCGAAGTCCACCGGCTACGGCCTCGGCCAGTCGATGGTCGTCGCGGGTCTGCTCGTCGCCCCGCTCGGCCTGACGATGATGTTCACCGCGCCCGTCTACGCCCGGCTGTCCGCGAAGTACGGCCCCAAGGTCACCCTGATCCTCGGCCTGCTGATCATCGCGATCGGCTACGGCGCCGGCCTCGGCCTGATGAGCGCCGCCTGGCAGAGCCTGGTCATCTCGGTCCTGCTGGGCGCGGGCATCGGCCTGGCCTACTCCTCGCTGCCCGCGCTGATCGTGGGCGCGGTCCCGGCCTCGGAGACGGGCGCCGCGAACGGCCTGAACACCCTGATGCGTTCCATCGGAACGTCGGTGTCGAGTGCCGTGATCGGCATGGTGCTGGCGAACACCGCCGACAACGTCGGCGGCGTCGAGATCCCGACCATGCACGGCTTCCGGGTCTCCTTCCTGATCGCGACGGGCGCCGTGGCCGTGGGCCTGCTCCTGGCCCTGTTCCTGCCGGGCCGCCGCCCGTCGGACAAGCCGCAGCTGCGCGCCGGCAGCGAGGAGGACGCGGCACTGGAGCGCGCCGAGCAGGTCCTGCGCGGCTTCCGCGGCCGCGTGCTGGCGGCCGACGGCACGCCGGTCGCCCGCGCCAAGGTCACGCTGATCGACCGCCGGGGCCGCCAGGCCGGCGCGACGCTCTCCGCCGAGGACGGCGCGTACGCGCTCACCGTCCCGGCCGGTGGCTCGTACGTCGTGGCCGCCCGCGCCACGGGCCACGCCCCGCTCGCCTCGTCCGCGAACCACGCGGGCGACGAGCGGCCGGTCGACCTCGACCTGTCGCTGCCGGGCCGGACGGTCTCCGCCTGACCCTGCCCTCCAGGCGGCGGGCCCCACATGCGGCCGCACGCGCGCACGCACGGAAGGGGACGTGTCGGGGGGGTGTCCGCCCGCAGCGGTTGGCGCGTCAACGGACAGTGAGTCGGTGTCCGAGCCCATCGCGCCGTTCCGAGGACGGACACCCCCAGCGCGGCCCCGACCCACCACCGCCGCGCAGGCGCAAGCGGCGCGCACCCCTACCGGCGACCAGACGCCCCGGCCCGACCGCCGGAGGCACCCGCACCTTCCACCCATCCGGTCCCCCCGTCACCCCCCGGCAGGCGGTACGGCACCATGGGCGATCGGACAGTCGTACGACCGGAAGGAACCCCATGCCCGCGGCCCCGAAGCCCGAGATCCTGGCCGCTTTCGAGGCGGCGAAGGGGTTCATGCCCCTGGGCGAGGGACTGGCCCTGTACGCGGCGGCGGTGGAAGCCGGACGGCTCGGGCTCCCGCTCCTGGAGGTCGGCACGTACTGCGGCCGGTCCACGATCCTGCTCGCCGACGCCGCCCGCGAGGCCGGGGTCGGCGCGCTGACCGTCGACCACCACCGCGGCAGCGAGGAACAGCAGCCCGGCTGGGAGTACCACGACCCGGAGACGGTCGACCCCGAGCTCGGCCTGATGGACACGCTGCCCACGTTCCGCCGCACGCTGCACCGGGCGGGCCTGGAGGACCACGTGGTGGCCCTGGTCGGCCGTTCCCCGCAGATCGCGGCGATCTGGCAGACCCCCCTCGGCTTCGTCTTCATCGACGGCGGCCACACCGACGAGCACGCCACTGCCGACTACGAGGGCTGGGCCCCGCACGTGGCCGAGGGCGGCCTGCTCGTCATCCACGACGTCTTCCCCGACCCGCAGGACGAGTTCACCGGCCAGGCCCCCTACCGCGTCTACCTCAGGGCCCTGGCATCCGGGGCGTTCACGGAGGTCTCGGCGACGGACTCGCTGCGCGTGCTGCGGCGCACCGGCCCGGGCGTCTAGGAGAACGGCTGGGCGGGTGAACTGCGCCCTCTCCGCCCCCTCCCGGTCGGCCCACGGGCGGCGTGGCGAGTCGGCGGGCGACCGCCGCTGCCCAAGGATCCGGGCGCGTGGCACACACCTTCGCAGAGCTCGTGGAGAAGCAGCGCGCGGCGGACGAGGCGTACGCCCGCGTGCGGCAACTGCAGGACGCCTACGGTCCGCCCACCCAGACCAAGTGGAGCGGCCAGCAGACCACCACTTGGGAGACCGCCTGGCGCGCCTGGCGCGACCTCGCCCGCGACGTCCAGGCAGCGGTGACCGCGTACGCGAAGCAAGAGGGCTCACCCCGCCAGGAGATCGAGGCACGGGTGAAGGAGGCGGTACGGCACGGGAGCCCCGGCGGGAACCAGGAGTAGCCGCCACCCGTTGGGCCGTCCTCGCCCCGCTGCCGCCCGGCCACGGCCGCTAGGGTGGCAGACGTGTCGTACGTAGGCCCGGACTTCGAACCTCCCCAGCCCCGCCGCTCCCGCCGCGGCCCCCTGACCGTCGCGCTCGCCGCGCTGGTGCCCGGGGCACTGCTCGGCTGGCTCGTGTACGAGACGATGGGCGGCTCGGGGGACCAAGGCGGCTCGGGTCAGGCGACCGTACGGTCCTCCCCGCCCTCCGCGCCCTCCGACGACGGCAAGAAGCCGAGCGCCTCACCGACACCGACGGCGTCCTCGACCTCCGCGCCCGCCCCGGCCTCCGGCCCGCTCAAGGGGAAGGTCGTCGTCATCGACCCCGGGCACAACCCGGAGAACTTCCAGCACCCGTCCGAGATCAACCGCAAGGTGAACATCGGGACGAACTGGAAGGAGTGCGACACCACCGGCACATCCACCAACGACGGTTACACCGAGGCGAAGTTCACCCTGGACGTGGCGCACCGGATGCGCACACTCCTCGAAGAGCAGGGCGCCACGGTGAAGCTGACGCAGGACGGCGACGGGCCGTACGGCCCGTGCGTGGACGAGCGGGCCCGGATCGGCAACGAGGCGAAGGCCGACGCCGTGGTCTCGGTCCACGCGGACGGCTCGGGCACCGGCAACCGCGGCTTCCACGTCATCCTGCCCGGCACGGTCCACGCGGGCGGCGCCGACACCCGCGCGATCGTCGCCCCCTCCCGCGATCTCGGCGAGCGCGTCGCGGGCCGCTTCGTGGCCGTCACCGGCAGCGCGCCGTCCAACTACGTCGGCGACGGCACCGGTCTCGTCACGCGTAAGGACCTGGGCGGTCTCAATCTGTCAACGGTTCCCAAGGTGTTCATCGAGTGCGGCAACATGCGCGATAGCAAGGACGCGGCGCTGCTGACCAGTGGCGCGTGGCGGCAGAAGGCGGCGCAAGGGATCTCTGAAGGGATCGCAGGGTTCCTGAATAGGTAAGGAGCTGCACAGCTTCGACAGCCATTCGTGACCCTGCCATGTACATGCTCAGCTTTCCCTCAAGTTGATTGCATTTGCGTACGACCACTTGATCAACTTGCTCTCGACCGGAGGCATTCATGGCCTCCAACGAGAAACGGGGAACGCGATGAAGCGTCGTACAGCCCAGTTCGGAGCGACAGCCGTCGCTCTCACCGCCTGCCTGGCGGGCACCGGCGCCACGGCCCAGGCCCAGTCGGCATCGCTCACCGCTGAGACCCGAACGGTCAGCGCGGCCGATGCTCCCTTCTACCCGTACGGCAAGCTGGTGCACGTCAAGTCCATCGGAACGAAGTGCGGCAAGAAGCCGCTCGCGAAGGCATCCGGCCCGGGCGGCACCAGGCTCGGCATCTCCGAGACCAAGTCGGTCAGCACCACTCTGTCGAAGAACATCGGGGTGACCTACAACGCCATCAGCGCGGGTGTCGGCTGGGACGTGGAGAAGAGCCGCAGCATCACCGTCAGCGGCACCAGGGAAGTGTCTCGCGGCAAGCACGGAACACTGACCGCTTACACCAAGTACAGCGGCAAGAAGTTCGACATCTACGACAACCTGCAGTTCAAGATCGTCCAGAAGAACAAGACGGCTTACAAGCCGATCGGTGTCTGCTTCACGTACACGGAGAAGTAACGGCGCGTAGGAGCTGACACCCGCATGGGCCAGAGTGGCCCGCCGGGCTCCCGGCGGGCCACTCTCTCGCCAGGAGACGCAGGAACGGCCGTTGATCCGGGCAGACACCCCTGCCGAGCGGGGGATACCCTCATCCGTACCATGAGGGGCCACCCCCGCGCTCCCCACCACGCCCTCGCGGCGCCATGGTGGCAGCGGCGCCTCCACCGACGACGAGACGACTGGCGAAGGAACTGAAGTGAATATCCGCTCCCTCACTCGAGGCGACGGCGTGGTGATCGGAGCAGCGGTGTTGCTGTTCATCGCGTCGTTCCTCGACACCTACGGCGGCGACAGCAGCAACATTCCCAACGCCTGGGACAACCTCGGCCTGCTGATGAGCGTGTACGTGGGCGGCATCATCGGCGCGGTCCTGATCGTCGTCGCCCGTGCGCTGCCGCAGCCCCGGACCGTCGTCGGGCTCGAACTGGGTCAGGTCGGCGTCGCGCTGACGGTCTTCGCCGCATGGACCGCGTTCTGGACGATCATCGACCCGGCGGGTTCGATCAGCACGGAGGGATTCGACGTCGAGGTGGGCTCCGGCCTGATCCTCGGCCTGATCGGCGCCCTGTTGCTCGCCGCCGGCGCCATCGCCACTCCGCTGGTCCCAGTTCTCAAGGGCGCCCTCATCCCCGCTCCGCGCCCGGCCGCCCCGCAGCCCTACGGTGCCCAGCCCCCCGGGGGTTACGGTTACCCGGGAGCGCAGCAGCCCGGCGGCTACGGCCACCCGCAGCCGGGACAGCCACAGCCCGGGCAGCCGTTCGGCGGCCAGCCCCAGCAGGCGCAGGCCCAGCCGCAGCAGCAGCCGGCCGGGGACTTCTCGCCGTTCTGGTTCGCGGTGCCGGTGCCGCGCCCGCTGTTCGCCGAGGACGGCTCGCCGACGCCGATCGCCGAACTCGCCCCGGGCACTTGGTACCTGGCCGTCGAGCAGCGCGGCCCGGCCCTGGTCGCCCAGACGCAGGACGGCCGCCGCGGTGTCCTGCAGGACACGTCGGGCATCCAGCGCGGCTGAGCCCCTGAACGACGTACGGCCCCTCACCCTTCCGGGTGGGGGGCCGTTGCCGTACAGTCGTCGCCCCGTCAGCTGACACATCGTCAGGAGGCAGGCATGCGGCTCGGTCTCGCGCTCGGCTACTGGGGCCGCGGCCCCTCCCCCGACCATGTGCCGCTCGCGCAGGAGGCCGAGCGGCTGGGCTACGACTCGGTGTGGACGGCGGAGTCGTGGGGCTCGGACGCCTTCACGCCGCTCGCCTGGATCGCGGCGCACACCTCCCGCGTCCGACTGGGCACGGCCGTCGCACAGATGGCGGCCCGCCCGCCGACCACGACCGCGATGCACGCGCTGACCCTGGACCACCTCTCCGGCGGCCGCGTGATGCTGGGCCTCGGACTGTCCGGTCCGCAGGTCGTCGAGGGCTGGTACGGCCGCCCGTTCCCGAAGTCGCCGCTGACCGCGACCCGCGAGTACGTCGACGTCGTTCGGCAGGTACTGCGGCGGGAGGCGCCGGTGGAACTGGCCGGCCGCTTCCACTCCCACCCCTACCGGGGCCCCGACGCCACCGGCCTCGGCAAGCCGCTCAAGCCCATCACCCACCCCCTGCGTCCCGGCCTGCCGGTCCTGCTCGGTGCCGAGGGGCCGAAGAACGTCGCGCAGACGATCCGCATCGCGGACGGCTGGCTGCCGCTGTACTGGTCACCGACGCGGCCGAAGAAGGCGTACGGGGAGCGGGTCGCCGACCTGCCGGAGGGATTCATGGTGGCGCCCATGGCCCAGGTGCGGGTCTGCGACGACGTGACCGAAGGCCTCCTGCCCGTCAAAGCCATGCTCGGCTTCTACATCGGCGGCATGGGTCACGCGGCCCGCAACTTCCACGCCGACCTCATGGCCCGCATGGGTTACGAGGAGGAGGCCCGCCGCATCCAGGAGTTGTTCCTGTCCGGCCGCAGGGAGGAGGCCGTATTCGCCGTCCCGGACTCCTTCGCCGACGAGATCTCCTTGGTCGGTCCGCGAGAACGCATCGCGGAGCGGCTGGAGTTGTGGCGCAAGGGGCCGGTGACCGACCTGCTGGCGCTGGCTCCGGACCGGACGTCGCTGCGGGTGCTGGCGGAGCTCAACTCCTAGGCCTCGCACACTCCTTGACGGATGCAGGCATTCCGGGGTCCGTCGCCCGCGGCACCGGGTATACCTCTGTGGTCCGTGCCGTGCGAGGCGTGAGGGGGGCTCATTGGGGCGGGGGGTGCGGCGCTTTCTCTTTCTGATGTTCACGACAGCGCTGCTGTGCATGATGCTCAGCGTGACCGCCCGGGCGGCGGACGACGACTGCCACACCGAACAGCTGAAGGCAGCCCGCGTCACCGCATCGGTCCGCCTCAAGCACGAGGGCGAGGACTACAGCAGGGCCGAGGGCCGCCTCACGGTGAAGGTGCCCAAGTCGTGGCGCCTGGCGGCGGATCTGCTGCTGAACGGGGACACGGAGCGGTACCGGACCGCGATGCGGTGTCTGCTGCGCGATGCCGGCACTCCCTTCCAGTACCGGGACACGGAGGGACGCGCGCACCCGCCGCGGGTGACGGTCCAGAAGAAGTGGATGACGGTCGAGCATCGCGTCACCGCGTTGGTCATCAATCTGCAGGACCGGGACTTCGGGCCCTGGCGCATCACTGAGGGCAACCGCCTGTGGACCCTGGAGTTGGTACGCCCTCCCGCACTGGAGAAGGCCTGGTGGCAGGAGGTGACCGTCGATCTGGGCGGGCGCGCCGCGCGGCGCGTCTCCCCGGCACCGGACACCGGCTCCACGCACAAGCTGACCTGGGCCGCACAGAAGGCGGGAGGAAAGCCGCCCGAGGTGCGGGTCCTCCTTCAGCCGCCGGCGACCAAGGCCACGGCCGCGCGATGGGGCCAGCTCCCCTGGCACATGCTGGACAGGCTGGCCTGGCTGCCTTTCGACGTGGTGATCCTCGTCTTGCTCCTGTCCGTGGTGCGCGCGGTGCGGGACGAGCCCGTCTCCTCGCCGCCCGCCGACGCGGAGGAACACACGGTCCGCAATCTGCTGCACATGGGCTGGCTGGCGTTCGCGGTCACCGTCACCCAATACGTCACCAACGTGTTCCTGGACCACATGTCCGGTCTCGTCGTCGTGCTCCTCACGGGCCTGGCGCTGTGCGCCTTCGGCAGGCCCGGGCGGGTCGCGGTCGCGCTCGTCGTGGCCGCCGGTGGCTACGTCGCCGCGGTGGTGTGCCGTCCTGACTGGTTCGCGCTGCCCTCCGGTCTGGAGCTCGGCTGGGAGGGCGCCCCGGAGGCGGTGCGGTGGTTCCGGGACGAGGGAGGCATGTACGCGTTCGTCTCGGCCTGCGCCTGCCTGGTCTTCGTCTGGCTGGTGGGCATCGTCTCCTTCCTGGTGCGGCTGTGGCGGGCCTGCGACGCCACGGCTGCGGTGTCGTCCCGCGGCCGCTTCCCGCTCAGCGTCCTGGGCGTGCTCATCTTCGCGTCGGCGGCTCTCCCGGCGGCGAGCGTGTGGACCGCGCAGAACGCGTGGGAAAGCCGGAGCTGGCTCAGCCGGCGCACCGCGGACGAGGACTACGGGCTGTGGCATGTGGCGTCGCTCTTCAACGACGACGTCCGCTGGTTCCCCGAGGCGTGGGTGGACTGGTTCAGCATGGAGTACTTCTGGTGGTGGGGCCCGTCCCTGGCGATCGTGGCCGTGCTGCGCGCCCGGCACCGGGCGGCGGCCGAGCCGGTCGTGCTGCCGTCGCCGGCGGAGGTACTGACCCTGAAGGTGTTCTTCGTGGTCGCGGTCGCGCCGCTCCTCGGCTGGTACGCCGGTGTCCCGCTTCCCCTGCCGCCGCTGCTGGCGCTCTGGCTCGCGCTGACCGCGCTGCTGGCCTTCGGCGCCAGGCGCTCGGTCCTGTACCGGGAGCTGCTGCCCGGTGTCCGGGTGCACGAGGTGGTCAGGGAGTTCGACAGGCGGCGGCTGCTCAAAGCGGCCCGGCGCCACCGCGAGCTGCACGCGCAGCTGCGCCGCGTCGAGCAGGGCCAGCAGGACGGTCAGCGGGCCGAGTTGGAGCACGAGCTGGACCGGCTGAACCGGCTGCCGCACCCGTCCCCTCCCCCGGGCCTCCCCAACACCTGGGTCCGGCTGCCGCACTCCGCGGGGCCGGTGGAGCTGGCCCTGGCCTGGGGGCCGCGCACGACCTGGTGGGGCAACGCCTGCCGGGCCGCGTACTTCGCCACGCTGGCCTCGGTGCCGACGGCCGGTGTACTGCTCTGGGCCGAGCATGTCAGGGGGACGCTGTGGACCGACAAGTTCGTGGAGCGCTTCGGGTTCGTCGACACGGTGGCGTCCCTGATGAGCATGGGGATCACCTGGGCGGGCGCCGGGTTCATGCTGGGCGCCCTGTGGCGCGTACTGCCCGGCCGTCGCGGTCCCGTGCGGGCGTTCTGGCTGTCTCTCGTGTACGCGGTCCCCGCCTTCGTGCACTGGACCGGTGTCCGGCTCGTCGACCAGCCCTTCGGCACCTGGGCGCTCAACGTCAGCCTCACCCTGCTCGTCCTCACCGTGACCGGGGTCGCGATGGACATCGACACCTTCCGCAGAGAGGGGCACTACTGGCCCACCAAGGCGGGCCTGCTGCTGTCGGTGTACCAATGGCGTACGGCCTCGCTCCAAGTGGCGTTCCTCGTCGCCCAGGTCGTGGCACTGGTGACCATCTGGCAGCAGCTCAAGGGGGCTGAGCCGATGGTGCTGATCGAGCGGGACCCCAGCGAGGGCGCCGGGGGCGGTGGTTCCGGGAGCGCGCCCTGACCGTGAAGGCCTAAGGGTTTATCCGGCACTTGGCGGGCAACCCGATGGACATGTCCCCTCGATATCGCAACGGTGCGAATCAGGCCGGCACGGTCATCGCGGTCGTCGCCGACATCATGGCCCTCATCCTGGGCCTGTGGATTCTGATGTACCTGCTGGACGCGAACCGGGCGAACGACTTCGTCCAGTTCATCCATGACGCGGCCCGCTGGCTGGCGGGTTGGTCCCACGACCTCTTCACGTTCGACGAGGCCTGGGCCCGAGTGGTCGCCGGTTACGGCCTGGCAGCGGTGGTCTACCTGTTCGTGGGCCACGCGATCGCCAATCGCGCACACCGGCACTGACCCCCTAGTGGCGCGGGGAACTGCGCGAGCAACCACCCACAACCCGCGCCCGCCAACCCCCCACAACCACCCGAGCTCCTAGGCGCAGCAGTCCGACTCGAGCCCCAGTGGCAGGCCCTCGCCGCCGAAGACCCGGCACGTGGCCTCATGGCCCCCCAGCGCGGCGACGGCCAGCAGCAGCGACCCCGCCGTCCACGTGGTCAACTCGCGCGGCCAGATCGCCTTGTCCTCGAAGACGTACCCCGTCCAGTACAGGCCGCTGTCCGGATCGCGCAGGTGCTGGATCGACTGGAGGACCTCCAGCGCACGGTCCGACTCCCCCATCGCCCAGAGCGCCAGCGCCAGTTCCGCGGACTCGCCCCCTGTCACCCACGGGTTGGGGACCACGCACCGCACCCCCAGTCCCGGGACGACGAACCGGTCCCAGTCCTCCTCTATGCGGGCCTTGGCCTCCGCACCGGTCAAGGCGCCGCCGAGCACGGGGTAGTACCAGTCCATCGAGTAACGGTTCTTGTCGAGGAACCGCTCCGGGTGCCGGCGTATCGCGTGCCGCAGCGCGCCCGCCGCCAACTCCCAGTCCGGCTGGGCCTCTTCCCGCTGCTCGGCGATCGCCAGCGCGCACCGCAGGGCGTGGTGGATGGAGGAGCTGCCCGTGAGCAGGGCGTCCGCCGTGTCCGTGCCGTCGTCGTCGCGCCGCCAGCCGATCTGCCCGCCCGGCTGCTGCAGGCGCAGCACGAACTCCACCGCCGCGTACACCGCCGGCCACATCCGCTCCAGGAACGTGTCGTCGCCGGTGGAGAGGTAGTGGTGCCAGACGCCGACGGCTATGTAGGCGACGAAGTTGGTCTCCCGGCCCCGGTCGGTGACGTCGGCGAAGTCCCCGTCCGCATAGGCCGCGTACCAGGAGCCGTCCTCGTTCTGGTGCCGGGCCAGCCACAGGTAGGCCCGTTCGGCGGCCTCGTGTTCACCGGCCGCGTCGAGGGCCATCGCGGCCTCGACGTGGTCCCACGGGTCGAGGTGGTGTCCCCGGAACCACGGGATCGCGCCGTCCTCGCGCTGCACGGCGAGGATGCCGGCGACGGTCGCGGCGGCCTGCCCGGCGGTCAGGACCCCGGGCAGGACCAGATGTTCCGTCCGGGGAGTCGTCACCGGGCGTCCGCCCCGGTGTCGGAAAGACGCGGCAGGTGCGGCTTGGTCGCGTACGCCACGAAGCTCTTGCCGATCAGCGGGTTCAGCGCCTGCTCCGCGACCCGGGTGGCCAGCGGTTTCTTCATGATGTCCCAGACCAGGAGCTTGTGGTACGCCCGTACCGGCAGCGCCTTGTCGTTGTCGACGCCGAAGGCGCACTTCAGCCACCAGTACGGGGAGTGCAGCGCGTGGGCGTGGTGCGTGCCGTACGGCTCCAGGCCGGCCTCGCGGATCTTCTCGAGCAGCTCGTCCGCCTTGTAGATGCGGATGTGGCCGCCCTCGACCTCGTGGTAGGCGTCGGACAGGGTCCAGCAGACCTTCTCGGGTCCGTAGCGCGGGACGGTGACGGCGATGCGCCCGCCGGGCCTCAGCACGCGCACCATCTCCGCGAGGACGCCCTTGTCGTCCGGGATGTGCTCCATCACCTCGGAGATGATCACGACGTCGAAGGACTCGTCGGGGAAGGGCAGTGCGAGGGCGTCGCCCTCCATGGCCGTGGCAGTGGCGCCCTCGGGGGCCTCGCCGGCCTCCTTCATCGCCGCGAACCACTTGGCGACCTCGCGGATCTCCTCGGCGTTCTGGTCCAGCGCCACGACCTGCGCGCCGCGCCGGTAGCACTCGAACGCGTGCCGGCCGGCACCGCAGCCGAGATCCAGGACACGGTCGCCCGGGGCGAGCGGGAACCGGGAGAAGTCGACGGTCAGCACGTGGCCCTGCTTTCGGAGTTGACGCCTTCTGCTTCTGTGGTGGCTGCGGAGACAGCACCCGCGGGAGCCGCGGAACGCCCGGGGGCGAGGGCCGCCGGCTGATCGACGCCCGCTGCGGGGAGGCCGGAAGCCGGGGGCGTGGAGCCGGCGGACGCCGGGGGCGTGGAGCGGTCGCCGCCCGTCACGGAAGCGCCGGAAGTCAGGGACGCCGAGCGGCCAGCGCCCGCTGCGGAGCGGTCGGAAACCACAGACGCACGACCGCCGGCAACCACGGCCCCCGAGCGGTCACCGCCCACCGCGGAGTCGGCGGAATCCAGGGACGCCGGACGGTCACCGCCCACCGCAGAACCGCCGGAGGCCGGGGGCGTCGAACGGCCCTCGGCGTCACCCCCGGCGCGGGCGATCGCCTCGCGGTACCGCGCCACCGTCCCCTCCGCCGCCCTGGCCCAGGTGAAGTGCCGCAGTACCCGTTCCCGCCCGGCCGCGCCGAGCCGTGCCCGGAGTTCGGCGTCGCCCAGCAGCCGGCCCAGCCCCGCCGCCAGTGCCTGCGCGTCGCCCGGCGGCACCGCCAGGCAGGTCTCCCCGTCCCGGCCGGCGACCTCGGGGATCGCCCCGCCGGTCGTGGCGAGCAGGGGCGTCCCGGTCGCCATGGCCTCGGCGGCCGGCAGCGAGAAGCCCTCGTAGAGCGACGGCACGCACGCGACCTGTGCCGAGCGCACCAGGTCGACGAGTTCCGCGTCGGAGATGCCCTTGACGAACTCGACGGCGCCGTCGAGGCCGTACCGCTCCATCGCCTGGGCGACGGGCCCCTCGGCCGGACGCTTGCCGACGACGACGAGCTGGGCACCGGGGTGCTCGGTACGTACCTTGGCGAGCGCCTCGACGAGATGGACCAGGCCCTTCAGCGGCACGTCCGCGCTGGACGTCGTCACGATCCGGCCCGGCACGACCGGCACGGAGGGGTCCGGCGAGAACAGGTCGGTGTCGGCGCCGATGTGGACCACGTGGATGCGGTCCTGGCGTACGCCGAGGTGGTCGACGATCTCCTGGCGGGACGTGCCGGAGACGGTGAGCACGGACGGCAGCCGCCGCGCGACGCGCTTCTGCATGCGCGTGAAGGCGTACCAGCGCCGCACCGACCAGCGCCGCTGCCAGCCCTGGGCCGCGTCCAGCTCCAACTGCCGGTCGACGGTGATGGGGTGGTGGATCGTGGTCACCAGGGGCGCGCCCACGTCTCCCAGCAATCCGTACCCGAGCGTCTGGTTGTCGTGGACGACGTCGAACTCGCCGCGGCGCGCACGCAGATGGCGGCGGGCGCGCAGCGAGAACGTCAGTGGTTCGGGGAAACCGCCGGTCCACATGGTCGCGACTTCGAGCGCGTCGATCCAGTCGCGGTACTCGTCACGCTTCGGCGTGCGGAATGGATCCGGCTGGCGGTAGAGGTCGAGACTGGGCAGCTCGGTGAGGCCGAGCTCGTCGTAGCCCTCGTCGAGCACGGGATACGGCTGTGCGCCGATGACCTCGACCCGGTGGCCGAGGCGGGCCAGTTCGCGCGAGAGATGCCGGACGTAGACGCCCTGGCCGCCGCAGAACGGGTTCCCTTTATAGGTGAGGAGCGCGATGTTGAGCGGTCGCAAGCCGTCGGCAGCGGGGCCCTCCGGAGCCCCGGCCTCCCTGGCCTCAGCGGTCACTCTGGGCCCCCTTCTCCCTGCTCTGTCCCGCGAGATTACGCCGGGACGCTAATCTAGAACAAGTTTCAGACTTGATCGTTCGGAGGCTCTGAATCTACCGGCAGGTAGGGGCGCTGTGACCGGTGGATCAGGTGATTCACGCCACGGCCGGTGCCGTGCCATGCTGTCTGATCACTCGTCCTCACGGACGGTCACGGAACGGGACCGACCCATGCCCGCGGAAGCCAAGGTGAGCGCCAAGGTGAACAAGGTGGCCAAGGTGGATGCCAGCGCCGCAGCCTCCGCCTCCCCGCCCCTGACGGAGCGACAGGAGGCCCGCCGTCGCCGCATCCTGCACGCGAGCGCGCAGCTGGCCAGCCGGGGCGGTTTCGACGCCGTGCAGATGCGCGAGGTCGCGGAGTCCTCGCAGGTGGCGCTCGGCACCCTGTACCGCTACTTCCCCTCCAAGATCCATCTGCTGGTCGCCACCATGCAGGACCAGCTGGAGCACATGCACGGCACGCTGAGGAAGAAGCCCCCGCAGGGCGAGACGGCGGCCGAGCGGGTCGCGGAGACGTTGATGCGGGCCTTTCGCGCCCTCCAGCGCGAACCGCATCTGGCCGACGCGATGGTCCGCGCGCTCACCTTCGCCGACCGGAGTGTGAGCCCGGAGGTCGATCAGGTCTCGCGGCAGACGACGGCGATCATCCTGGACGCGATGGGGCTGGAACACCCCACCGCGGAGCAGCTGTCGGCGGTCCGGGTCATCGAGCACACCTGGCACTCGGCCCTCATCACCTGGCTGTCCGGCCGCGCCTCCATCGCCCAGGTCAAGATCGACATCGAGACGGTGTGCCGCCTGATCGACCTGACGGCGCCGGACGCACGTGAATGACCTACGAGACGGGTTCCCTTCGCCGGCATGGTCCGGATCAGGTCATGGGGGTCGCCTTCCGGTCGCCCGGCCTCTCAGCCCTGCGACCTTCCGGCCTCTCAGCCCTACCGTCGCAGTCGGCACCGGCGGAAGCCGGAGCTTCCTGCCAGAGTCGGCTACTCCGGTCGGACTCCCTCACTCGTCCCGTAGGCCTATATCCAGGTTAGAACTTCTGTCCGCCAAGAAAAGCCCCTGTGCGGATTTTTTACCTAAATGTCCTGAGTAGCCCATACGGCCCCGCTCGAGGCCCCCGTCGCCGCGACGAAACCCCGATCCGGAAGGAACATGAGGGAGTCAGAGTGACTTATCGGGCGGAAGTGAAAGGGCGATCCCATGCCGAAGTACCTCTTCAAGGTAAAGCTGACCCCGGACGGGCTGAAGGGTCTGCTCAAGGAAGGCGGGAGCGCGCGGCGTGACGTCGTCGGGCGCATGATCGAGGGCCTCGGGGGCCGGGTCGAGACGATGTACTGGGCCTTCGGCGAGGACGACGTCTACGTCACGGCGGAGCTGCCGGGCAACACCTCCGCCGCGGCCTTGGGCATGGTCGTCTCGGCGGCCGGCGGGGTCCGCACGAGCACGGTCGTCCTGCTGTCGGCCGAAGAGGTCGACGAGGCCGTCCGGCAGCAGGTGGACTACCGGGCACCCGGAGCCTGACGGACCCTCCGCCTGATCCAGACGACAGGCCCTACTCCTCCGGCGGGAACACCGGCTCCCCGCTGTCCCCCAGCGTGATCGTGATCGCCTCCACCGGACAGCTCTCCGCCGCCTCCAGCACCCGCTCGTTCGCGTCCGTGTCCGAGGCGACCGGATGGGACTGCCGGGCGGAGTCCAGGCGGAAGCCGTCCGGCGCGTGGTGGAGGCACTGGGCGGAGCCGATGCACAGGGAGCGGTCGACCTCGACGTGCCAGCGGTCGCCCATCGCTACGCGTCCGCCGGGAGGTGGATCATCTTGTGCTCCAGGTACTCGCCGTACCCCTCCGGCCCGAACTCCCGCCCAAGGCCCGAGTTCTTGTAGCCGCCGAAGGGGCCCAGCATGTCCAGGCTGAAGGTGTTGACCGAGTACGTGCCCGTACGGACCTGCCGGGCGATCTCGATGCCGTGCTCGACGTCCGCCGTCCACACGCTGCCGCTCAGTCCGTAGTCGGAGTCGTTGGCGATCTTCACGGCGTCGGACTCGTCGTCGTAGGGCAGCAGGCAGATCACCGGGCCGAAGATCTCCTCGCGGGCGATGCGCATGGAGTTGTCGACGTCGCCGAAGAGGGTCGGCTCGACGTACCAGCCGCGGTCGAGGCCGGCCGGGCGTCCGCCGCCGGTCAGGATCTTCGCGCCCTCCTCCTGGCCGATGCGTATGTAGTCGAGGTTGCGCCGCTGCTGCCGCCTCGCGACCAGCGGGCCCACCTGGGTGGCCGGGTCCAGCGGGTCGCCGACCGTCAGCGCGCCCGCCGCCGCGGCCAGGGCGTCGGCGAACTCGTCGTAGCGGGAGCGCGGGAGGAGGATGCGGGTCTGGGCGACGCAGGCCTGCCCGTTGTTCATCCAGGCCGCGGGGGCGATGCCCGCCACGGCCGTCGCGACGTCCGCGTCGGGCAGGACCACGGCCGCCGACTTGCCGCCCAGTTCGAGCGTCACGCGCGTGAGGTTGCGGGCCGCCACCTCCATCACGCGCTTGCCTGCCGCGACCGACCCGGTGAAGGACACCTTGTCGATGCCGGGGTGCCCGACCAGGTACTCGCTCACCTCCCGGTCCGCGGGCAGGATCGACAGCACGCCCTCCGGCAGCCCGGCCTCCTTCGCGATCTCGCCGAGCAGGTACGCGTCCAGCGGTGACTCGGGCGAGGGCTTGAGCACGGCCGTGCAGCCGGTGAGCAGGGCGGGGGCGAGCTTGGCGGCGGCCACGAACTGCGGGACGTTCCAGGGGACGACGGCGGCGACCACCCCGACGGGCTCCCGACGGACGAGGATGCGGCCGAGCACGCCGTCGCGCCGCTCCTCGTACGTGAAGTTCCGCGCGACGGTGATCGCCGAGTCCCAGACCATCACCGCGCCGAGGGCCTGGGCGAGGACGCTCCAGGAGTACGGCGAGCCGTTCTGGGCGGAGATCACGCGGGCGATCTCGTCGTGCCGGGCGGCGATCCCGTCCTTGATCCTGCTCACGACCTCGATCCGCTCGTCGAGGCTCATGCGCGGCCAGGGTCCCTCGTCGAAGGCCCGCCGGGCCACCCCCACGGCCCGGTCCACATCCGCCGTCGAGGCGTGCGGGACGCGCCCGATGACCTCTTCCGTGTGCGGCGAGATCACCTCGATGACGTCCGCACCCAGGGGGTCGGTCAACTCCCCGCCGACGAACAGCTGTCCGTGTTCCACGAGCTCGGTCATGGCCGACTGCCTTCACATCTGACGGTGTTTCAGAAACTGATACCAGTTCTCGTTATAGTGGGCAATGGCCGTGGAACGGAGGGCAGATGAGGAACAGCCAGGACCGCGAGCCCGCACCGGCGGTGTACGACCACGGCGGAGGCGTCCGGTCCGTCCGGGTCCCCATCCCGGACAACCCCCTCGGCCACACGCTGGTGTACGTCGTCGACACCGCCCGGGGCCCGGTACTGATCGACACCGGCTGGGACGACCCGGCGTCCTGGGACACCCTCGCGTCGGGCCTCACCGCCTGCGGCACCTCGGTCGACGCGATCCACGGCGTGGTCGTCACCCACCACCACCCGGACCACCACGGCCTGTCCGGCCGGGTCCGTGAGGCCTCGGGCGCGTGGATCGCGATGCACCCTGCGGACACCGCGGTCGTACGGCGAACCCGCGAGGCCCGTCCCGAGCACTGGTTCTCGTACATGACGGCCAAGCTCACCGCCGCCGGTGCGCCCGAGGAGCACATCGCCCCGCTGCGCGCCGCCCGGCCCCGCGCCCTGCCCGGCCTCTCCCCCGCCCTGCCCGACCGCGACATCGTCCCCGGCGAACTCCTCGACCTCCCCGGCCGCCGCCTACGCGCGATCTGGACCCCGGGGCACACGCCGGGCCACGTCTGCCTCCACCTGGAGGAGACCCACCCCGCGCAACTCCCCGGCCACGGCCGCCTGTTCTCCGGCGACCACCTGCTGCCCGGGATCACCCCGCACATCGGCCTCTACGAGGACCCCGACGACACCACCGTGACCGACCCCCTGGGTGACTACCTCGACTCCCTGGAACGCGTGGGCCGCCTCGCCCCCGCCGAGGTGCTCCCGGCCCACCAACACCCGTTCCCCGACGCCCCCGCCCGCGTACGCGACCTGCTCGCCCACCACGAGACCCGCCTCACGGGCCTGCTGACCCTCCTCACCGAGCCGCTCACCCCCTGGCAGCTCGCCGAGCGCATGGAGTGGAACCGCCCCTGGGCCGACATCCCCCACGGCTCCCGCACCATCGCCGTCTCGGAGGCCGAGTCCCATCTGCGCCGCCTGGTCAAGCTGGGCCGGGCGGAGGCGGTGCCGGGGAGCGAGCCCGTGACGTACAGGGCGGTGTAATGGGGTGGCAAACCCGGCGGAGGACAGGCCGCCGAGGTGCTACGAAACAGGCATGGGTCCCATGGAACGCCTCCTCGCCGAACGCGCCTGCGAGCGCCTGATCCTCGACTTCGTCCACCGGCTCGACCTCGGCGAACCCTCCTCCGTCGCCGACCTGTTCACCGAGGACGGCGTCTGGCGGTGGCCGGAGGGCGAGCGGCTGGTCAAGGGCCGAGACGCCCTGCGCACCTACTTCGGCTCCCGCCCCGCCGACCGGCTGTCCCGCCGCCTGATGTCCAACGTCCTGGTCACGGTGACGTCCCCGGACGCGGCCACGGCGATTTCGTACTTCACCACGTACCGCGTAGACGGCTACGACGGCGGCATGGTCCCGGCCGGGCCGCCGGTCCAGATCGGGCACTACGAGGACACGTTCCACAAGGCCGACGGCACCTGGCTGCTCGCCTGCCGGACGCTGCACCTGCCCTTCGGCGGAGCCACCCCGCGGGCGAACTCGCCTTTGGCATAAGCCGGATGGCGTCGTGGCGGGGCCCCTAGGATGAATGCGCCGCGGAGCTCGCAGGCCTGCGGAGTGCGTTCCACCGCAAGGAGACATGCCCATGGGCACCCAAGAGGCCGCTCGTACCACGCCCGGCTGCGGAGCCCTGGACGGCAGATCGGCCGGGCCCATGGCGCCGCGGCTGGCGCTGGGCGCACGGCTGCGCCGGCTGCGGGAGGAGCGCGGCATCGGGCGGGCGGACGCGGGGCACGTCATCCGGGCCTCCTCGTCCAAGATCAGCCGGATGGAGGCCGGCCGGCACGGGTTCAAGCTGCGGGACGTCGCCGATCTGCTCACGCTCTACGGCGTCACGGACGAGGCCGAGCGCGCGACCCTGCTGGCGCTGGCCGAGCAGGCCAACACCCCCGCCTGGTGGCAGTACTACAGCGATGTGGTGCCCGCCTGGATGCAGACCTATCTCGGCGCCGAGCAGGCGGCGAGCGTCATCCGCTGCTTCCATGTCCAGCGCGTCCCCGGGCTGCTCCAGACCGCCGACTACGCACGGGCCTCCATCCGGCTCGCCCACCCGGACGCCGGCGCGCAGGAGACGGACCGCCGGGTCGCGCTGCGGATGACCCGCCAGCGGATTCTGCACCGGCGGCCGGCGGCCCGGCTGTGGGCGGTGATCGACGAGGCGGCGCTGCGTCGCCCGGTGGGCGGCCTGGCCGTCATGCGCGCCCAGCTCAGGCATCTCATCGAGATCTGCGGACTCCCGCAGGTCACGGTCCAGATCCTGACCTTCCGCGCCGGCGGCCACGCCGCGGAGGGCGGCCCGGTCACGATTCTGCGCCTGCCCGGCGGCGAGTTGCCCGACGTGGTCTACCTCGAACAGCTCACCACCGGGCTCTATCCCGACCGGCCGGCCGAGATCGAGTGCTACTGGGACGCGATGAACCGGCTGGTGGTCGAAGCCGAGTCACCGGACGAGACTCCGACCATCCTCCACCGCATCCTCCAGGAGACCTGAGGGGTCAACGCTTCAGGGCGACACCGCCGTACTGGTGCACCTCCGCGGGGAGATCCAGGGCGGCGGCGTCGGGGCGCCAGCGCGAGCAGGACGTCACGCCCGGTTCGAGCAGTTCCAGCCCTTCGAAGTAGCGGGCGATCTGCTCGGGGCTGCGCAGGATGTACGGGATCGAGCCGCCGTCGTTGTACTGCTGGATGGCCCGGACGTAGTCCTCGCTGGTGTCGGTGCTGTCGTACTGGACGAGGTAGCTGCCGGACGGCAGGGCGTCCACCAGTTGCCGCACGATCGAGCGTGCCTCGTCGTGGTCCTCGATGTGGCCCAGGATGCCCATCAGCATGAGGGCGACGGGCTGGTCGAAGTCCAGCGTCCTGCCGGCCTCCCGGATGATCGTGCTCGGCTCGCGCAGGTCGGCGTCGACGTAGTTGGTGACGCCTTCCTGGGTGCTGGTGAGCAGCGCGCGGGCGTGGGCCAGCACCAGCGGGTCGTTGTCGACGTAGACGATCCGGCTGTCCGGAGCCGCCCGCTGGGCGATCTGGTGGGTGTTGTCCACGTTGGGCAGCCCGGTGCCGATGTCCAGGAACTGGCGGATGCCCTCTTCCGCGGCGAGATGGCGGACGGCGCGGGCGAGGAAGTAGCGGGCGGCGCGGGCTCCGGTCTCGATCCCCGGGAATATCTCGCGGAACGCGTCACCGGCCACGCGGTCGACTTCGTAGTTGTCCTTCCCGCCCAGCCAGTAGTTCCAGATCCGGGCCGAGTGCGGCACGGAGGTGTCGATCTTGGGGAGCGGCTCCTGCCCGGAGTTCCCCGCCTGATCAGTCATGGACGCTCCTGCGTGTGGTCGTGGAGGCCCACGTTAGCTTGATTGTCAGCGTGTTTGCCTCTGAGACAGGATCAACTCCTCGGCCGCGCCCAGGAGTTCCACTTCCGTCCGGCTCATCGTCGGGCTGGCGGACCGGCGGCGCAGGGCCTCCGTCAGGGCGGGCCGGGTGAGGGGGGACGGGTCGGCCAGGAGGGCGGTCAGCATGGTGCGGGCCGGGGCGGAGAGAGCATCGCCGGCGACGGCGGCCTGGGCGAGGATCACGGCGGACGTCGCCCAGTCCAGGGCCGGGTCGCCCTCCTCCGTGTTCGACCAGTCGATGACGCGGGGACCGTCGGGCGTGAGGATCACGTTCTCCGGGTGCAGGTCCAGATGCAGGACGCGGACGGCCGGGTCGCTGGAGCGCAGGGCGGGGATGGTGTGCAGGCGGCGCAGCAGCCGGGCGAGGACCGAGCCCGCCTCCGTCACGTCCAGCGTGCCCGCCAGGCAGGCCTGGAGCATGGTCGGGCCCAAGAGCCGTTCCATCACCAGGTCCGTGCGCGAGCCGGACGGGCGGACCCGGGGCACCGGGTAGCCGTGGGCGCGCACGTGCTCCATCACCGCGCCCTCGCCCGCCGCGTCTCCCCCGCCCTCCCGCTCACGCCGCAGCACCCAGGCCTCGTCGATCTCGTACACGTCGGCGCGGCGGCCCGAGCCGAGCAGTCTCCCAGGTGGTGTCGTCGACATGGGCCGAAGCTACCCCGGCCCAGCCCCCGGCCCACCCGGCGCCCTCGGCCCGTTTTTGGACGTGCCGGTACAGTAGACAGGTCGTCATCACACCCGTACAGGGGGAAGCCGGTGCAATTCCGGCGCTGACCCTTCCCCAGGTTTCTCGACTTCGCTCGAACAGGGGAGACCCCTATCGTGTACCGCCCGCAGGGCGGTGAGCCGGATCGCCCCGTACGGATCGTGACCGGCTCACGTGCCCGGCGGCCCGCCGGTGCACGGCACCGTCGAGGTATACGGAGCCGAGCCGCCGGGGGTGCCCCGTGCTGCCCGGCTCCCCACAGGGAGAGGCACCCGCCGATCATGAACGTCCGCCGCAGCGCCGCGGTCCTGGCCGCCGTCGCCGTGCTCGGCGCCGCCACACCGGCCGCCGCCGACCCGTCCCCTTCGCCGTCCCAGGCGTTCCCCTCCGCCCTGTACGGCGGCAAGGACCCGAAGTTCGACGGCGTCTGGCGCCAGTCGCTCGCGCTGCTCGCGCTGGACACGGTGGGTGTGAAGCCCGCGGCGAAGTCCGTGGAGTGGCTGGTGCGCCAGCAGTGCGCGGACGGTTCTTTCGCCCCGTACCGCGCCGACCCGACCACGTCCTGCGACGCCAAGACCATGGTCGACACGAACCAGACGGCCGCCGCCGTCCAGGCCCTCACCGCGCTCGGCGGGCACGACGCCGTCACCGGCAAGGCCGTCACCTGGCTGAAGTCCGTCCAGAACAAGGACGGCGGCTGGGGTTACTCGCGCGGCGGCGCCAGCGACACCAACTCCACGTCCGTCGTCATCGGCGCGCTGACCGCCGTCGGCGAGAAGCCGGAACAGGTCGAGAAGGGCGGCAAGTCGCCCTACGACGCGCTGCTGAAGCTGGCCCTCGGCTGTGACGGTGACGGTGCGGGTGCCTTCGCGTTCCAGCCGGACGGGAAGGGCGAGTTGGCCGCCAACGCGGACGCCACGGCTGCGGGTGTGCTGGGCGCACTGGGCAAGGGCATGGTGGTGAAGCCCGGCGAGAAGACCAAGGCCACCAGGAGCGAATCCTGCGAGGACCCGAACACGCCGGAGCGGGGCGCGGCCAACGGTGCCGCCTACCTCGTCAAGGCCCTCGCCAAGGACGGCCACCTCACCTCGGCCCTCGCGGGCTCGGACCCCCAGCCCGACTACGGCAACACCGCCGACGCGGTCGTCGCGCTCGCCGCGCAGGGCGACACCGGGCAGGCGGAGAAGTCCCTGCGCCGGCTGGAGAAGAACTCCGCGACCTGGGCCGCCCAGAACGGCCCCGCCGCCTACGCCCAGCTGATCTTCGCCGCCCACGCGACGGGCACGAACCCGCGTGACTTCGGCGGCACCGACCTGGTGAAGCGGCTGAACGCGACGGGCCCGGCCCCGCAGTCCGCCGAGAAGACGCAAGCGGCGGACGAGAAGGGCGACTCGGACTCGGACCTCTTCGGCGTCTGGTGGTACGTCGGTGTCTGCCTCGCCGCCGGTGTCGGCATCGGATTCCTCTTCAGCGGCCGCAGGAACAGGCAGCAGCTGTGATCCGCCGGGCCGTCCTCCTTCTCCTGGCCTCGCTCCTGCTGTGCGCGGGAGCGGGCCAGGCGGCCCAGGCCGCCGGCTACCGGTACTGGTCGTTCTGGGACCGCGACGGCGACGACTGGGTCTACGCCACCCAGGGCCCGTCCACGACCCGCCCCTCGGACGGCGACGTCCAGGGCTTCCGCTTCGCGGTCAGCGAGGACTCCTCCGACGCGGCCCGCCCGCGCGGCAAGGCCGACTTCAAGACCATCTGTGCCAATACACCCGCGCAGGACGGCAGGAAGCGAGTGGCCCTGGTCCTCGACTTCGGCACGACGACGGACGCCCCGCCCGGCGAGACCCCGCCCGCTCCCCGAACGGCCTGCGCCCAGGTCTCCCCCGACGCGACAACGGCTAAGGCCCTGGCGACGGTGGCCAAGCCGTTGCGCTACGACACGAACGCCCTGTTGTGTGCCATCTCGGGCTACCCGGAGAAGGGGTGCGGGGAGCAAGTGGCCGAAAAGCAGAAGCCGTCCGCACAGAAGAAGGACACCTCGGGCGACGGGCCGTCCCTCGGCCTGGTGGCGGGAATCGCCGTGGTGGCGGTACTGGGCGGGGCAGCAATCTGGCAGGTACGGCGGCGTGGGCGGTCTTAGCCGGCTCAGCTGCGGGCAACCGCGCCGCTGGGGCGGCACCCGTTCCGAAGAGAGCGCCACCCCGCAGCGCCGGGCGGCTGCGCCAACGCCCCGCCCCCAGCACCAACACCGAGCACTCCTGCACCCCGGCGCCTGGTGGCTCTGGTCCCTCTCCCTCGGCACCGCGGCCACCCGCACCACCAACCCCCTCCTCCTCACCCTCCTCATCACGGTCTCCGCCTACGTCGTGGCCACCCGCCGCCCCGACACCCCCTGGTCCCGTTCCTACGGCGCCTTCGTGAAACTCGCCCTCGCCGTCCTGCTCATCCGCCTCCTCTTCGCCACGATCCTCGGCTCCCCCATCCCCGGCACGCACACCCTCCTCACCCTCCCCGAAGCCGGCCTCCCCGACTGGGCCCAGGGCATCCGCCTCGGCGGCGAGGTCACCGCCGAGGCCCTCGCCTTCGCCCTGTACGACGGCTTGAAACTGGCCACCCTGCTCGTCTGCGTCGGCGCCGCGAACGCCCTCGCGAACCCCTCCCGCCTGCTCAAGTCCCTCCCGGGCGCCCTGTACGAGATGGGCGTCGCGGTCGTCGTAGCCCTCACCTTCGCGCCCAGCCTCATCGCCGACGTCCAGCGCCTGCGCGCCGCCCGCCGCCTGCGCGGCCGCCCGGACAAGGGAGTCCGGGGCCTGCTGCACGTGGGCCTGCCGGTCCTGGAGGGTGCGCTGGAGCGCTCGGTGTCGCTCGCCGCCGCGATGGACGCCCGCGGCTACGGCCGTACCGCCCAGGTCCCCGCCGCCGTCCGCCGCACCACCGCCGCCCTCACCCTCGGCGGTCTGCTCGGCGTGTGCGCCGGAACGTACGGTCTGCTCACCGCCGAGGGCGCCACCTACGGCATCCCGGTACTCCTCATCGGCCTCGCCGCCGCCCTCGCGGGTCTCCGGCTCGGCGGACGGCGCTCGCCGCGCACCCGCTACCGCCCCGACCGCTGGGACGTGCGCGCCTGGCTGGTCGTGGCCTCCGGCGTGGCGGTCGCCGCGCTCCTCACGCTCGCCGCCGCCCGGGACCCCGCGGCCCTGCACCCCGGCGTGGTGCCGCTCGTGGCCCCCACGCTCCCCCTCTGGCCCGCGGCGGCGATCCTCCTCGGCCTGCTGCCCGCGTTCGTCGCCCCCGACCCCAAGGAGCCGTCGTGATCCGCTTCGAGGACGTGTCCGTGACGTACGACGGTGCCGCCGAACCCACCGTCCAGGGCATGGACTTCGAGGTCCCGGAGGGTGAACTCGTCCTCCTGGCCGGGCCGTCCGGTGTCGGCAAGTCCACCGTCCTGGGCGCGGTCAGCGGGCTCGTGCCGCACTTCACCGGAGGCACCCTGCGCGGCAGGGTCACGGTCGCCGGCCGCGACACCCGCACCCACAAGCCGCGCGAACTCGCCGACGTCGTCGGCACGGTGGGCCAGGACCCCCTCTCCCACTTCGTCACCGACACCGTCGAGGACGAACTCGCCTACGGCATGGAGTCGCTGGGCCTCGCCCCGGACGTGATGCGGCGCCGCGTCGAGGAGACGCTCGACCTGCTCGGCCTGGCCGACCTGCGCCACCGTCCGATCGCCACGCTCTCCGGCGGCCAGCAGCAGCGCGTCGCGATCGGCTCGGTCCTCACTCCGCACCCGGGCGTCCTCGTCCTGGACGAGCCGACCTCCGCGCTCGACCCGTCCGCCGCCGAGGAGGTCCTGGCGGTCCTCCAGCGGCTCGTGCACGACCTCGGCACGACGGTCCTCATGGCCGAACACCGCCTGGAACGCGTCATCCAGTACGCCGACCAGGTCGTACTCCTGCCCGCCCCGGGCGCGCCCCCCGTCCTGGGCACCCCGGCCGAGGTGATGACCGTGTCACCGGTGTTCCCACCGGTGGTGGCCCTGGGCCGCCTGGCGGGCTGGAGCCCTTTGCCGATGACGGTCCGCGACGCCAGGCGCAGGGCAGCAGATTTGAGGCAACAGTTGGAGAGCGCCCCGAAGGGGCGCGGGGAACTGCGCGATCAACCACGAACAACCCGCACCCGCGAACTGTCCGAACAGCCCACCCCGGTAGGCGCACTCCGCTCCCTCTCGGTCACCCGCGCCCGCATCCAAGCCCTCCGCGGCATCGACCTCACCATCACCCCCGGCGAGACCATCGCCCTCATGGGCCGCAACGGCGCAGGAAAGTCCACCCTGCTCAACTCCCTGGTCGGCTTGGTCACCCCCAGCTCGGGAACCGTCCGGCTCGGCGAAGCCGTCCCCCACCGCACCACCCCGAAGAACCTCGTCCGCAAAGTCGGCCTAGTGCCGCAGGAACCCCGCGACCTCCTCTACGCCGACACCGTCGCCGCCGAGTGCGCGGCGGCCGACCAGGACGCGGACGCAGAACCCGGCACCTGCCGTGCCCTGGTCACCGAACTGCTCCCCGGCGTCACCGACGACACCCACCCCCGGGACCTCTCGGAGGGGCAGCGGCTCGCCCTCGCCCTGGCCGTGGTGCTGACCGCCCGGCCTCCGCTGCTCCTGCTGGACGAGCCGACCCGTGGCCTGGACTACGCGGCCAAGGCCCGTCTGGTCGGTGTGCTGCGCGCTCTGGCCGCCGAAGGGCACGCCATCGTGCTGGCCACGCACGACGTGGAACTGGCCGCCGAGATCGCCCACCGGGTAGTGCTGCTCGCCGACGGCGAGGTGATCGCCGACGGCCCGACGGCGGACATCGTGGTCTCCTCCCCCTCCTTCGCCCCGCAGGTCACCAAGATCCTGGCCCCGCAGCACTGGCTCACGGTCTCCCAGGTCCGCGCGGCCCTCCGCGAGGCCGGCTGATGGACACCCGGAGCAACCCCCGGCGTCAGGCCCGGGCCGTCCGTCTCGGCCCCCGCTCCGTCGCCGCCCTGGCCCTGGTCAGCGCCGTGGGCGCCGTCGGCTTCGGCTGGCCGTTCCTGACCCCGCCCGCCTCGCGGCTCAGCGCCCACGCGCAGGACGCGCCCTGGCTCTTCGCGGGCCTGCTGGTGCTGCTCGTGGCGGTGGTGGCCGCGACGATCTCGGAGTCCGGGCTCGGCCCGAAGGCGGTCGCGATGCTCGGCGTGCTGGCCGCCACGGGTGCGGCCCTGCGGCCGATCGGCGCCGGTACCGCAGGGATCGAGCCGATGTTCTTCCTGATGGTGCTGAGCGGGCGGGTCCTCGGCCCGGGGTTCGGGTTCGTCCTCGGCTCGGTGACGATGTTCGCGTCCGCGCTGCTCACGGGCGGGGTCGGCCCCTGGCTGCCGTTCCAGATGCTGGCGATGGGCTGGTTCGCGATGGGCGCGGGCCTGCTGCCGGGCCCGGACCGGCTGCGCGGCCGGGCGGAACGCGTGCTGCTCGCGGCCTACGGCTTCCTGGCCGCCTTCGCCTACGGCACGGTCATGAACCTGGCCGGCTGGCCCTTCATGAGCGCCCTCGCCTCCAACGTCGCCTTCGATCCACACGCGGCGGTCGCCGCCAACCTGGCCCGTTTCCTCGCGTACTGCCTGGCCACCTCGCTGGGCTGGGACCTGGGCCGGGCCGTGATCACGGTCGTACTGACACTCACGCTCGGCCCCGCGGTCCTCCGGGCGCTGCGCCGCGCCACCCGCCGGGCCGCCTTCGAGACGCCGGTCACATTCGAGGCGCCCCGGACGTGAAGCCCCCCACATGACCCGCGTCACGTACGAAGCGGGGCCGTAGGAACAAGCCCCGGTCACGGGGCAGACCCTTCCCGCACATGCGGCCAGACCTAGTAACAGGGGGCTTTCCGGGCAGCGCTGAAGCCCTGTTTCTCTGGACGGCCAGGCGGCGGCCCCCTGATCCCGGGGCCGTCGCCTTCACCCCGCCCGGCCGGGCGCGTCAGCCCGTGCTGACCCTGAGCTCCTTCACCCCGTTGATCCACGCCGACCTCAACCGGCGTGGATCCTCGACCAGTCGCAGACCCGGCATGGCGTCGGCGACGGCGTTGAAGATGAGGTCGATCTCCAGCACGGCGAGGGACTTGCCCAGGCAGTAGTGCGGGCCGCCGCCCCCGAAACCGAGGTGGGGGTTGGGGTCGCGGGTGATGTCGAAGTCGTCCGGCTCGTCGAAGACCTCAGGGTCGTGGTTGGCGGAGGCGTAGAAGAGGCCGACGCGATCACCCTTGCGGATCAGCTTGCCGCCCAGCTCGGTGTCCTGGGTGGCGGTGCGCTGGAAGGCGGCGACCGGGGTCGCCCAGCGCACGATCTCCTCCGCCGTCGTCGACGGCCGCTCCCTCTTGTACAGCTCCCACTGCTCGGGGTGGGTGAGGAAGGCGTGCATGCCGTGCGTGATGGCGTTGCGGGTGGTCTCGTTGCCGGCGACGGCCAGCATCAGCACGAAGAAGCCGAACTCGTCGGAGTTGAGGTTGCCCTGGTCCTCCGCCGCGACCAGTTGCGTGACGATGTCGTGGGCGGGGCACTGCTTGCGGTCGGCGGCCATGTTCATCGCGTAGGCGATGATCTCCGTGGCCGACTCGGCGCCGACCTCCTCGGTGATGGCGTACTCGGGATCGTCGTAGGCGATCATCTTGTTGGACCAGTCGAAGATCTTGTCCCGGTCCTCCTGCGGCACGCCCATCAGCTCGGCTATCGCCTGGAGGGGCAGTTCGCAGGCGACCTGGGTGACGAAGTCGAACGGGCCGGTGTGCGCGCGGGCCGCCTCGACGATGGAGTGGGCCCGGTTGCGCAGGCGCTCCTCCAGGGCGCGGATCGCCCGGGGCGTGAACCCGCGCTGCACGATCTGCCGCACCCGCGTGTGCTCCGGTGGGTCCATGTTCAGCAGGATGAACCGCTGCGCGTCGATGGCGTCGCGCTCGATGTGCTCGTTGAAGCGGATGATCGCCGTGTTGAGGTACGACGAGAACAACTCCGGGTGCGTGGAGACGTACTTGACGTCGGCGTGCCGGGTGACCGCCCAGTATCCCTCGTCCTGGAAACCGGCGAGACCCGCCGGCTGCGGCACCCAGCAGACCGGCTCCACCCGGCGCAGCTCGGCGAACTCCGGCAGCGGCACGCGGCTGTGCAGCAGGTCCGGGTCGGTGAAGTCGAACCCCTCGGGCAGCGCGGGACAGGACATGGCGGCTCCCACCACTCGTACCGACTCTGATTCTGACGGCCCATCAGCTGTGCGGAGTTGCGGTGACGGTAGTAACGGGTTCTACAAGTAGCAAGAGGCACGGACCCCCCAATTGCCCGCATGACCCTTGCGGTCGACAAGCAGCCCTCAGCACACTGCTGACAGAACTAGAACGCGTACTAGTTCCGCGTAGCCTCCCGGAGAGGACCCGCACCCATGGCTGCCGAACCCGTGATCGTCGAAGCCGTACGCACCCCCATAGGCAAGCGCGGCGGCGCGCTCGCCAACCTGCACCCCGCCTACCTCCTGGGCGAGACCTACCGCGAGCTCCTCGGCCGCACCGGTATCCCGGCCGACTGCGTCGAGCAGATCGTCGGCGGTACGGTCACCCACGCCGGCGAGCAGTCCATGAACCCCGCGCGCACGGCCTGGCTCACGATGGGGCTTCCCTACGAGACGGCCGCGACGACCGTGGACGCGCAGTGCGGGTCCTCCCAGCAGGCCTCCCACATGCTGGCCAACATGGTCGCCACGGGCGTGATCGACGTCGGCATCTCCTGCGGCGTGGAGTCGATGTCCCGGGTGCCGCTCGGGTCGGGCTCGAAGCACGGGCCGGGCAAGCCGTTCCCCGACGAGTGGAACGTCGACCTGCCGAACCAGTTCGAGGCCGCCGAGCGCATCGCCCGCCACCGTGGCCTGACCCGCGAGAACGTCGACGCCCTGGGCCTGGCCTCCCAGGAGCGGGCCGCCCACGCCTGGGCGGAGGAGCGCTTCAAACGAGAGACGTTCGCGGTCCAGGTGCCGACGACGGAGGAGGAGCAGCACGCCGGGCAGGGCATGTGGCGCCTGGTCGACAAGGACGAGGGCCTGCGCGACACGACGGCGGAGGCGCTGGCCGCGTTGAAGCCGATCATGCCGACGGCGGTCCATACGGCCGGAAACTCGTCGCAGATCTCCGACGGGGCGGCGGCGATCATGTGGGCGTCGAAGAGGATGGCCAGGGCCCTGAAGCTGCGGCCCCGGGCCCGGATCGTGGCTCAGTCGTTGGTCGGAGCAGACCCCCACTTCCACCTCGACGGGCCGATCGACGCGACCAACGCCGTGCTGGGCAAGGCCGGGATGTCCCTCAAGGACATCGACCTCGTCGAGATCAACGAGGCGTTCGCGTCGGTCGTACTGAGCTGGACGCGGGTCTTCGAGCAGGACCTGGAGAAGGTGAACGTGAACGGTGGCGCGATCGCGCTCGGGCACCCGGTGGGAGCCACCGGGGCCCGGCTCATCACGACGGCGCTTCATGAACTGGAGCGCGCGGACAAGGAGTTCGCGCTGATCACGATGTGCGCGGGCGGCGGTTTGGCCACCGGCACGATCATTCAACGGTTGTAGTCGTCGTCCAGTTGATGAAGGTGGTGAACGTGGCGGGATCGAGGGTGAGGATCGGTCCCGCCGGGTTCTTGGAGTCGCGTATTGCGACCGTAGTACGCGCGGTTTCGGCGATCTCTACGCAGCTGCCGCCTTGATCGCCGCTGTGCGTGGACGCGCGCCAGGCCAGGGCCCCGATCGGCGCGCATTCGACGCATTCGCCACCTTGATCGCTGCTGTAGCTGGACTTACGCCACTGAGTCCCCGCCGGAATCGCGATGCTCGCCATAGCGTTCCTCCATCACTCGCCGGATCAACTCCGCCGAATCCCTGAGGGAGAGCGCGGCGGCCTGAAGATGATCGTAACGGAGCGAGCAGTCCTTGACGGTGTCCGGGTTCGCGGTCGGATGCCCGCTGCCGTAGCCCTCGGTGTAGACGATGGCCGGGTCGCTCGTGAAGTGGAAGAGGGTGAATGAGCCTGTCAGTCCCGCGTGCGCCCCGGCCGAAAACGGAAGTACCTGGACGTTGATCCGAGGATTGCTCTCGAAGGCCAACAAGTGGGCCAGTTGGCCGCGCATGGTCTCGGGGCCGCCGATCTCCTGGTACAGCGCGGCCTCGCTCAGCACCATCCAGAAGACCGGCGGCTCGTCCTTCTCGAAGATGCGCTGACGGGCCAGGCGAACGGCGGTGCGGTCGTCGAGGTCGGTCCGGTCCAGCGCACCGAGGGTGGCACGCGCGTACGCGTCGGTCTGGAGCAAGCCATGAACCATGCCCATCTGAAAGGTGCAGATCTCCGTCGCCCGCGCCTCCAGCTCCGCCACCTGCTGAAACCAGGCCGGAAGCCGACTCCGTAGCACCAGCTCGACGAGACGGGAGAACATACCGTCCGTCCCCAGCGCCGCATCCGCCCGTTCACTGAACTCCGGCGTCGGAAGTTTCCTGGCCGTCTCGATCTGGCCGACGAGCGAGCCCGTGTAGTTCAGGATCTCCCCGAGCTGCTTCTGTGTCAGCCCCGCGGCCTCCCGGCATCTCCTCAGCTCGAAGCCGTAGTAGTCGAGCGGAGACGCACCCGGGTCAAGGGCGTTGATGTGGGTCACGGCAGAAGCCCCTCTCACGCAACTCGGCCCACTATGGGACCGGTTGTATCCGTTCCGTAGCCCAGAGTAGTCACGGCACGTCAGCCTCGTCCCGTGAACGAATACATTCCCGCCCAGTACTCGATGCGTCTCACCGTCGGCTCGCACGACGCCCGGCACATCCGCCGTATCGTCCGCTCGTTCCTCAGCGAGTGGGGCATGCCCGAGCTGTCGGACGCCGTCGAGCTGGGCGTGACCGAGCTACTGGCGAACGTCGTACAGCACGTCCCGGACCGCCGCTGCGCGCTGCTGTTGCTGCGGCAGCCGGCCGGGGTACGGGTGGAGGTGTCGGACGGAAGCGATCAACTGCCCGCCTCCCCCACCCGGTTGGAGCCGGAAGCCGAGGGCGGTCGTGGACTGCTGCTGCTCGACGCGATGACCGACAAGTGGGGCGTGTCGCTGTGGCGCGAGGGCGGGAAGACCGTGTGGTTCGAATGCGTGGCCGAGACAGCACCCGGTTCATGAACGCCGTCGGGATGCCTGTGGGGTCAACTTGTCAACTGTGTACGGGTTTTCGGGTCGGTGTGGGTTCCCGCTCGGCCGCCGCGGCGGTGGCGGCCCGGGGGCCGGACAGCAGATAGGTGAGTGCGAAGCCCGCCCCGACCACCACCGCTCCCCCGGCCGCGTCCAGCACCCAGTGGTTCGCCGTCACGACGATCGCGGTCGCGGTGAACAGCGGGTGCAGCATCCCCAGCGCCTTGATCCACCACCGGCGCGCCAGGACGGCGATCACCACCCCGCACCACAGCGACCAGCCGAAGTGCAGGGACGGCATTGCCGCGTACTGGTTGGTCAGGGACGTGAGCGTGCCGTAGTCGGGCTGGGAGAAGTCCTGGACGCCGTGGACGGTGTCGACGAAGCCGAGCGTCGGCATCAGCCGGGGCGGGGCCAGCGGGTAGAGCCAGAAGCCGATCAGGGCGAGCAGGGTGGCGAGGCCCAGGGCGGAGCGGGCCCAGCGGTAGTCGGCGGGGCGGCGCCAGTACAGGACGGCGAGGACGGTCAGCGGGGCGACGAAGTGGAACGACTCGTAGTAGAAGTCGGAGAAGTTCCGCAGCCAGTCGATCTTGACGACGGTGTGGTTGGCCCAGTGCTCGATGTCCATGTGCAGGGCGCGTTCCAGGCCGAGGATCTCCCGGCCGTTCTCCTCGGCCTCGGCCCGGCCGGCCGAGATGCTGCCGCCGGTCGCGGCGAGCCGGACCTGGGAGTAGGCGGCGTAGGTGACCCGGATGAGGAGGAGCTCCAGGAGGAGGTTCGGTCGTGTGAGGACCCGGCGCAGGAAGGGCACGAGCGGGACGTGCCGGAAGCGGGCCGGGGCGGCGGGGGCGTACTCGGTCGGTGTCGGCGACTGGTGGTGCGGGGAGGTGCGGGAGAGGAACGGCACGGCCGTGGCGGCGGCGAGGGCGGCGAGCAGGACGAGGTTGGTGCGCAGCGGGTCCAGCGACGGCATGTCCGGCAGCATCATCCTGGCCTGCAGGGTCATGACCAGGACGACGGTGACCGGCCAGACGTACCGGTCCGAGGCGCGTCTGCCGGCCCGGCCGACGACCGCGAGCAGCACCCACAGCAGCTGGTGCTGCCAGGCGGTGGGCGAGACGACGATCGCGGCGCAGCCGGTGATCGCGACGGCGAGGAGGAGCTGGCCGTCGTCGACGTAGCGCACGGCGCGGCGCAGGGCCAGGACGGCGACGGCCGCGCCGAGCGCCACGAAGAGCGCGACCTCCAGGGGGCCGTTCAGGCCGAGCCGCAGCAGGGCGCCGTGCAGGGACTGGTTGCCGAGGTCGTCGGCCCGGCCGCCGAGGCCGACGCCGGCCATGTGATGGACCCAGTAGGTGTGGGAGTCGTGCGGCATCGCCGCCCAGGCGAGCGCGGTGCAGGCGGCGAAGGTGACGCCGGTGGAGAGCGCGGCGCGTCTGCGGCCGGTGAACCACAGCAGGGGCGTGAAGAGCAGCAGGGTGGGCTGGAGCGCGGCCGCGACGCCGATGAGCAGGCCGCTGGTCCGCTGGCCGTGGGCGGCGAAGCAGCCCAGCAGGACGAGCAGGACCGGGATGATGCTGGTCTGACCGAGCCACAGGGTGTTGCGGACCGGCAGGGACAGCATGAGCAGGCCGATGGCGACGGGGGCGGCCAGCAGGGCCGTGCGGCGGCCGATGGGCTGGGGCAGGGCGCGGGCGGCGACCAGGCCGAGGGCGACGACCAGCAGCAGCGTGCCGAAGGTCCAGCCCCAGCCGAGGGCCTGTTCGGCCGCACGGGTGAGGGGCTTGAGGACGAGGCCGCCGAAGGGGGTGCCGGTGAAGCGGGTGGAGTCGTAGAGCGAGCCGGTCACGTGCAGTACGCCGTTCGGCCCGGCCCAGGTCTCCAGGTCCGTCAGCCGCTCGCCGCGTGGGCTGCCGAGGACGACGGCCACCTGCCGTGCGGCGAGGGCCGCGACGATCAGCCACAGTCCGAGGCAGGCGATGCGCAGGCGTGCGTGGGTTCCGCCGACGGCTGTCGCTCCGAAGGCTTCCGCCGGTCGTCCGCTGCGGTCCGCATTCGTCACGCCCCGTCGGCCTTCTACCCGGTATGCACATCTTTGTCCGGTTGACGATAGTGCGCGAGACGGATGGTTGCCTCTCGTGACGCGAGAAGGATCACATCAAGATCCCGTGGGAACCGCTCCCAGCCGGGCATACGTGCCTGCATATCCGGTGTTTAGATGCACCCTGCAACGAAAGGCGCACTGCCCGTAAAGGGCGTTTATCCGCCTATCGTCGCTTTTCGGCCCGTACGACATTGCCGCCGCGCGGACCGTGCCCCTGTCCCCGTCGAAAGGTAGGCGAGCGAGTCTTGTCGACTGTCTCAGTCGTCGCTCCCGCGTCCGGCATCAAGAGCCGCGCAGCGAAAACCCCCGACACCACCGTCACCGACCCCGCGCTCGTCAAGCGCGCCGTGAAGGCGGCCGCGCTGGGCAACGCGATGGAATGGTTCGACTTCGGCGTCTACAGCTACATCGCGGTCACGCTGGGCAAGGTCTTCTTCCCCTCGGGCAACCCCACCGCGCAGCTGCTCTCCACGTTCGGCGCCTTCGCCGCGGCCTTCCTGGTCCGCCCCCTCGGCGGCATGGTCTTCGGCCCGCTCGGCGACCGCGTCGGCCGTCAGAAGGTCCTCGCGCTGACCATGATCATGATGGCCGCGGGCACCTTCGCGATCGGTCTGATCCCGTCGTACGCGACGATCGGTGTCGGCGCACCGATCCTGCTCCTCGTGGCCCGCCTCGTGCAGGGCTTCTCCACCGGCGGCGAGTACGCCGGTGCCTCGACCTTCATCGCCGAGTACGCCCCCGACAAGCGGCGCGGCTTCCTCGGCAGCTGGCTGGAGTTCGGCACCCTCGCCGGCTACATCGGCGGCGCGGGCCTGGTCACGCTGATGACCGCCCTGCTCTCCGCCGACGACCTGACCTCCTGGGGCTGGCGCATCCCGTTCCTGATCGCGGGCCCGATGGGCATCATCGGCCTCTACCTGCGGCTGCGCCTGGAGGAGACCCCGGCGTTCGCGGCCGAGGTCGAGAAGGCCGAGACCGACCGCCCCAAGGTTCCGCTGCGCGAGATGATCACCGGCCAGTGGCGCGCGCTGCTGCTCTGCGTCGGCCTGGTGCTGGTCTTCAACGTCACCGACTACATGCTGCTGTCGTACATGCCGAGCTACCTGACCGGCCAGCTCCACTACGACGAGACGCACGGCCTGCTCGTCGTCCTCGGCGTGATGGCCCTGATGATGATCGCCCAGCCGTTCGTCGGCGCGCTGACCGACCGGGTCGGCCGCCGCCCGGTGATCGCCACCGGCTGCGCGGGCTTCCTGCTGCTGTCCGTCCCGGCCCTGCTGCTGATCCGCGAGGGCAGTCTGCTCGCGGTCGCCCTCGGCATGGGCGCCCTCGGCCTGCTGCTGGTCTGCTTCACGGCGGCCATGCCCTCGGCGCTCCCGGCGCTGTTCCCGACGAAGGTCCGCTACGGCTCCCTGTCCATCGGCTTCAACGTCTCCGTGTCCCTGTTCGGCGGCACCACGCCGCTGGTGGTCACGGCCCTGATCGGCGCGACCGGGAACATGATGATGCCCGCGTACTACATGATGGCCGCGGCCGTCATCGGCGGTTTCGCGGTGTGGCGCATGGCCGAGTCGGCGGGGCGTCCGCTGCCGGGTTCGGCACCCTCGGTGGCCGGATGAGACACGCCGGGCGAAATCCCACTGACAGCGAACCGGTGAACCACGTATCTTCGTCTCGCCACTAGTTAGGCATGCTAACTATGCGTACGAAAGGTAGAGGTGCATGAGCGAGTCGCACGTCTGGGACGAGGTCGACGCCTACTTCACCGCCCGCCTCGCCCCGGACGACGAAGCCCTGGCGGCCGCCCTGCGCGACAGCGACGCCGCCGGGCTTCCGCACATCAACGTCGCGGGCAATCAGGGCAAGCTCCTCCAGCTCCTGGCCCAGATCCAGGGCGCCCGCCACATCCTGGAGATCGGCACGCTCGGCGGCTACAGCACCATCTGGCTGGGCCGCGCCCTGCCCGCCGACGGGCGGCTGGTCTCCCTGGAGTACGACCCCAAGCACGCCGAGGTCGCCGTCCGCAACATCGCCCGCGCCGGCCTGGACAAGCTCGTCGAGGTCCGGGTGGGCCCGGCCCTGGAGTCGCTGCCCAAGCTGGCCGACGAGAACCCGCCCCCCTTCGACCTGGTCTTCATCGACGCCGACAAGGTCAACAACCCGCACTACGTGGAGTGGGCCCTGAAGCTCACCAGCACGGGCAGCCTGATCGTCCTCGACAACGTCGTCCGCGGCGGCCGCGTGACCGACGCTCAGAGCACGGCCCCGGACGTGGCGGGCACCCGCGCCGCGATCGAACTGATCGGCAGCCACCCGCGGTTGAGCGGCACGGCGATCCAGACGGTCGGCATGAAGGGGTACGACGGGTTCGCGCTGGCACGGGTGCTGGCTTGAGCGTGCCTGACGGCTGTCAGACCTCGTGGTAGAAGCCCACGTTGACGCTGCGCGGGGCGGTGCGGTCCTGGACGACGACCTCGCCGCTGCCGCCCCTGGGCAGCGGGACGGTGCCGCCGTAGGCGAGGGGCTGGGCGTACTCCCCGACCGTGAGCCGGACTTCGGAGGACGGGTCGGGCTGGGAGCCGCGCAGCCAGGTCAGCTGCCAGGTCCCGTCGGACCCGCACAGGAACTCCAGGTGGACGCGGGAGACGAACAGCCAGTCGTCCGGCGTGGACAGCCGGCACACCGACTTGTCGCGGCCCATCCGCAGCACGGCGCCCGGCTCGCTGGGCGCGTCGGCCATGAGCATTCCGGCCGTGGCACCCTCCTCCGCCGCGGACACGGCGGCCATGGTGAGTTCGAGCACGTGCGCTCCTCCTGAGACGTCCTGGTGGGTCTGCAAGCCCGCCGAATGATAGAACGCCCGGCTGCGCGGTGTCCGGCACAATGGGTTCATGACCGAGCGAAAGCCACCCGGCGTCGACTTCGAGTCCTGGGTCGACAAGCAGATCCGTGATGCGGAGACACGCGGCGAGTTCGAACGGTTGCCGGGGGCGGGCAAACCGCTGCCGGCCGATGTGG
This sequence comes from Streptomyces sp. NPDC050164, assembly GCF_044459945.1. NCBI lineage: Bacteria > Bacillati > Actinomycetota > Actinomycetes > Kitasatosporales > Streptomycetaceae > Streptomyces > Streptomyces sp. NPDC050164. Next base: position 76,123 of record NZ_JBITJK010000018.1, read on the forward strand.
ACGCCACCTACGACGAACTGTGGTGGGTGAAGCGGAAGATGGCCCGCGAGGGCATCTCGGTCCTGCCGCCGACGCTGGCGCTGCGCAAGGAGGCGGAGGACGCGCTCCTGACCGCGTACGCGGCTCCTTCGGAGCAGGCCGTCAGGAAGATCATCGGCGAGATCAACGACAAGATCCGCGAGATGATGTTCAAACCGCCGCCCGGGCCCCCGCTGGGCAAAAAGCCGTACGACGTCGAGGACGTCGTACGGCAGTGGCGGGAGCGCCGGGCGGACGAATGAACGGGGCCGCTCACACGTGCAGCAGCCGTTCCGCCAGCTCCCGGTAGTCCTTCAGGGCCAGCCGGAGCTGCTCGGTGTCGCCACTCGACACGGGCTTGCCCTCGCCGCCCTCCACCGACTGCCAGGAGTGGCGCAGGGTGCGGCGGCGCTGCGTCACGGCCTCGGTGAACCGGGCCGCGATCTCCTCCAGCACGTGGTCGGCCTCCTCGACGGCGGCCCGGGGCGCGTCGACGAACTCGGCGACGGCGTGGTGCAACTGCGAGACGAGTTTGTCGGACTCGTCGTGGGGGAGCAGGTGCGTGCCGTGGGAGGCGCCTTCCCGTTCCGGGAAACCAGAGGGAGCTGTGCCGTGGCCGGTGCCCAGGGCGGTCTCGCCTCGGGCGTCGGGGGTGTCGAAGCCGCGGGCGTCAGGGCCGACGGTGCCGCGGGCGTCAGGGCCGGCGGTGCCGCGGGCGGAGGGGTGGGCGGAGCCTCGTGCCTCGGGGGTGTCGTCGCCGGGCGGTCGGATCATGTCGGACATCGGATCTCAACTCTCCTTCGCCTGACGTCGGTGCAGCGCCCACGGCATGTGCCCGCCGCGGCCGGCCGGAGCCTTGCGGCCGCCGTTCAGCCCGGCCTTGTGCCGTCCGCCCTCATGGCGTCCGCCCAGGTGCGGGCCGGCGGCGTGGCTTCCGCCGTCGTGGCGGGCCGGCCGCACCAGCTCCTCGAACAGGGCGCGGGCCGCCACCATGGCCTCACGCATGTCTTCCGTACCGGTGCCGCCGTCCCGGGCGTCGTCCGCGCGCAGGTGCGCCGCGCGGTGCACGCGCCGGTAGCCGTCCACGTGGTGGGCGTGGTGCACGGACAGCGCGGCGAGCTGTTCCTCGTACTGCCCGCCGTCCGGGAAGCCCCGGGCACCGGCGAGCTCCGCGAGCAGCCGGTCCGCCTCGGCGACCGCCTCCCGCGGCGAGTCGACGAACCGCTCCTGGGCGGCCGTCCAGCGCGCCTCGTACTGCTCGCGCTGCGCCGGCTCCAGCGCTCGTTCGCGCAGGTCGCCGTGGCGCTCCACGCGCTCGGCGAGCTCGCGCTCGGCGGCCTTGGCGTCGCCGTCGTGCCGGGCGACGGCCAGGTCGTACTCGGGTCCGAAGCGCCGCTTCAGGCTCGGGCCACGCCGAGCCCCTCGGGCGCGCAGGGTCATGACGGCCGCGATGATGACGACGGCCGCCGCGATCACGATCAGAGCAATGATCAGGCCAGTGGACATGAATGCCTTCCGGGTTCTCGGCCCAACCGGCTCTCCTCGCGAGCCGGTTCGCCGACCGGGTAGCCCGGAAGCAGGCCGCCAAACGGCGCCCGGACCGCCCCCGGGGGCGCGAGCGCCGCGCTCCCGGTCGGGGCACTGGCTTCCAAGCACCTCACCCGACCCCGCCCGGCCGACGGCGCCTCACACGAGGTGCTCCACCGCACGCGCCTCGGACGGCCGCTCCCGCCTGGAGCCGCACAGCTCGCCGTTCAGCTCCCGCACGAGCTGCACCAGATCGGTCGGCCGCTCCGGCCCCCACCAGTCGCCGAGCAGCTCGGCGAGGGACTCCTCACGGGCCTGGGCCAGCCGCTCGGCGACCTCGCGTCCCCGGTCGGTCAGGACCATGTCCAGGCCCCGGCGCACGGCGAGCCGCCGCTCCTCGACCTGCCGGGTGGCCTCCATGATCACGGGGAGCGACACGGGCACCCCCTCGGCCAGCACAGCCGGCTCCACCGAGCCGTACCGCCTGATCCGCAGCAGCAGCCAGCTCGCCGCGGGCAGCAGGTCGTAGCCCGCCCGGGCGGTGATCTTCCGGTAGATGTCGCGCCGCCCCGCGCGGGTGCCGAGCACCGACAGCGCACGGCACACCTCGTCGTACGAGGACCGCTGGACGGGGTTGCTGGCCAGGGTCTCGGTGACGTCGGGTGCGGTGACCGAGCCGCGCAGCCGGTCCTCCTTCAGGAACCAGGCCAGCACGAAACCGAGGAGCGCGACGGGGGCGGCGTACAGGAAGACGTCCGTGATGGACACGGCGTAGGCGTGCAGGGCCGGCGGGCGCAGGCCGGGCGGCAGGGCGGCGATGCCGCGCGGGTCGGCCTCCAGCGCGGCCACGGAGACGCCGGGCGGCAGCCGGGCTCCCCGGAAGGCGTCCGTGAGCTGGTCGCCGAGCCGGTTCGCGAAGATCGTGCCGAAGACGGCCACGCCGAACGAGGCGCCGATGGAGCGGAAGAAGGTGGCGCCGGAGGTGGCGACGCCCAGGTCCTCGTACGGGACGGCGTTCTGCACGATGAGCACGAGGACCTGCATCACCAGGCCGAGTCCGAGTCCGAAGACGAAGAAGAAACCGCTCAGCTCGGCGGTGGAGCTGTGCTCGTCGAGCTGGTGGAGCAGGAGCAGCCCGAGGGTGGTGACGCCGGTGCCCGCGACCGGGAACACCTTCCAGCGGCCGGTCCGGCTGACGATCTGCCCGGAGGCCGTCGAGGCCAGCAGCAGGCCCAGCACCATCGGCAGCATGTGCACACCGGACATGGTCGGGCTCACGCCCTGCACGACCTGGAGGAACGTCGGCAGGTAGGTCATCGCGCCGAACATGGCGAAGCCGACGACGAAACTGATCACGGCGGCGAGCGTGAAGGTGCGGACGCGGAAGAGCTTCAGCGGCAGGACGGGTTCGGCGGCCCGACGTTCGACGGCCACGAAGACGGCGGCGAGGACGACGCCCAGCACCGCGAGCCCGACGATCTGCGCGGACCCCCATCCCCAGGTCGTGCCCCCGAGGGAGGCGACGAGTACCAGGCAGGTGGCGCCGGCCGCGATGAGGAACGTGCCGAGGTAGTCGATGACGTGCCGCTGCGCCCGGCGCGGGATGTGCAGTACGGCCGCGATCACGGCGAGCGCCACGATCCCGACGGGCAGGTTGACGTAGAACACCCAACGCCAGCTCACATGTTGGGTGAACAGCCCGCCGAGCAGCGGCCCGAGCACACTCGTCGCCCCGAACACGGCCCCGAACAGCCCCTGGTAGCGCCCTCGTTCGCGAGGCGGGACGAGATCGCCCACGATGGCCATCGACAGCACCATCAGCCCGCCACCGCCGAGCCCCTGCACGGCCCGGAAGGCGATGAGCTGGGTCATGTCCTGCGCCGTGCCGCACAGCGCGGAGCCGACGAGGAAGATCACTATCGCCGTCTGGAACAGCCGCTTGCGGCCGTACTGGTCACCGAGTTTGCCCCACAGCGGGGTCGCGGCGGTCGCGGCCAGCAGGTAGGCGGTGACCACCCAGGACAGGTGATCCATGCCGCCGAGCTCGCTGACGATGGTGGGCAGCGCGGTCGACACGATGGTCTGGTCGAGGGCGGCGAGCAGCATCCCGAGGAGCAGGGCGCCGATGGAGACCAGTACGTTCCCGGACACCTGCTCCTGGACGGCGGCGCCCTGGTCCGGCGCCTTCGTGACGTGCGCATGCCCAGCCATGCGACCTCCCGAGGGTCCTGTGACATTTTCCATCGTGACCGGTGTGACGTGTTATGGCCCGCCGAGTCCTTTTGGAAGCTTTCATTCCGGGGATCGCCGCCCACACTGTGGAGAACATCTGGATATTCTCTGGAGTTCGCGAGGGGAGGGAGGAACGCGTGGAACAGCCGAACGGCCACCCGTGCCCGGAGTGCGGCACGCCCAGACAGCCGGACAACACCCCGTCCTGCACCTGCACCCAGCGCGCCGCGGAGGCCCTCCGCAACGCCCGCACGACCGAGGCGGCAGCAGCGGAGGACTTCGACCCGCTCCGGATCCGCCCCTACGTCGAACTCCCGCAGTCCCCCGAGCACGGCGACACCCCACGACGCCCCTCCGCAAAGGCCCGGACCACGTCGCCCTCGCACCCCGGCGCACCCGCGCGGCCAGCCGAAGGCGCCCCGCGAGGCACCCGCACGGACCTCCCGCCCACGCCCCCGCACGCGACGGCCGCGGACCCGGAGCGACCCACTCAGGCGTCCGAAGGCACCCCACGGCACACCCGCGCGGACAGCCCGCCCGCACCCGCCCAGGCCCCGGCGCGGGCGATGGAAGGCACTTCGCGGCAAACCCCCGGCCGGGCGGCCGACGAGGCCCCGCGACCGTCCCGTCTCCACCCTGCGGAGCCCCGACACGCCGACGGCCCCACACAGCCGTCCCCAGCGGACCACTCCGCCTCGCCCCGCCATGACCAGGCCTTACCTGACGACGCTCCCGCCGGGGCGGGAGAAGCCACCCCGCGACCGTCCCAGACACACCCTGCGGAGCCCTCCCACACCGACGCTCCCACCCGGGCAGGAGAAGCCACCCCGCGACCAACCCACACGGACGGCCCGCCCACGCCCGCGCACCCGAAGGCCCCGGGCCCCGAGCTGCCCACCCGGGCGACCGAAGGCGCCCCGCGACGGTTCCGTACACACCCTGCGGAGCCCCCGCGCCCAGACGGCCCCGCACAGCCGTCCCCGGCGGACCACTCCACCTCGCCCCCGCACGCCCAGACCTCCCGCACCGACGCTCCCACCCGGGCAGGAGAAGGCACCCCGCGACCAACCCACACGGACGGTCCGACCGCGCCCCCGCACGCGGAGGCCTCACACGCCCAAACCCGCGCGCGGGCGACCGAAGGCGCTCCGCGACGGACCCCCGCGCGGACGGCTGACGAGCCCCCGCGGTGGACCTCCGGGCGGACGGCCGACAGCGCCCCGCCCCCGTCCCAGAACCACCCTGCGGAACCCCCGCACACCGACGGCCCCGGGTGGGCAGCCGACGACACCCCGCAGCCGCCCCAGACCCACCCGGCGGAGCCCCCACGTACCGACGGCCCCGCGCGGACGCCCGAAAGCGCCCCGCGACGGCCCGTGACGACCTCCGGGCAAGCCCCGCGCGCGGAAGGTGCCGCGTCCCCGCCCTCCCCCACCGACGCCACCATGCCCCTGCGCCCGGTCGACCCGGACGCGACCGCCGTGCTGCCGGTCTCGCCGGCCACTCCCGGGCTGCCGGCCTCCCCGGACACCTCCGTACTCCCGACACTCCCGACGCCCCTGGCCCCCGCCGCGACCGAACCCAGCGTCACCGACCTGCGTCTTTTCGACGGTGCGGGGGGACGGGACCGGAGCGTGCCGGAACTGGACGAGGCCGGCCGGAGGCCCCGGCGTCGGCGGCGTACCGCGCTGCTCGCCGCGGCCGCCGGAGCCTGTGTCGCCGTGGTGGCCGCGGCCGGGTACGCGAGCGGGCTGTTCTCCTACGAGGCGCCGTCCCGGAACTCCGCGCTGCCGGACGACCTCCGGGCGAGCGTGCCGGACGCGCCGTCGAGCAGCGCGGCGTCCACGCCACCGGTGAGTAGCGCACAGGCCACCCCGTCGGCCCCCCCGGCGCCGTCGGCCACCGGGAGCCCGTCGGCCTCCCCGTCGCCGTCCACGCCGAGCGCCTCGCCGAGCCCGTCGCGGTCGGCCACCCCGTCGGCACCCCGGACGTCCGCCACTGCCACCGGCCCGGAGAACGGGCCCCCGGGCAACTCCCGCCAGAGCGGCGGTCCCACCGTCCTGCGCCTGGGCGACCGCGGCCCGGAGGTCACCGAACTCCAGCTCCGGCTGAGCCAGTTGTACCTCTACGACGAGGACACCGACGGCGACTACGACAGCCGGCTGGAGGAGGCCGTCCGTACCTACCAGTGGTCGCGCGGCATCCAGACCGACGACCTCGGCGTCTACGACCGGGAGACGCGGGCGAAGCTGGAGTCGGAAACCGAGGATCCGTGACCGGCCCGGCCGCCGTACTGTGACGCCGTGGCTACTCAGGTGATCGTTCTCAACGGCGGTTCGAGCTCGGGCAAGTCCGGGATCGTACGGTGCCTGCAAGAGGTGCTGCCGGATCCGTGGCCGGCCTTCGGCATCGACTCGTTCGTCGAGGCGCTGCCCGCGAAGATGCGGGGCTCGGACGGCGGCATCAGCTTCGCGGCGGACGGCGGGGTGAGCGTGGGCGCGGAGTTCCGCGCACTGGACGCGGCCTGGACCGAGGGCATCGCCGCGATGGCCCGCGCCGGCGCCAGAATCATCGTCGACGACGTCTTCCTCGGCGGACCGCACTCCCGGCAGCGCTGGCAGAAGGCCCTGGCCGGACTCGACGTGCTGTGGGTCGGCGTCAGATGCGACAGCGCGGTCGCCGCGGGGCGTGAGATCGCCCGGGGCGACCGGGTCCGGGGCATGGCCGCGTCACAGGCACACCTGGTGCACGAGGGCGTGTGCTACGACTTGGAGGTGGACACCACACACACCGAGTCCCTGGTGTGTGCGCGCACCATCGCCGCCCACGTCTGACCGACCCGACGACGTCCCCGAGCGTTCGTCACCTGACGTAGCGCTCGTCGCACGGCGTAGCGTTCGTCACCCGACGTACAGGCGGATCGTCCCGTCCTCCGCGGCCTGGACGCGCACCTGCGTGAGGTCCTCCACCACCACGTCCGGCGCGTGGAACGCGGCCCGGGACCCGACCCCGACCACCGTCATCCCGGCGGAACGCCCGGCCGCTATCCCGGCCCCGGAGTCCTCGAACACGACACAGTCCGCGGGCGCCACACCCAACTCGGCGGCGCCCTTCAAAAAGCCCTCCGGGTCGGGCTTGCTCGCCCCGACGGACTCCGCGGTCACCCGCACCTGGGGCAGGTCCAGCCCGGCCGCGGCCATCCGCGCCGTCGAGAGCGGAACGTCGGCGGAGGTCACGAGCGCGTGCGGCAGCCCCCGCAGCGAGGCGAGGAACTCCGGCGCCCCGGGGATCGGGACGACACCCTCGGTGTCGGCCGTCTCCTCGGCGAGCATCCGGGCGTTGTCCGCGTAGTTCTGCTCCATCGGCCGGCCGGGCAGCAGCAGCGCCATCGACGCGTATCCCTGCCGTCCGTGGACGACCTTCATGACCTCGTCCGCGTCGAGCCCGTGCCGCTCGGACCAGCGCCGCCAGACGCGTTCGACCGAGGCGTCGGAGTTGACGAGGGTGCCGTCCATGTCCAGCAGGAGGGCGCGGGCGGTGAGCACGGGGGTGGCCGTCATCGGCAGCTCCAAGGCTCAGGGCGCGGACGAGGGCACACGGCAGCCCCCGGAGGAACAAGGCGGCCCCGCCCGCCGGTCAGGGAAAACGGGCGAGGGCCACTTTGTTTCTCCACGGTACAAAACATCCCCGGATCGCGCCAGGCCCCCCGCAGACGTTCACCCACCGTTCTCCTGGGGCCTGTCGTTTGGATCAGGTCGCAGGGAATCGACGGCACCTCTTCAGCGCCGGTGAGCGGGGCCTGGTGCATGCAGCTGCAAGGCGGAGGAGGGCGTCGACGCGGAGCGTCGGCAACCGATGACAACGCCGTAGAGGTGCGCGCCAGACCCCGCGTCTGCGGCGTGATCCAAACGACAGGCCCTAGCCCCGGCTCACCCGGTCACGGCCTCCCACAGGCTCCACACCCCGAGAGCCAGCATCACCAGCGCCGCGATCTGCGTGATCAGCCGCAGCGGCACCTTCTTCATCAGCGCCTTTCCACCGACGATGCCGATCCCGGCCACCGCCCACAGCGCGAGCACCGCGCCCAGGCCGACGGAGAGCGGGTCGTCGTAGCGGGCGGCCAGGTTCGCCGTCATGATCTGCGTGAGATCGCCGAACTCGGCGACCAGGATGAGCATGAAGCCGGCGCCCGAGACCTTCCAGAAGGACTGGTCCTCCGGCTTGCGGACCTCCCCCTCGCCCTCGTCCTTCTTCATCAGCAGCATCGCGGCCCCGCCCAGGAAGAGCACACCCGTGAGCGCGTGCACGAGTTGCTGCGGCAGCAGCGTCAGCACACTGCCGGCCGCGACGGCGAGCGCGACATGCAGCGCGAACGCGGCGGCGACACCGGCGAAGACGTAGGAGGCGCGATAGCGGGTGCCGAGGACGAGGCCGGCCAGGGCGGTCTTGTCCGGCAGTTCGGCGAGAAAGACGACGCCGAAGACGACGGCCGTCACGGTCAGGCTGATCAAGGGTTCCTCAATCGGTCGGGGCCGCCCCACCGAGAGTGCTGGATCTTCACGCTGGACACCTCGGCACGGCAGCACACTCGGCGCCCGTGCCGTGGAGCACGGGCGTGCACTGCTTGCCGAAGGTCTCGCTGGCGGGGCCCCTGGACGGACCAGTAGGACCTGCCTCCGGGCGCCGGCTCAGGCGGGCTGAGCAGTATGTCGACGGTCCGGCGAAGAGCTACTCCCCTTCTGCGCCGTCCATGGTACGCGAGACCGTTCCTAATCAGTGAGCAGGAGTGAGTCTTGGACTCATACCTGGTCACTGCGGACACTCCGAACGGTTTTGGGTGTCCTGGTCGCCCGCGTACTCGCCGCGTCTGGCGGCACGGATCGTGTCCGTGGTCCGGGGATGCGGGGGCGGGGTCCCTCACGCCCAGGGGCGCGCCGGTCGGCCTGGACGGTCCGATGCCCGTGCACATCGCTCTGGTGTGCACGGGGCGGTGTCGTCCGTCGCCGGATCGGGTGTCCCTGGGCGCGTCGTCCGATCGCGATGCTCGCCGCATCGTGCCGGGTGGTTTTACGAGTGGGGCCGGCCATCGGCTTTTGCCAGTGCTGGGCGCCCCACTTGCTGGTGTAGGCCGGGTCCACGGCGATGATCGTGATACCTGTGGCGCCGGCCATGGAGGTCAGCCGGGCGCGGAGCTTGCCGGTCGGCATGCCGGAGATGAGCTGGCGGAATCGGCGCTTGCGCCCGTGCTTCTCTCTGGTTTTCTCGGCCTGGAAGTCGAGGTCTTCGACCGCGATGGCCTTGACGCCGCAGGTCTTGGCCCAGTTCAGCAGCCGTGTGAGGGCGTGCCGTACCTGGGCGTCGCGGTGCTGGGCGGTGCCGGACAGGTCGTAGAAGAACCGGCGCGGCCGGCCGATCGGATTGCCGTGAGTGTCCAGGCGCCATGCGGCGAGGTGGTCGGCGTTGGTGTCCACGCCGATCACGCCCTCGGCAAGGGCGGCTTCGAGTGGGATGGTCTTGGTGGGTGGGATCTGCCAGGAGGCGTTCACGTACCAGCGCCCGCGCTGCGTGTCGATGGGGGTGCCCCCGCTCGAGCGAAGCCGAGAGTGGGGGAGGATGCGGTAGGCCACGGCCCGGTTGGCCTCCACGCGGTCGGCCCACTCCTGCCCCCGGTGAGGGAACCGCACCTGCGCAGCGAGTACGTACCGGCCGTGCTTGGCGTTCGCCAGGTCGGCGAGCGGGGCCGGGAGCTTGATCGATACTTCACCCTCGGGCGTGATGCGGATCGTCTCGTTGCCGAACCTTTTCCCCGACTCGCCGTCCGCCTTAAGGAACCAGCGCTCGGCTTCCCACCGCTCACGCCACCCGGCCTCGGTGAGTTGCGCCGCATCGAGGTTGTGGCGGGTGCCCAGCAGACGTTTGCCGCCACGCACGACATGCACCCGGCCCGCTGCCCGGTCGGCCCGGACCTGCTCCAGCCGGTCCTCCAGCACATGCAGCCGTCGCGTCTTGTGGAACCACTCGTGCGCGGAGCGGTAGCCGCCCGGAGCCGGCTTGGTGCCCTTGTGCCCGACCGGCAGCGACAGCCGGTGTCGGATCGTCGTGATACCGGCTTCGAGGGACTGCACGTGTGCGGCCTGGCCGCGCCGGGCGAGTGCCCACTGCTCATGCGTGGCCTTCGTGATCGACCCGGCCCACCTGGACGACGACTCGGCCGTCAGGTCCCGCTTGCGGACCGCCCATGACTCGGTGGAGTGCTCCAGGCCCTCCATGCAACGCGCCTTGAGGTCCTTCGAGGCGAGCGAGCCCAGGTGCGCACCCACCAAGCGCAGAACCTTCTCATCCTCGGGCGTGAGGCCCCTCAGCCGGGTACGTACCGCCACACCGGACGGGCCGAGAGCGACGAACGGCGCGGCGATCGGGCGGAGGTCAGCCATCTTCGGCGGCTTCCAGTGCCTTGCGGGCGCGGCTCTTCGCCGACCTGCGCCCGTACAGGCGGGCGCAGAACGAGGTCAGCACCTCCACCATGTCCCGCACCAGGTCGTCTTCGACCTCGCCGTCGTCCAGGACCAGCAGCCGACGGCCCGTCGCGGACAAGGCAGCCTCGACAAGCTCGACGTTCATCCGGCCGAGCCGGTCCTTGTGCTCCACCACCACACAGGTCACGTTCGGGTCGGCCAGCAGACGCCGGGCCTTGGAACGGCAGCCGTTCATCCCGGAAGCGATCTCCGCCTCAACACGAACGACTCGGTGACCGGCCTTCGCTGCCCACGCCGACAGCCGAGCGACCTGGCGTTCCAGATCCGTCTTCTGATCGTGCAAGGACACGCGGGCATACAGACCCAGACCGCCGATGGCCTCGGGCGTGGTGTTCGCGTCGATGTTCACCAGGATCGTGCGTGGCCCGACCCGCTGAGCCGGTACCGGCAACGTCCCCTCACGGAACCAGCGATACGCGGTCTGCGGATGCACGCCCTGCGTCTTCGCCCATTCCGTCAGATTCACGCTCTGACAACGACACTCACTCATACATGGTCACGCTCACTTACCCGACTTCGAGGACCAGCAGGTGGAGACCCCTGGAGCGAAAAGTTCCGCCGTGAACCTTGTCATGTCATGACCGCGTCACTAACTTCTCACCGGGCGCACACCTCCCCGCAACAAGGCGCGACGAGCATTCCCTCGCTCGCAGCCCAACGCCCCCACCCCACAAGGGAGTTCGCATGCCGAAGTTCTACGCGCGTCGACGGCTCAGCATACTCGCGGGCCTCACGGGTCTCATAGCCTCGGCCGGCCTTCTCAACGGCCCGGCCGCCTCCGCCGCCCTGCCCACCCCCGTCAGCGGGGCCACCGCCCGCTCCTACCTCGCCTCGCTCACCGTGGCCACCGAGGACCGCACCGGCTACAACCGCGACCTCTTCCCGCACTGGATCACCCAGTCCGGCTCCTGCAACACCCGCGAGGTCGTCCTCAAGCGCGACGGCTCGAACGTCCAGCAGGACTCCTCCTGCGCCGCCACCAGCGGCAGCTGGTACTCCCCCTACGACGGCGCGACCTGGTCCGCCGCCTCCGACGTCGACATCGACCACCTGGTCCCGCTGGCCGAGGCCTGGGACTCCGGCGCCGACTCCTGGACGACCTCCCGTCGCCAGTCCTTCGCCAACGACCTGACCCGCCCGCAGCTCATCGCGGTCACCGACAACGTCAACCAGGCCAAGGGCGACCAGGACCCGGCCACCTGGATGCCCTCCCGGACGACGTACCGCTGCACCTACGTCCGCGCCTGGGTCCAGGTGAAGTACTACTACGACCTCTCCGTCGACTCGGCCGAGAAGTCCGCGCTCCAGAACCACCTCGCGAACTGCTGACACGCGATTTACGTGTCGGGACCTCCCCGCTGACCTCCGTCGTTCCGTACCGTACGGGGCGACGGAGAGGGGGCCACGATGGCCGGACTGCGGCTCGGACCGCTGCTGAGGTACACCGACGGCTCGTCCGCGACCGTATGGGTCGAGACGAGCCGTCCGTGCACGGCCGCGGTGCGCTGCGCCGACGGCGCCGGCGGCACGGCCCCGACCTTCCAGGTGGCGGGCCACCACTACGCGCTGATCCCGGTGACCGGGCTCACGGCCGGCACGTCCACGACGTACGAGGTCCTCCTCGACGACACCCCCGTGTGGCCGCTGCCCGACTCCCCCTTCCCGCCCTCGGCGATCCACGCGCCGGGCGGCGAGGGCGGCCTCCGCGTCGCCTTCGGCTCCTGCCGCTGGGCCGCCCCTCCCGCCGGCGGACACGACCCCGTCGGCCCGGACGCCCTGGACGCGCTGGCCACCCGCCTCGTGGCCGCCCCGGAGGGCGAGCGGCCCGACGTCCTGCTGCTGCTCGGCGACCAGGTGTACGCCGACGAGACCTCCGAGACGACGCAGCGCTGGCTGGCGGCCCGCCGCGACCTGAACGACCCGCCGGGCAACGGGGTCGCGGACTACGAGGAATACACGCACCTCTACTACGAGTCCTGGCTCGACCCCCGCATCCGCTGGCTGCTGTCCACCGTGCCCAGTTTCATGATCTTCGACGACCACGACGTCGTCGACGACTGGAACACCTCCGCCGCCTGGCTCGCCGACATGCGGGCCACCGGCTGGTGGCGGGAGCGGCTGCTGAGCGGGCTGATGTCGTACTGGGTCCACCAGCACCTGGGGAACCTCTCACCGGAGGAGCTGGCGGCCGACCCGGTGTACGAGGCCGTCCGCAAGGTCCCCGACGGCACCGAGGTGCTGCGCACCTTCGCCGCCCGGGCCGACGCCGATCCGGCCACGGCCCGCTGGAGCTACCGGCGCGACTTCGGGCGCGTCCGCCTGCTGATGGTCGACAGCCGGGCGGCCCGGGTCCTCGACGAGGGCAGCCGCGCGATGCTCGTCCCGGGTGAGGACGCCTGGTTGCGCGAGCAGGTGCTGGACAGCCCCGGGTCGTACGACCACCTCCTCCTCGGCACCTCGCTGCCCTGGCTGCTGCCGCATCTGGTGCACGACGCCGAGGGCTGGAACGCGGCGCTGTGCCGGGGCGAGCGCGGCGAGCGCTGGGCGCGGTTCGGGGAGAAGGTGCGGCGGGCCGCCGACCTGGAGCACTGGTCGGCGTTCCCCGAGTCGTTCGCCGGGCTCGCGGAGCTGATCGCCGAGGCCGGCTCGGGGCGAGGCGCCCCTGCGACCGTGTGCGTGCTGTCCGGGGACGTGCACCACGCCTACATCGCCGAGCCCTCGTGGCCCGGGCCGGGCCCCGACGCCCGGGTGGTGCAGCTCGTCTGCTCGCCCGTCCACAACTCCGTCCCCCTGTCGATCCGGATGGGCTTCCGCGTCGGCTGGACCGCGGTGGCACGCGCGCTCGGCCGCTGCCTCGCCCGGCACGGACGCCTCCCCCGGCCGCCGGTCGGCTGGCGCAAGACGGGCGGCCCCTGGTTCGGCAACCAGCTGATGACGCTGACCCTGCGCGGCCGTTCGGCACGGCTGCGACTGGAGCAGGCACGCGCCCGGGAGGGCAAGGGCCCACGCCTGACGACGCTCCTCGACTCCGAGCTTGCCCCGTAACGGACCCGTTCCGCCCGTTTACTGCTCCTGTGCCCCGTGATGCTCGTGACGCATCCCACAGCGAACGTCAATCCTTGACCACGAGCCTCGGTTCCCACTCCGGCGACGGCATGATGAGGCGGACCGTCCGCTTCCCCACCGGCGGACCGCCGAACGCGCCCCACACGCCCGGGAGTACCACCCTTGCCTGCGTCGACCGAGGAATCCGTACCGGAGGAGACCCTGCCGGAGGGATCCGCACCGGCCGAGGAACCCGCACCGTTCTCCATTGCCCTGGTCGGCGCCGGGCCGCGCGGCACCAGCGTCCTGGAACGCCTCTGCGCCTGTGCACCGGAACTCCTCCCGCCCGGGGCCCGGCTGACGGTCCACGTCATCGACCCGGATCCGCCGGGGCCCGGCCGCGTCTGGCGTACCGACCAGTCGCCCGAGCTGCTGATGAACACCGTGGCCTGCCAGGTGACCCTGTTCACCGACGACAGCGTGGACTGCTCGGGCCCGATCCGCCCGGGCCCGAGCCTGCATGAGTGGGCGCGCGGCACGCTCGGCCCGGACGAGTACCCGACCCGGGCTGACTACGGCCGTTATCTGAAGTGGGTGTTCGCGCAGGTCGTACGCGACGCGCCGGCGACCGTCCGCGTCGAGACGCACCGGGCACGCGCGGTACGGCTCGACGACACCCCCGGCGGCCGCCAGGCCCTCGCCCTCGACGACGGCCGCATCCTGACCGGCCTGTCCGCCGTGGTCCTGACCCAGGGGCACCTGCCGACGACCGCGGACCCGGTCCAGCGGCGCCTGGCGGCCCACGCCGCACACCACGGGCTGCGCCACGTGCCGCCCGCCAACCCGGCCGACGTCGACCTGTCCTCCGTACCGCCCGGCGACCCCGTCCTGCTGCGCGGCCTCGGCCTCAACTTCTTCGACCACACGGCCCTGCTGACGACCGGCCGCGGCGGCCGTTTCGTACGGGACGCCCAGGGCCTGCGCTACCTCCCCTCCGGCCGCGAGCCGCGGCTGTACGCCGGTTCCCGGCGGGGCGTCCCGTACCAGGCCCGCGGCGACAACGCGAAGGGGGCGTACGGCCGGCACGTCCCGCTGGTCCTCACACCGGAGGTGATCGCGGGCTTCCGCAAGCGCGCCGACTCCGGGGAGGCGCCCGACTTCCTGGCGGAGATATGGCCGTTGGTCGCGAAGGAGGTGGAGACGGTGTACTGCACCGCGCTGCTCCGGCGGGCGGGAGTTTCCGCGCGACGGTGCGAGGAGTTCACCGGTCACTTCCTGTCCGTACCGCACGGCGACCCCGAAGAGGCGGTGCTGCTGGGCGAGTTCGGCGTGGCGGACGCCGACCGCTGGTCCTGGGAGCGGATCTCCCGGCCGTATGCCGGACGGGACTTCGCGCATCCCGGCCAGTGGCGTGACTGGCTGCTGTCGTACCTGCGCGAGGACGCCGCGCAGGCCGCCCTGGGCAATGTGCGCGGCCCGCTGAAGGCGGCCCTCGACGTGCTGCGCGACCTGCGCAACGAGCTCCGGCTGATCGTCGACCACGGCGGCCTGGCCGGCCTCTCCCGCCGGGACCACCTGGACCGCTGGTACACCCCGCTCAACGCCTTCCTGTCCATCGGCCCGCCCCGGCGCCGCATCGAGGAGCTGGCGGCCCTGGTGGAGGCGGGGGTGGTGCGCGTGCTCGGGCCGCGCCTGAAGGTGACGGAGGTGGACGGAGCCTGGGCGGCACACTCACCCGACGTGCCGGGTTCGGTCGTCCGTGTGACAACCCTCATAGAGGCCCGTCTGCCGGAAACCGACCTGCGGAGAACAGCCGACGCCCTCCTCGCGGGGCTGCTGCGGACCGGGCAGTGCCGTCCGCACACCGTCGACGGTTATGAGACAGGCGGGTTGGATGTCACACCACGCCCTTACCACCTGATAGACCGCCAAGGAGGCCCGCACGCCAGGCGGTTCGCCTTGGGCGTGCCGACGGAGGGCGTGCACTGGGTGACGGCGGCGGGGGCTCGTCCGGGTGTGGATTCAGTCATGCTTTCGGACGCGGACGCGGTGGCGAGAGCGGCTCTACGTGCGACTGCGACCGAAAGTGAGCCCCAACAGCAGGTAAACCATTGGCCCAATGTTGAACTTGCAAGCATCGATTAGGCGCACCTAACGTGGGTTACTCATCGGTTCCGTCCCCCGACCGGCCCTCCCCTGGCCGGCCGACCGAAGGAGACCCCCACATGACCGCACGCCTCAACGGCGCGCAGCCGTACGCTCTCGGACTGTTCCGGATCGTCATCGGCCTGCTCTTCGCCTGCCACGGCGCCGTCGCGCTCTTCGGTGTCCTCGGAGGTGCGGACGGCAAGGGCGGCACGGCGGCGACCGGCGCCTGGCCGAACTGGTACGCGGCCGTCATCGAACTCGTCGGCGGCAGCCTGGTGCTGCTGGGCCTGGGCACCCGCGCCGCGGCGTTCATCGCCTCCGGCGCGATGGCGTACGCGTACTTCAAGGTCCACCAGCCGCAGGGACTGTGGCCGATCGAGAACAGCGGCGAGGGCGCGGCCATGTACTGCTGGTCCATGTTCCTGCTGATCTTCACGGGTTCCGGCGCGTTCGGCGTGGACCGGCTGCTGGCCAGGCGAACGTCGGCGCAGGGACGGCAGTCCACGGACCAGACACCGGTGGTGGCCTGACCCGCCCGCACCGCGCCGGGCAGAGCGGCGCCTCCCCTTGCGTGCGGGGAGGCGCCGCTCTGGCGTATACGCCGGGACACGGCAGCCGGGTGACGACTCGGGACGAGGTGAACACTCGGTACCGAACGTACGAGCCCCCCGTGAACCGCCCGTCACACCCCAGGCGTACGCTGCATGGCTGTCATCGGCCACTCCTGCCGCTCCGCCGCGCCACCGCGGCACGGTCTGGCCCACGGGGGACCAACGGGGAGTTGCGGTGCTGGAGCATGTGGGGTCGCTGCTTGGCAGCCCATGGATCTACGCGGTGGTGGCCCTGTCGGTCCTGTTCGACGTGTTCCTGCCGGTGCTGCCCAGCGGTGTCCTGGTGATCACGGCGGCGACGGCGGCGGCCGCGGGTTCGGCGGCCGACGTGCCCGACATCCTGGTGCTGACCCTCTGCGCGGCCACCGCCTCCGTCCTGGGTGACCTGGCCGCCTGGCGCCTCGCCTGGCGCGGCGGCGAACGTCTGGACCGGGCGATCTCCCGCTCCCGGCGCCTGACCACCGCGCAGGAACGTCTCGGCACGGCCCTCGCGCGGGGCGGCGGCGCCCTCGTCGTCCTCGCCCGCTTCGCCCCCGCCGGCCGCTCGGTCGTCTCCCTCGGCGCAGGCGCCGCCCACCGCCGCGCCCGCGACTTCCTGCCCTGGTCGGCCCTGGCGGGCCTCACCTGGGCCACGTACAGCGTCGCCCTCGGCTGGTTCGGAGCCCAATGGCTGGGCGCGAGCTGGCTGGGGACGGCGGTGTCGGTGGGGGCGCTGTTCGGGGCGGGGGCGGGCGCGGCGTACCTGATGCGCAGGGAGCCGCGGGCGTCGTAGACCTGGGGTTGGGAGGTGCCCTGTGGGTCAGTCGGCGCTAGCTTGCCCGCTGGGCCCGGGCGCCACGGACCTCCAGCCCGTCCAGCAACTCGGCCGTGGCCTGGGCGATGGCCTCCACGGCGCGGTCGAACACCTCCTGGTTGTGAGCGGCGGGGGCGCGGAAGCCCGAAACCTTCCGCACGTACTGCAACGCGGCAGCCCGAATGTCCGCCTCCGTGGCCTCTTCGGGCATCACGGGCGGACGAAGGGTCTTGATACTCCGGCACATGCCTCCAGTCTCACCCCTGCGCCCCTCTGCCGGGAACGAACGAGGAACACTCGTTCGCATGAACCACGGGAGCAAACTCGCCCACTCAATTCGAACAGGCGTATCATTGGGCCGTGGCAACGACCTATGACTTTCCGAGTGACCTCCTCGCCGGTCAGGAGGAACTCCATCAGGTCCGGGCCGAGCTGTCGGCCCTGCTGAAGCGACTCCCCTGGTCGGTGGAACCACTGGACGGCTTCAGCGACGACAACGGCTGGCGCAAGGTGGAGCGCCCCGCCTCCCCCGGCTGGACAGCCGACGAACAGGCCGAAGTGGAAAAGCTCCGGCGGCGTGAACACGAGCTCGCGGTGTTCGTCAGCACGCACCGCTACTGGTCCGAACTCACGGGTCCCGAGCGGGTGTCGGCCCGCTCGGCACTGAAACACGCGCACGAGGCTCCGCCGGAGGAGACCGACGGGACGTCGTAGCGGCTGAAGGTCGGCCGCTGTTCCCGATGGCCTGCTGGTGGTGCGGGATCCTGCCCTGCAGGATGCGGGGCGCGGACGGTTTCGAACCGCCGACATCCTGCTTGCAAGGCCTCCACTCCCTTCGGCATGCCTGGAAACGGACGCAACTGACACCCATTCGTGTCACGGAAACGTCACTCCACATCCACGCCTCCTCCACACGGCGCATGATGCTCCCTCAGCACCTGCACCACACAAGGGGGACACCATGATCAAGCGCACCACCACAGCCGCACTCATCGCGGCCGCCCTGCTCACACTCACCGCCTGCGAAGGCACCGACACGAGCAGCGGCAACAGCTCCAAGCCCAGCCAGGGCAGCAACGACAAGGCCGACACCAGCAACGACACCACGAAGGCCGAGACCGTCTCGCTGCCCGACATGACCGGCAAGGGCCTTCAGTCCGCGCAGGACCAGGCCCAAGAGGCAGGGTTCTACAGCCTCACCTCGCACGACGCCCTCGGCCGCGGACGCATGCAGGCGTTCGACCGGAACTGGAAGGTGTGCTCCCAGGCCCCGCAGGCCGGCGAGCACTCCACCGACACCAAGGTCGACTTCGCCACGGTCAAGCTCGAAGAGGACTGCCCGGCCAAGGACGAGGGCGCCGCCCCTGAGGAGGCCGGCGGCACGATGCCCGACTTCAAGGGCAAGGCCATCAAGGTCGCCCGCCAGGGCCTCGACGCTTCGACGAGCATCACCGTCAACGATGCCTCCGGCCAGGACCGCATGGTCCTCATGGAGTCGAACTGGAAGGTGTGCAGCCAGGAGCCCGCCGCCGGCGCCAAGCTGGACGGCCAGCCTGTGACGCTCACCGCGGTGAAGTTCGAGGAGTCCTGCTGACCTGATCCCCCGCTGACCGGCCCGGTGTTGTGCGCGAAGGCCTGGCAGGACGGCGCCTTTGAGCCCGGCGACATCCCAACGGACACCATGCCCCGTCCACTGCCCGAGCTCGACTCCGCCGTCGGCGTGCTGGTGCAGTGGCGGCTGGGTGCCCAGTACGCGCGGATCGCCGAGCGGGCCCCGCACCTCCTCTGCGATTCTCTCGCCGCGCTGCATCACGACTCGGGCGCCGACCGGCTCCGCGTCGCCCAGCTCCTCGCCGTAACCGCACGGTCGACCGATGCGGTCTCTTACAAGTTCGGGTACCACGACCTGTCTGCCCGCTTGATCGAGCTGATGCGATGGGCCGCCCAACAGACCGAGGACCGCATCGCCCAGGCCACCGCCGCATACGTGCGCACCGAGACGTTCTTCGCTGCTCGCACCCACGCACAGGGCCTCACGGCCCTGGAGCAGGCCATCGACACCAGCCCCAGCCCGTTGAGCCGGGCCGCGGCGGCGGCCCGCGGCGCACTGCACATGCGGGCTGCCGTGATCGCAGCCCGGGCGAGTGACGCCGACGCCGCGGCGCTTCACCTCCGCGAAGCCCACCGCCTCGGCGACTCGCTGCCGGAAGACGCCTACGGCGGCACGCAGTTCGGACCGGACACGGTGCGCGCGCACGAAGTGTCCGTAGCGGTCAGCCTGGGCCAAGAGCATCTCCAGCGAGCGCTGGACATCGCGGACGAGTGGACTCCTCCAAAGGACATGCCGGCCGAGAGACAGTCGGGATTCTGGATCGAACTCGCTCGCGCCCAGGTCTGGGCCGGTCGCCCCGACGATGCCTTCGAGTCGCTGAAGGTGGCCAGGTCCATCGCACCCCAGCACACCCGCGAGCACCCATGGGCGCGCGAAGCCGCTGCGACGGTGCGCCGCTTGAAGCGGTCAGACGCCGAGTCGCTGACCAGCTTCGCGGAATGGATCGGCGCCATCTGAGGGGATACACGCTGTATCCCTTGTGCCTCTCGTAGCGGCCCATCATCTGTCCGTAGTCAGCGAACAGGCAGATGGGAGCCGGTGATGAGCAGCCGCACCGAGCCGCTGGTCAGGGTTCACGGTCCGGTAAGTATCGCCCGTCTACATGGGCGGGCTTGCTGGTACTGCGGGGCCGTCAGCCGAGCTCTTTCCCCGGCAGGCCGCGCACAGCGAAGGGCTGGCCGTACGTGGAACATCGTGTCCTGCGGATGCCACAGGGTGCCCACGCCGACTGCTGGGCAGGCAAGCTGATGACGACCGTGGAAGGTGCCGGCGCTGCGGCCCTCGCCCTGCTGCCGCTGCCGAACGTCTCCACGCTGTCGGGGTTCCGAGGGCACGATCTGCGTGTGGTGCGGCGCCAGCCTGGTCCCGTACACGGCGCGGGACCTCGGCATCCGGCCCGGCCCGAACGGGGTGACCATCTTCCCCCGCGGCTGCGGTACCTGCGTCCGAGCCAAAGCGGCTGACGTGTACAAGATCCATGTCTCGGCGTGCGGCTCGTGCCTCCGTAACAGGCCCCGCCCTGAACGCACGGGCCTGCGCCGTCTCGCATCGGAGGGCGCGTCATGAGCCCCGTTCTCCCGCATCCCACCGATCTGACGCATCTGCAGTACGCGGGTTGGAACTGCGTCTGGTGCAACGCCTCCCTCCGTAACGGCGGAGTCAGCGTGGGCTTCTCCCGTGGCGGCGTGGCCGCTTACGACCTCGACGTCGAGGTGTACGCCTGCGGCCCCAAGTGCCCCGAAGCGCCCGGGGTCGAAGCCTGAGAGGAAGAACCGGTGAGCCGCGTCCACCGCGCCGTCACCGCCTGAGACTCCCGCCCTGGGCCCCCACCTTGGACCGTCAAGCCCGGGGCAGGTTGCACGCTCCACACCTACGACACTGGGAGAGGCATGTTCGTTCACACCGACCGTCTGCCCACCAGCCCCGCGATCTCGCAGGGCCTCGTCACCGCCCGCCCATGAGGGCTCGGTCGCATGGCGCCCTACCCCACCATGGCCCCCGCTTACGCCCACGCCGAGCTGGACCCGGCCACGCAGACCGCCCGGTTCTACGACGGCGCCGGCCAGGTGCTGGAGATAAGTGATCCGCGTCCGGTGTTGGTCGTCACCAGCCTGCACGACCCCACCGCCGACGTGGTGATCGGAGAGTTGCACGACCGGGGTGTCCCGGTCGTGCGGCTCGACTCGGGGGACTTCCCCGCATCACTGTCGGTGGAGGCAGAGATCACCGAGCACGGCCTGCAGGGCAGTCTCCGCACGCCGTCGCGCACCGCGGACTTGGCGCATGTCCGGGCCCTTTACTACCGCCGGCCGAGCGGCTTCGCGTTCCCGCACCTCGACGAGCAGGACGCACGGTTCGCCATCACCCAGGCCCGGTATGGACTCGGCGGAGTCCTGGCCTCACTGCCCGGCTGCCTCTACGTCAACCACCCGCACCGCATCGGGGACGCCGAGTTCAAACCATCCGGGTTGGCCGCAGCAGCAGCCGCCGGGTTCCTGGTGCCACCCACGCTCATCACCTCCAGCCCCGACGCGGCCCGGGCCTTCATCAAGGCGCACGGCTCGGTGATCTACAAGCCGCTGTACAACCCGGTGTACCGCGTCGACGGCGTCTCGTCCGTCGTCAAGGTCGCCGAGGTGTCCGCAGCGGACATCGACGACGACGTCGCGGGCACGGCGCACCTTTTCCAGCAGCGCGTCGTCAAGACCGCCGACGTCCGGGTGACCGTCATCGGCGGGTACGTCTTCTGCGTCCGTATCGACTCCGACCTCCTCGACTGGCGCACCGACTACAGCCGGCTGGCCTACACCCCGGTCGAAGCACCGCCCGGCATCCGGCCGGCGCTCCACCGCTACATGAACCACTTCCGACTGGCCTTCGGGGCTTTCGACTTCGCTGTGGGCGAGGACGGCCGATGGTGGTTCCTGGAGTGCAACCCAAGCGGCCAGTGGCACTGGCTGGAGACCGAAACCGGCCTGCCGATGTGCGCGGCCCTGACGACCCTTCTTGAGAGGAAGACGTGACCGATCAAGCACAGCTTCACCGGCAGCTGCTCGACAGGCTGACGGCGTCCGGCAGTCTCCGCACCGAGTCGTGGAAGCAGGCCGCTGAGGCCGTCCCGCGGCACGACTTCCTGCGCCACGGGTACTTCCGGCGGGCGGTCGGCACGGAGTTCACCGCGTGGGAGCCCGTACGGGAAGGTGACGCGGGCTGGCTGGAAGGCTGCTACGCGGACGAGTCGCTGGGTGACCCAGATCGCCGGCACGATCGTGCCGGAAGACATCCACGGCCGGATCATGCGCGAGCCGACCAGCTCCAGCACGCTGCCCTCCCTCGTGCTGCGCATGCTGGAGGACCTCGAGGTCGAGGACGGGCACAAGGTGCTGGAGATCGGGACCGGCACCGGCTACTCGACCGCCGTCCTCTGCGCGCGGCTCGGCGCAGGAAACGTCACCTCGATCGAGTACGACCCGCGCGTAGCGTCGCGGGCTCGGGCCGCACTCGGCCACCTCGAGACGTACCCCACCCTCGTCACCGGCGACGGGCTCCTCGGCCACCGCGCGGGAGCGCCCTACGACAGGGTCATCGCCACGTGCGGCGTACGTACGGTGCCTCAGCGGTGGATCGAGCAGACCCGGCCCGGCGGCCTGATCCTGGCGACCATCTGCGGATGGCTCGGCTCCTCGGAACTCGCGCGCCTGACCGTCCATGAGGACGGCACGGCGGCCGGCCCGCTGCTGGGCGGCGGGGTGAACTTCATGCTCGCGCGCCCGCACATGCCGCCACCGCTCGGCCTGCTCCCAGACCTCGACGACGGCAAGGAACGGGAGACCGTCACCGGCGCCGAGGTGCTGGACAACTGGTCTTCCCGGTTCGTCGTGCAGCTCGCCGTGCCGGGCGCCCAACGGCTGACGATGCAGCGGGACGGGCGCACCGAGGACGTTCTGGTCGACGTCGGCACCGGCTCATGGGCCGCGGTATTCGAGGACGGCGGCCGGTGGCGCGTCCGGCAGGGCGGACCGGAGCCCTTGTGGGACGCCGTGGAGGAGCAGTTCGGCCGCTGGTGTGCGGCCGGCGCACCGATGCTGGAGGACTTCACCGTCACCGTCACCCCGGAGGGTCAGACCATCGGCTGGTGATCCGAGGCGGTGCCGCTTGTCCCGCGCCGTCCTCGTCTTGTCTGGACTCTTTGTGGACTTCGATCACAGGTGAGGCTCTCAAGGGAAGTCCCTGGAGAGCCTCTGACCTGCTGACTAATCCCGTGGGCGCGGACGGTTTCGAACCGCCGACATCCTGCTTGTAAGGCAGGCGCTCTACCCCTGAGCTACGCACCCGGCTCCCGAGCCATACGCCCAGGACGAGTCGACAGCCTACATTGCCCGGGGCACGGTCCCGCAAACCCGTAGCCGTGGGCCGGCCCGGGGGATAACCCCACCTTGGATCCGGGAGCGGCCCGGATCCCCGAGCGGGCCCTGGGTCCATACGGTCGTAGAGCGCTCGAGAGCGCTCGTCGTCCGCCCGGGGGGAGACCGTCATGGCCCGCACCACTCGCACCACCGGCACTACAGGCACCACTGGCACCACTGGCACCACTGGCACCACCCGCCCAGTCTCTGCCCGCGCGGTCGCCGTCGCCGGTGCCTTGGTCGTGCTCGTCGCCGGTCTCAGCGCCTGCGGCGCGTCCGCCGGGGACGACACCGATCCCGACCACCGGTCCTTCGGTCTGGAGAGCCGCACGCTCACCGTCGACTCCGACGACTCGGCCCTCGAGATCGTCGCCGCCGACTCGAACCCGGCGGGCCGGATCGAGGTCACCCGGTGGTTCCAGGGCTCGGTCGTCGTCGGCAAGGAACCCAAGGCCACCTGGTCCATGCGGGACGACCGGCTGGTGCTGCGGCTGAAGTGCTCCGGCGTCGTCGTCGACTGCTCGGCCAAGCACCGCATCGAGGTACCGCGCGGCGTCACCGTGAAGGTCAAGGACGGCGACGGCAGCGTGCACGCCCGCGGCTTCCGGGACCCGCTGAGCATCCGCACGGGCGACGGCTCGGTCCGCGTCACCGGCTCCACCGGCCCCCTGAACATCCGCACCGGCGACGGCTCCGTCCGCGTCACCGACACCACCGGCCCTCTGGAGCTGCGCACCGGCGACGGATCCATCCGGGCCAACGTCTCCTCCCGTGACGTCCGCACCCACACCGGCGACGGCTCCGTCCGCCTGGAACTCGGCGCCGTACCGGACCGCGTGGAGTCCCGCAGCGGCGACGGTTCCGTGACCATCGCGCTGCCCAAGGCCACCTACCGGGTGACCACCGAGACCGGTGACGGCGGCGTGGATGTGTCCGTCCCCCGTGACGAGAGCAGCTCCCATGTGGTGTCCGCCCGCACCGGCGACGGCAAAGTGACGGTCCGAACGGCGAACTAACCGGCCCGTGTGTTCGTCCTTAACCGGTGGGAGAATGACACCGGGCAGGGTGGACCACAGCACGGGAGAGGGATGTGACGGCGACTCCAGCGCAGCCGTACTCGCCGTCGGTGTCGCGCGCTCGCCGCCCGCGCCGCCGCCTCCCCCGTACTCCCGGCCCGTTCCGTGACGCGCTCACCCTGATGGGGCTGCCGCTGCTGGCCGCGCTGGCGCTGCCCGCCGCCTTCGCGGGCGGGGGCACCCGGCGCTGGTTCGGCGGTCGTGCCGAGGGCCAGCGGGCCGAGGCGCAGGCCGCGAAGGACGCCGCCGCGGCCGCCTTCTACGAGCTCGACACCGCGCAGCGCGACCTGCGCATCTCGATCGAGACGATCACCGCCGTCGACGACTCCCCCGCCGCCCGGCGCGCCGTCGCCGACTTCGACGCGCTCGGCCGGCGCATCGACGAGGCCAGCCACCAGTACATCAGCGCCGTCGACGCCCATGACCTCGACCGCGACGACCTGGAGGCCTCGGTCGCCTCCCGCGCCCGCAGCGAGCTGACCGCCGCCAAGGAGGAGCTCGGCCGGGTCAAGCAGGAGCTGGACCGGTTCACCGACGGCCTCGGCCCGCTGCTCGGCAAGGCCGAGACCCAGCTGGCCCGCCTCGCCCCCGCGGTCGAGCGCGCCCGGCAGGCCCTGCTCGCCGCCTCCAACGCCCTCGACTCCGTCCGGGCGACAGGGCTGAAGGCGGACGACCTCGCCGCCCGTCTCGCCGCCCTGTCCCCCGAGCTCACCAAGCTGAACCAGGGCGCCGGGCAGCACGGCGTACCGCAGACCCTGGAGCGGGCCGAGCGGGTCACGCGCGGGGCCGAAGCGGTCCGCGTGGAGGCCGAGCGGCTGCCGGAGCGCGCCGCCGAGATCGATCACCGGCTCGTCTCCCTGCGCACCCGCGCCCAGGCCCTCACCACCCGCTCCGAGCAGGTCGAACCGATCCTGAGCGAACTGCGCCGCCGTTTCACCGTGGCCTGCTGGCAGGACCTGCAACGCGTCCCCGATATCGCCGCCGAGAACGTACGCCAGGCCGAGACGAAACTGGCCGAGGCCCACACCGCCCGCGACGAACAGCGCTGGGCCGACGCCACGGCCCTGCTGTCGACCGTACGAGCCCTGCTGAACACCACCGACGAGGCCGTCTCGGCCGCCGGCGACCGCCTGCGCCGCCTGAACGCCGTGCAGAAGGACCCCCAGCAGGAGATCGACCGCACCCGTTTCGCCATCCGCGACGCCCAGCGCCTCGCCATGGCCGGCCGCAACACCCCCGACCCGCGCCACGCCCGTCCCCTGGACGACGCGGTGTCCCGCCTGGACCGCGCCATCGCCACCCTGGAGGGCCGCCACCCCGACTACTGGCACTTCCTCACGGAGACCGAAGCCGTACGCCGGGCCGTCTCCCACGTGGTCTCCCGGATCCGCGAGGAACGGGGCGCCGCCGGCCATTGACCGTGCCGGTTAACCTGTGCGCATGCCTCGCTACGAGTACCGCTGCCGGACCTGCGGCGACACCTTCGAACTCAGCCGTCCCATGGCGGAGTCCTCCGCTCCCGCGGCCTGCCCCTCGGGTCACGACGACACGGTGAAGCTCCTTTCCACGGTCGCGGTGGGCGGCTCGGCCTCCGCCCCGGCACCGGCCCCCCGCGCGGGCGGCGGAGGCGGCGGCTGCTGCGGAGGCGGCTGCTGCGGCTGACGCTTTTCCTCAGGAATCCTTCAGCTTGGGTTTCCTAGCGTGGCGGCATGACAGCCATCGCAGCGGACACGGGACCGCAGTGGGTCAACGACCTGATGGACGCGCTGGGCGCGCCTGGCGCCGGTCTCGCCATCGCCCTGGAGAACCTGTTCCCGCCGCTGCCCAGCGAGGTGATCCTGCCCCTGGCCGGATTCGCCGCGAGCAGCGGCCGGATGAGCCTGCTCGCCGTCCTGCTGTGGACGACGGCCGGCTCGGTGATCGGCGCGCTCGCGCTGTACGGGATCGGTGCGCTGCTCGGTCGTGACCGGACGGTGGCGATCGCGGCCCGGCTGCCGCTGGTGAAGGTCGCGGACATCGAGAAGACGGAGGCGTGGTTCCTGCGGCACGGCACCAAGGCGGTGTTCTTCGGCCGGATGGTCCCGATCTTCCGCAGCCTGATCTCCGTGCCGGCGGGTGTGGAGCGCATGCGCCTGCCGGTGTTCCTCGGGCTGACGACCCTGGGCAGCGCGATCTGGAACACGGTGTTCGTGCTCGCGGGTTACGCGCTCGGCGCGAACTGGCACGAGGTCACGGCCGTCGTCTCCACCTACTCGAAGGTGGTCCTGGCCCTGGCCGCGCTGGCAGTAGCGGTCTTTGCCGGGGCACGGCTGCTAACGCCCCCAGGGGGCGCGGGGAACCGCGCGACAAGCCACAACACACCCGCACCCGCACCCGCACCCGCAAAACCACCGCACTCCCCGAGCTCCTAGGCGAACCGGCCAAGCCCAGCGGCAGCGGCCAGCTCCCGCAGGATCCGCTCCCCCGCGAGGACGCCCCGTTCGGGAAGCGCCCTGATCCCGGGAGCCGTCCAGCCGGTGTCGGCCAGCTCCCCGTGGCCGGGCCGCCAGCCCTGGTCGGCCGCGAGGAGCAGGTCCGCGTCGAGCAGGGAGTCGCCGGCGGCGAGGGTGAGATCGGCGCCGGTGCGACGGGCGATCTCGCGCATCGCCGCGCTCTTGGTGAGCGGCTTGGGCACGGCGTAGATCTTGCGGCCCTGGAGGGACACGGTCCAGCCGCGGTTCTCCGCCCACACCGCCAGTTCCTTCACCCAGTCCTCGCTCAGCAGTTCACGCTCGACGACGAGGTAGGCGAAGAGGTCGTCGGCGACGCGGTGCTTGCGCACCCAGACCGGGTCGGCGGCCCTCAGCAGGTGTTCCTGCACCTCGGCCAGGGGCGCGCACTGGTCGGCCAGCCGCGCGGTCACCTGTGCGTGCCAGTCGGGGTCGGACACGCCGTCCACCAGGATGTGGCCGCCGTTCGCGCAGATCGCGTAGGTGGGCGCGGGGCCCGGCAGGTTGATGCGCAGGTACTGCTTGCGCGTACGGGTCGTCGTCGGCACGAACACGGCGGCGTCGCCGAGGTCGGTCAGGAGCTGGGCCGCGGTCTCCGTCATGTACGACAGCGGCTTGCTCTCGTGCACCTCCACACACAGCAGCCGGGGCGCCCGTGCGTCCGGCATGGTCAGCGCCAGAGCCGCAGCGGAGTAGATCAGGGTGCGATCGAGGTCGCTCGCGACGAGGGCGGGCATCAGACCGTCACCGCCTTGCCGTCGGCGCCGGTCGCGCCCCGGGTGTACTTGGGGTGGATCAGGCCGACGCAGGTGTAGGGCAGTTCGGCCACCTCCTCGACGGGTACGCCGCGTTGCTCGGCCAGCAGGCGTACGTGGTCGAGGTCGCTGCCCGCCCCGGCGCGTGCCAGGACCTTCCAGGGCACGCGGCGCAGCATCACCCGGGTGGTCTCGCCGACGCCGGGCTTGACGAGGTTCACGTCGTGGATGCCGTACTCCTCGCTGATGCGCTCGACGGCGGCCCAGCCCTCCCAGGTGGGCGAGCGGTCGGCGGCGAGCAGTTCCTTGGCCTGGGCGCAGGCCGCGTCCGCGACCTCGGGGAAGCGGGCGGAGACGGCGTCCAGGAAGGTCACCGAGACGTCCGCGCCGGCGAGTTCGCGGTAGAACTTCGCACCGTGGTAGTCGTGCGGTCCGACCAGGTCCGCCCGCAGGACGGTCCGCGAGATCAGGCCGGACACGGTCGAGTTGAGGCAGGCGGAGGGAATGAGGAAGTCCTCGCGGGTGCCGTAGGTCCGTACGCAGGAGCCCGGGTCGGCCAGCACCGCGATCTCGGGACTGAAGCCGGTGATGCCGTCGGACTTCTCGAACTCCTCCAGGGCCTGGGCGAGTTCGCGGGTGATGGCGCCCTTGCCGGTCCAGCCGTCGACGAAGACGACGTCCCGGGGGTCGTGGTGCTCGGCGAGCCAGCGCAGGGCGTTGGCGTCGATGCCGCGGCCGCGGACGATCGACACGGCGTAGTGCGTCAGGTCGAGACCGTGCCGGTGCTGAGCCCAGCGGCGCATCAGGATGCCGACGGGTGTCCCGGCACGGGCCAGGGAGACCAGGACGGGGCGCGGCGACCGCTCCGCGAGGACCGTCTCGGTGACCACGCCGGCCGCCTGGGCGATGCGGGCCGCCGAGTCCTCCAGCGCGGCGTGGAACAGCTCCTGGTACTGCTCGCTGGGCTGGTACTCCACGGGCAGCGACTCGGCGTAGTGGGCGCCGCCGCTCTGGATCGCCTCCTCGCGCTCCTCGGTCGGCGCCTCCAGCGTCACGTCCGAGAGGTCCTGGAGCAGCCAGCCGACCTCCTCGGGCGCGTACGAGGAGAAGGCGGGGCCGCGGAGGGGCTCGGGCAGCATGGAGGGCCTTTCGGAAGGCTGCGGGGTCGCGCGGACGGGCGAGGTCTCGGGGACGTACGACGGCACGACGGCGAGGAGGACCTGCGGCGTGTGCGCGGCGAGCTGGGCCAGCAGGCCGTCGGGCGCGTGCAGCGGGGGCGTGTCCGCGGCCGAGTCGACGACGGGTATCACCGCGTCGAAGCCGGCGCCCGCGACGTTGTAGGCGTACCGCTCGCCGGGACCGTCGGCGGGGTCGTCGTGGGCGGGGAAGACCAGTCGGGTGCGTATCGCGTAGCCGGGGTCGTCGACGGCGAGGACGGGCGAGCGGGTGGTGGTGGAGTAGCGGACCTCGGCGTCCGTGGTCCGCTCCAAGGCCTCGGCGAGCCGCAGCGGGGCGTACATGAGCTCCTCGAAGCCCAGTACGTGCACGCGCCGGACCCCCTGGGGCAGCGCGTCGGCGATCCGGGCCGCCATCGCGGGCAGGACGGCCTCCAGGCGCTCCCGATGCGCGGGGGTGAACCCGTGGCGTCCGCCGTCCGGCAGGTCGTGGGGCCAGCGCAGGTCTACGCGGGTGAGGTGGGGGTGGGTGCCGACTCCGTCCGGGTGCGGGCCGACGCCCTCAAGGGGCGCGGGGAACTGCGCGACCGGCCACGACGCGCCCGCGGACGACAAAGCACCTTCCGCGGCACTCTCCGCCTCGTGCCGCGCCACCAGCTCCTGCCCCTTCGCCAGCACCCCCTCGGGCAGCCGCACGGTCCCCGAAGCCGCTGCCACGAGATCCACCCGCGCGCCGATCGCGCGGGCGAACTCCTCCAGCCGGCGGGCGTCGGCAACCGACCGCATGTCCACCAGCGCCACCACGACATACCGCCGCCGCGGATACCGCTCATGAAGATCCCGGACGGTGTTCAGCACCGTGTTCCCCGTGGAGAACTCGTCGTCGACCAGGACCAGCGGCCCGTCGCCGACGAGCAGGGCCGGGTCCTCCGGCAGCAGCAGATGAGACGTGGCGTGGGAGTGGGACTCCTCGAAGCCGCCCGCGCGGGCGACGCCGGCGACGGGGCGGCGGGTGGAGTGCAGGTAGGGGGCCAGGCCCAGGCCGTCGGCGACACAGTGGCCGAGGCCGGTCGCGGTCTCCGCGTAGCCGAGGACGACCGCGCGGCGCGCCTCGTCGGCGCCCAGCAGGTCACGCACCCGGCGGCCCAGCTCGAAGCCGTAGCCGTAGACCACGGACGGCGACTGCGGGACGTGCTTGCCGAGCACGTTCGACACCAGCAGATGTGCACGCTTGGGGTTGCGGCGCAGGGCCAGTCCCAGCAGGTCGGTCAGCCGGTCGTCGCCCACGAGCTCGACGCCGAGCCGCTCGGCGACCCAGCTGCCCGGCCAGACACCCTCGGCACCGCCGGCCGTCGCGGCCCGCACCCCGTCGCGCACCTGGTGGTGCACCCCCTCGTTCACTGCCTTCTCCATGAATTCCCTGCGTCGATGTCGCCGGTCACTCCGGCGAGCCTGCGTTCCTCGGATGCCGTGTGTTCGGATGCCGTGTGTTCAGTCGCACAAGCCGGCCGCGAGCAGCTCCACGAAGCCGATGTCCTCGTTCGCCACACCGAAAACCTCGGCACGCAGCAGCGTCCGCTCGGCCCAGGCCCGATGCGGCTTCACCTCGTTCATCTTGTTCGTGTACGCCGATCTCAGCACACCCCCGCCGCCGCGCTCGGGGCGCAGGATGTCCTGGGCGTCCGAGAACTCCTCGTGGCTGACGACCGACAGGGCGTGCACGGGCAGCACGTGCGAGGGGTGGATGCAGGTCTTGCCCAGCAGTCCGTTGGCGTGGTCCAGGGAGATCTCCCTGAGCAGGCCGTCCATGGCGTGCTCAATCAGCTTCTCGCGCAGTTCCGCGGCCTGCACCTCCAGGAAGGGGCTCTGCCGCAGCTGCGGCTTGAACATGCGCTCCTGGACCCGGAAGTACTCCCACACCGGCCCGGTCACGGTGAAGCCGGTCCCGTCGACGCGGCCCAGCATGTTCACCACGTCGGCGATCACGGAGGCGACGATCTGCACGTCGTAGGCCGTCATGTCGGGGCCTCTGCGCAGCCCGTAGGAGGAGCAGAAGTCCGTCACGCCGAGGCGCAGGGCGAGCACGCGGTCGCGGTACTTGTCGACCGCCCGGGAGATGCCCTCCAGGGTCGCCACACGCGACTCGCGGTAGAGCAGCTCCGGCGACTCCAGCACCGGCATGGCGAAGAGGCGGTGGCCGCCTTCGGCCTCGGCGGTCGCCAGGGCCTCCAGGAAGGGGATGCCGCGTTCCTCGGTGAACTTCGGCAGTACGAATCCGGACAGCAGCCGGACGGCGGGCCCGAGGCGTCGTACCAGGTCGGGAATCTGCTCGGGGACGCGGACCCGGATGAAGAGCAGCGGCAGGTCCGCTCCCGGGAGGTCGGCGAGGGCCGTGAGCTGGCGGACGAGGTTCTCCTCGCCCGGGCCGACGTCCGCGTCGTCGATCGAGTCCTCCAGGCACAGGACCATGGAGACCACGCCGCGGCCGGCCTGCTTGAGGATGTCGTCGGCGAGGCGTTCCCGGGTGGCCGGGCTGTAGAGCGTGGCGCCGAGGGCGGCCGAGAGCAGCCCGGCCGGCGAATCCGCGGTGAACGTGCACGGCTCGCGGTAGAAGAGACGCTTCCGCACCTCAGGGGCGATGTGCCCGAAATGACGCATGAAACTCCCCCGTGATGGTTGTGCGACCTGCGAATCGTCGGAAGCTGGCCGGTAATAGTACGTAGAAGTCCATGGCAGAGGTTCCCGTCAGGCATGAATTTCAGGTAACGCGGGCAAGCACAGCCAGGCCCGGCCATCACGACGGTAGTCCGCGAGGGCCGTCGGCGCCGCTCGTGGCAGCGCGGGCCCCCGCGTTGTCGTGAGCAGGACCGAGAAGGCAGGATGACCGCATGACGCACGCGATGCTGAAGGGGTCGAACGTCCCGCTGGAAGCCACCACGGTACGCGCCGTGCTGCGCTGGACACCCGGGCAGGGGGTTCCGGACGTCGACGCCTCCGCGCTGCTCCTGGGCCCCGACGGTCGTGTGCGCTCCGACGAGGACTTCGTCTTCTACAACCAGCCCCGGCACCCTTCCGGGAAGGTGTGGCGGCTCGGCAAGAAGCGGGTCGCCGAGGGCCTGACCGACACGATCCAGACAGATCTCGCCGGTGTCGAGTCGGAAGTCAGCCGGATTCTGCTGGTCGCATCGGCGGACGGCGTCACGTTCGACCGCGTACGGGCCCTGCGCATTCTGCTGTACGACGCGGCGGGCACCGGCGCGGAAGCTCTGGCGTACTTCGACGTCAAGCCCGAGACGGGCGAGGAGACCGCGCTGATCTGCGGCGAGCTGTACCGGCGCGGGGAGAGCTGGAAGTTCCGGGCGCTGGGCGAGGGCTATTCGAACGGGCTTCAGGGGCTCGCGACCGACTACGGCATCTCGGTGGACGAGTCGGAGGCGTTGGAGGAGACGGCCGGACAACCGACCACGGCCGGCACGGCCCAGCCCACGACCGCCGGCCCCGCACAGCCGACGACCTCCGCCCCCACCCAGCAGCCCCCGGCCCCGGCCCCGCCCTCCCCCGAGGTGTCCCGGCCGCTGCCGCCGGAGCAGCCGACCGTGGTGCCCGCGCAGTCCGGGTACGGATATCCGCCCCAGCAGCCCCCGGCGACCCAGCCGGCGTACGGCTACCCGCATCCCACCAGCCAGCCCGCGTACGGCTACCCCCAGGCACCGGCGACGGCGGGCGTCACGGGGGCGCAGTCCGGCTACGGCTACCCGCAGCCGGTCGCAGCCGCGGCCCCCGACCCGGACTTCCGTCTGCCCCCGCAGGGCCCGCAGTTCATCGGTCGCTAGGCCCTGTCGTCACATTCCCGTCGTCCGCCCGAAGGGCGGGCCCCGCGGCGTCAGAGTGCGTGCATGGCGTCGCGGGGCAGGCGGGAATTTGACGACAGGGCCTAGGCAGGACCGGGGGCCGACACCCGCAAGGGCCCGGCCCTCGGCCCCGCCCTCGTCCCGGCCTCAGCGCTGGACCTTCGTCTTGTAGCCCCGGCCCCACTGGAGCCCCCACCCGTACAGCCGGTCCAGCTCGGCCTGGAACCCGTAGACGAACTTCGCCTCGCGGCGCACGATGATCTCGTCCTTGACCTTCTCGATCATGACGACGGCGCAGGAGCGGGCCTGCGGCTGGCGTTCGTCGAGGTGGATCTCGATGCGGGGGCCGTTGCTCGGGTAGAGGGTGACGATGGCGTGGGCGCGGTCGAAGGCGGGTGTCGCGTCGTAGATGTAGACGAAGATCAGGAGCCGCTTGATGCTGTCGCGGTGGTCGAGGTTGATGTACATCGTCTCGCCGGACCCGGAGCCGAAGCGGTCGTCGCCGCTGAGCTTGACGTACGGCGGGGCGTTGACGTCGCCGAAGTAGCCGCCGAGGGGCTGGACGACGCCCTTGCTGCCGTCCTGGAGTTCGTACAGACAGCCCAGGTCGAGGTCGACGTTGACCACGCTCTGGCTGTGGCCGATGACCTCCGGCGGTTTGAGGGCCCTGAAGGGGTGCCGCAGCAGGCTCTCGCGCTGCGGGCCGCCGATGTCGGAGGTGCGCATCCGCCAGCTCAGGTTGACGCGGAGATGGCCGGTGGCCGCGTCCTGTTTGCTGAGTGATATCTGCGCGCGCCGCTTGGTCAGTTCGATCGCGTTGGTTGCCGCGTGACCCGAGTCGAACTGCACATCGCCACGCCGGAGTCCGTCGAACAGGCCCATTCCGCCCCCACGTTCACTTGGTGACCGCGGGTCCTCGCCGTACCCGCGGCCCTTGACGACCGACGGGGCGGCCGCCGAGGAGTCGCCTCGGTGGCCGCCCCGCACAGAGCGTTCCTCGCCCGGAGGGGTGTCACACCCCGGACGAGACCTCAGTCTTGTCGCCCGAGCCCGCCGCTTTTCCCTCTGCCGCAGCCAGGGCGCGGTTGCGGCGGACGGAGGACCAGAAGGACCAGGCGATCAGGATGACGCCGACGGAGCCGGTGATGAACTCGTTGATCTCGTACCGGATGGTGACGAGCAGGATCATGGCGAGCGCGCCGATCGCGTAGTGCGCGCCGTGCTCCAGGTAGACGTATTCGTCGAGGGTGCCCTGGCGGACCAGGTAGACCGTGAGCGACCGGACGTACATGGCGCCGATGCCGAGGCCGAGGGCCATCAGGACGATGTCGTTGGTGATGGCGAAGGCGCCGATCACGCCGTCGAAGGAGAAGGACGCGTCCAGGACCTCCAGGTAGAGGAACATGAAGAACGCGGCCTTGCCGGCCACGACCACCGCGGAGCGCGGCTTGCCGGCCCGGACGGCCTCTTCCTCCTGCTCGTGTTCGCGTTCCTCCTCCTCTTCGAGCTTGTCCTCGAAGTAGCCGGAGAGACCGCCCACGATCATGTACGTGATCAGGCCCGCGACGCCGGAGAGGAGGACCGTCTCCGCCTTGTCGACGTGCATGCCGCCGTGCTGGTGGGCGTGGGTCGCGAAGGTCATCGCGGAGATCAGCAGGATGATCAGCGCGATGCAGACCGACAGCATGTCGACCTTGCCGAGCTTGGCCAGGGGCCGCTCCAGCCAGCCCAGCCACTTGATGTCCCGGTCCTCGAAGATGAAGTCCAGGAAGATCATCAGCAGGAACATGCCACCGAACGCGGCGATCGACGGGTGGGCGTCGGTGACGAGCTCCTGGTAACGGTCCTTGTCGGTGAGCGCGAGGTCGACGGCCTCGATCGGCCCGAGTTGGGCGCTGAGGGCGACGATCACGACAGGGAAGACCAGCCGCATGCCGAACACCGCGATCAGAATGCCGATCGTGAGGAAGATTTTCTGCCAGAAGGCACTCATCTTCTTCAGGATTCCGGCGTTGACCACCGCGTTGTCGAAGGACAGCGAGATCTCGAGGACGGACAGGATCGCTACGAGCCCGAAGGCGGCCCACCCTCCGTAGAAGACCGCTGCGACCAGGCCGAGCGCGGTGACCGCGAACGACCACCCGAAGGTTTTCAGAACCACTGGCTACCCAATCGTGTGTGTACGGGTCTCTCCCGCGTCGCCGTACCCGGCTTTACGAACTTTTGAAGCCGAAGTCTAGTCGGCCACCCTTCGCACCCCACCGGGCCCCGGCTTTTGCTCATATCGCGCTACGAGACGTTGACTCCGAAGTCCAAAGCGATGCCCCGCAGCCCCGACGCGTACCCCTGCCCGACGGCCCTGAACTTCCATTCGTCCTGGTGGCGATAGACCTCGCCGAAGATCATCGCGGTCTCCGTGGAGGCGTCCTCGCTGAGGTCGTAGCGGGCGAGTTCCTGGCCGTCCGCCTGGTTCACCACGCGGATGAAGGCATTGCTGACCTGGCCGAAGGTCTGGCCGCGTTCGTCGGCCATGTGGATGGAGACGGGAAAGACGATCTTGTCGCACTGGGGCGGCACCTTGGAGAGGTCGATCAGGAGCGACTCGTCGTCGCCGTCGCCCTCGCCGGTGAGGTTGTCACCGGTGTGCTCCACGGAACCGTCCGGGCTCTTGAGCTGGTTGTAGAACACGAACCACTCGTCCCCGAGCACGCGCCCGCCGCTGCACATCAGGGCGCTGGCGTCGAGGTCGAAAGGGGCTCCGGTGGTGGAGCGCGCGTCCCAGCCGAGCCCGATCATCACCTGAGTGAGGTTCGGTACGGCTTTGGACAGGGAGACGTTGCCTCCCTTGGCGAGCGTGACGCCCATGGTTCCCTCCCCGGGTGGTGTTTCTCAGGTGGTCCTGCACGTCCGGCGCCGCACGTAAACCGTGCGGCGCCGGACAGAGAGACCTTTGAGTGGCTCAGACGTTCACGCCGAAGTCCTGCGCGATGCCGCGCAGGCCCGAGGCGTAGCCCTGGCCGATGGCGCGGAACTTCCACTCCGCGCCGTGCCGGTAGAGCTCACCGAAGACCATGGCGGTCTCGGTGGAGGCGTCCTCGCTCAGGTCGTACCGGGCGATCTCGGCGCCGCCGGCCTGGTTCACGACGCGGATGAACGCGTTGCGCACCTGGCCGAAGGACTGCTGGCGGGTCTCGGCGTCGTAGATCGAGACCGGGAAGACGATCTTCTCCACGTCGGCCGGGACCGTGGCCAGGTTGACCTTGATCTGCTCGTCGTCGCCCTCGCCCTCACCGGTGAGGTTGTCACCGGTGTGCTCCACGGAGCCGTCCGGCGTCTTGAGGTTGTTGAAGAAGATGAAGTGCTGGTCGTTGGCGACCTTGCCCGAGTTGTTCAGCAGCAGCGCGCTGGCGTCCAGGTCGAAGTCCGTGCCGGTCGTGGTGCGGACGTCCCACCCCAGACCGATGATGACCGCGGTCAGGCCCGGCGCTTCCTTGGTCAGCGATACGTTGCCGCCCTTGCTGAGGCTGACTCCCACGAGTCCTCCATTGGTGTTCAGGGGCGGGATGCCCCGTTGTGCTCGGATGTCGGATCAACGAGTCGATCCTAGTGACGGGTTCCCGCCCCCCGCAGGCCCTGAAGCCGACAAATCAGCGGGTGTCGAGCGCATGACGCCCGACCGGCGTCACAGGGTGTCGAGCGCCTTCACGTAGTCGTTCAGGTCGCGCGCGTCCGGCAGGCCGTTGACGACGGTCCAGCGCACGACGCCCTCCTTGTCGATGACGAAGGTGCCGCGCACGGCGCAACCCTTGTCCTCGTCGAAGACGCCGTAGGCGCGCGAGACGTTGCCGTGCGGCCAGAAGTCCGACAGCAGCGGGTACTCCAGACCCTCCTGCTCGGCGAAGACGCGCAGCGTGTGGATGGAGTCGTTGGAGACGGCGAGCAGCTGGGTGTCGCGGTCGGAGAACTGCGGCAGGTTGTCCCGCAGCTCGCACAGCTCGCCCGTGCACACGCCGGTGAAGGCGAAGGGGTAGAAGAGCAGCACCACGTTCTTCCGACCGCGGAAGTCGGACAGCTTCACGCTCGCGCCGTGGTTGTCCTTGAGCTCGAAGTCGGGGGCTTTCTCGCCGACCTGGATCGCCATCGCTGTGGGTCCCTTCGTGGGGCTTCTCGAATGGGACCCCACCCTACGCAGGGACCGGCGCAGACCGGTGGGCGGGCCGACGATGCCGGCCCGCCCTTTCCGTACCACTGACGTGTGGACGTGCCTTACGGCTAACGCTTCGACTTGGCGGCTTTGGGCGTCGCCAGCCGGCTGCCGCTCCAGTCCTTGCCGACGCTGACGCTCTTCGACGCCGTCAGGCCCGCCGTCGTGGCGGCTTCCGAGATGTCGCTCGGCTCCACATAGCCCGAACGGCCCGTCTTCGGGGTGAGGAGCAGGATCGCGCCGCCCTCTTCGATGTACGTGGTGGCATCGACCAGCGCATCCGTCAGGTCGCCGTCGTCGTCACGGAACCACAGCACAACGGCGTCGGCCACGTCGTCGTAGTCCTCGTCCACCAGGTCGCCCTCGACGATTGCCTCAATGGCCTGGCGGAGCTCCTGGTCCACGTCGTCGTCGTAGCCGATCTCCTGGACCACCTGCCCGGGCTGGAACCCCAGCCTGGCGGCAGGGTTCGTCCGCTCCTCCGCGTGGTCCGCGGTCGCGCTCACGGGGTGCCTCCTGATCATGTCTTGGGAATATCTCAGCCACGCGCGTGCGCGAAGCATTGGCCGTAGTCCACACGGGCGGGACGGATCGCGCAAGTACCCGACCGTTCAGACCGCCGAAACGGTGACGATCCCGGCGGTGTCGCCGCAACCGCAGGCACACCATCATGGACCAAGGTGACGCACACCACACCTTTCTGCCCTGTTTGGGCGTTTGGAAATCGTCTGTGGGTACGAGACTCGAAGGTATTCGCCCCATACGTCACGGAGCCGGTCCCACGCCCGGGTTACCGCTGGGTAGAGATGACGTTTACGGCCCCGAGGTGGACCATGGGGAGCGGCGCGGCCAGAGCGACAACGACCGGCGACCCCAGCGAAACAGCGGCCCTCGCAGGCCCTCTGACAGGTAAGGAACAGCGTGGCTTCCGCATCCGATCGCAACCCGATCATCATTGGCGGCCTTCCGAGTCAGGTTCCTGACTTCGATCCCGAAGAGACGCAGGAGTGGCTCGATTCCCTCGACGCCGCCGTCGACGAGCGCGGCCGCGAGCGCGCCCGCTACCTGATGCTGCGACTGATCGAGCGGGCCCGCGAGAAGCGCGTGGCCGTGCCGGAGATGCGCAGCACGGACTACGTCAACACCATCCCCACCAAGAGCGAGCCGTTCTTCCCGGGCAACGAGGAGATCGAACGGAAGATCCTCAACGCGACCCGCTGGAACGCGGCCGTGATGGTCTCGCGCGCCCAGCGCCCCGGCATCGGCGTCGGCGGCCACATCGCCACGTTCGCGTCCTCCGCCTCCCTCTACGACGTCGGCTTCAACCACTTCTTCCGCGGCAAGGACGAGGGCGACGGCGGCGACCAGGTCTTCTTCCAGGGGCACGCCTCGCCGGGCATCTACGCCCGCGCCTTCCTGCTGGACCGGCTCAGCGAGCAGCACCTGGACGGCTTCCGCCAGGAGAAGTCGAAGGCGCCGTACGGCCTGTCGTCGTACCCGCACCCGCGCCTGATGCCGGACTTCTGGGAGTTCCCGACGGTGTCGATGGGCCTCGGCCCGATCGGCGCGATCTACCAGGCGCGGATGAACCGCTACATGCACGCGCGCGGGATCGCGGACACGTCCAAGTCGCACGTGTGGGCGTTCCTCGGCGACGGCGAGATGGACGAGCCGGAGTCGCTGGGCCAGCTCACGCTCGCCGCCCGCGAGGGCCTGGACAACCTGACCTTCGTCGTCAACTGCAACCTCCAGCGCCTCGACGGGCCGGTGCGCGGCAACGGCAAGATCATCCAGGAGCTGGAGTCGGTCTTCCGCGGCGCCGGCTGGAACGTGATCAAGCTGGTCTGGGACCGCACCTGGGACCCGCTGCTCGCGCAGGACCGCGACGGCGTGCTGGTCAACAAGATGAACACCACGCCGGACGGGCAGTTCCAGACGTACGCCACGGAGACCGGCGCGTACATCCGCGACCACTTCTTCGGTGACGACCACCGCCTGCGCGCGATGGTCGAGGGCATGACCGACGACCAGATCCTGCACCTGGGCCGCGGCGGCCACGACCACCGGAAGATCTTCGCGGCGTACAAGGCGGCCGTGGAGCACAAGGGCCAGCCGACGGTGATCCTCGCCAAGACGATCAAGGGCTGGACGCTGGGCCCGAACTTCGAGGGCCGCAACGCCACGCACCAGATGAAGAAGCTGACGGTCGACGACCTCAAGCGCTTCCGCGACCGCCTGCACCTGCCGATCTCGGACAAGGAGCTGGAGTCCGGCGTCCCGCCGTACTACCACCCGGGCCCGGAGTCGGAGGAGCTCCAGTACATGCACGACCGCCGCCGCTCGCTCGGCGGTTACGTCCCCACGCGCGTCGTCCGGTCCAAGCCGCTGCCGCTGCCCGAGGACAAGACGTACGCGACCGTGAAGAAGGGCTCGGGCCAGCAGTCGATCGCCACGACGATGGCCTTCGTGCGCCTGCTCAAGGACCTCATGCGGGACAAGGAGATCGGCAAGCGGTTCGTGCTGATCGCGCCGGACGAGTACCGCACGTTCGGCATGGACTCGTTCTTCCCGAGCGCGAAGATCTACAACCCGCTGGGCCAGCAGTACGAGTCGGTCGACCGTGACCTGCTGCTCGCCTACAAGGAGTCGCCGAACGGCCAGATGCTGCACGACGGCATCTCGGAGGCGGGCTGCACGGCGTCGCTCATCGCCGCCGGCTCGGCCTACGCGACCCATGGCGAGCCGCTGATCCCGGTCTACGTCTTCTACTCGATGTTCGGTTTCCAGCGCACCGGCGACCAGTTCTGGCAGATGTCCGACCAGCTGGCGCGCGGTTTCGTCCTGGGCGCGACCGCCGGCCGTACGACCCTGACCGGTGAGGGCCTCCAGCACGCCGACGGCCACTCGCAGCTGCTGGCCTCCACGAACCCCGGCTGCGTGGCGTACGACCCGGCGTTCGGCTTCGAGATCGCGCACATCGTGAAGGACGGCCTGCGCCGGATGTACGGCGGCTCCGAGGAGCATCCGCACGGCGAGGACGTCTTCTACTACCTGACCGTCTACAACGAGCCGATCCAGCACCCGGCCGAGCCCGAGAACGTGGACGTCGAGGGCATCATCAAGGGCGTCTACCGCTTCAGCGAGGGCACGGGCGGCTCGATCCCGGCGCAGATCATGGCGTCCGGTGTCGCGGTGCCGTGGGCGGTCGAGGCGCAGAAGATCCTCGCCGAGGACTGGAACGTCAAGGCCGACGTCTGGTCGGCGACCTCCTGGAACGAGCTGCGGCGCGAGGCAGTGGCCTGCGAGGAGCACAACCTGCTGCACCCCGAGGAGGAGCAGCGGGTGCCGTACGTGACGCGGAAGCTGGCGGGCGCGGAGGGTCCGGTCGTGGCCGTGTCCGACTGGATGCGCTCGGTTCCGGACCAGATCGCGCGCTGGGTGCCGCAGACGTACCAGTCGCTCGGCGCCGACGGCTTCGGCTTCGCCGACACGCGAGGTGCGGCCCGCCGCTTCTTCCACATCGACGCGCAGTCGATCGTGGTGGGGGTGCTGACCGAGCTGGCCCGTGAGGGCAAGGTCGACCGGTCGGTGCTCAAGCAGGCCATCGACCGGTACCAGCTGCTCGACGTGTCGGCGGCCGACCCGGGGGTCGCGGGCGGCGACGCATAACGCGTCAGGCCAGGCCCTGACAAGGGGTGGTGAGCCTCACGGGTAGACCGTGGGCACACCACCCCTTCACGTTTTCTACGATTCGGCCATGCAGCAGCAGTCGGCCCAACTCCGTTGGGAACAGCACACGCAGCGGCCCCTCTTCGGCCTGGCCCTGGCGTTCGCCGTCGCCTATGCCGTGCCGATCGTCCGGCCCGACGCCGACCGGGACGTGGTGGAGGTGTGCACGGCCGTCGAGTGGGTGGTGTGGGGCGCGTTCGCACTCGACTACGTCGTACGGCTCGCGCTCGCCGAGCAGCGGCTGGCGTTCGTACGGACGCACTGGCTCGACCTGGGCGCGGTGTTGCTGCCGCTGCTTCAGCCGATGCGGTTGCTGCGGTTGGTGTCGACGCTGCTGCTGGTGGGGCAGCGGGCTCGGATGGCCTCGCAGATAAGGCTGACGACCTATGTCGGCGGTGCGGTGGTCGGGCTGCTGATGTTCGGGTCGCTGGCGGTGCTGTCGGTGGAGCGGGACTCGCCGGACGGGAACATCCGGACACTGGGTGATGCGGTGTGGTGGTCGTTCACGACGATGACGACCGTGGGGTACGGGGATCATTCGCCGACCACCGGGTTGGGGCGGATGCTGGCGGTGGGATTGATGCTGTCCGGGATCGCTCTGCTGGGTGTGGTGACGGCGAACATCGCGACGTGGTTCATCGCGCGGTTCGAGAAGGATGATGTGGAGGAGCGGCGGCAGACGGAGGCGATACGGGAGTTGACGGAGGAGGTGCGGGCATTGCGGGGGGAGCTGGCGGCGTTGAAGGGGACGCCGGCCGAGTAGCCACTGTCCTCTGCGACTGAGCTCGGGGCGTTGCGCAACCCGGCGGAGCGTGGCCCCTCCCCCAAGCTCTTCGAGCAGGGGGTACCCCCAGCGCCCACCCGTGCCGCCCCAGCGGCACGACTGCCCGCAGCCAAGGGTGGGCCCCCGGCTCAACCGCCGGGGGCCCTTCCCTCACTTCCCCGGGTCAGAACAGCATGCCGTTGCCCGGGGTTGCCGCTCCGGACAGCCAGATGATGGCCAGGAGCGTGTCGATGACGCCCAGGATGAGGGCGACGACGGCCGCGGCCGGGCGGGAGCCCGACCAGGTGCGGCCCATGGCGAGCCAGCCGCAGACGATCGCCACGGGGCCGAGGATGATCCCCAGCACGAAGAATCCGGCGACCGCGCAGATGACTCCGATGATTCCGAGCGTCGCGCGATCCGGCCCGGTCCGTGACCACGTCCGGCCACGTGAGCGGGGGTGCCTGCGCGTACCGTGTCCGAAGCTCGCCATCATCAACTCCCGTAAACCCTCAGTCGGTTGGGGTTCGGTTCGGGTACGACATGGCGAGTACCCCCAAAACGGGCCTCAATCCCGCTGCTTGCGCGCTGCCCCCCTCCAGCAGCGCGCCGCAGCGTCCGTCCTCCATGCCCTGCGGAGGACTTGACCCACTGTGACCTGCGATGCCCGCCGGAGGGGAGGGATCGGCGGTCTTGTTCACCCTGATAGGCGAACACCCGGGAGAGACCGTCAGATGTGCGCCGCGCCCGCGCCGGCGCCCGCGTTCTCACCGCGCTTGGTGAGGAACGCCACCAGCACCGCCACCACGGCAACGCCGGCGGCGACGAGGGACGCCGCGCTCATGCCGGAGATGAACGTGTCGTGCGCGACGCCCGTGATCTTCGCGGCGATCGCGTCCGGCGTCCCCGGCGCGACCGGCGGGACACCGACCTGGACGGCCTCGGCCGCCTGGTGCTCCTGCTCCGGCGTCAGCGGCGGAAGCCCCGCCTTCGTCCAGTTGCCCGCGAGGTCGCTGCCGACCTTGGAGGCCATCACCGCGCCCAGCACGGCCGTACCGAGGCTGCCGCCGATCTGCATGGCGGCCTGCTGAAGACCGCCCGCCACGCCCGACAGCTCCATCGGGGCGTTGCCGACGATGACCTCGGTCGCGCCGACCATGACCGGCGCGAGACCGAGGCCGAGCAGGGCGAACCAGAGCGACATGATGCCGCTGCCGGTGTCCGTCTCCAGCGTCGACATCCCGAACATGGCGATCGCGGTGAACGCCATACCGCCCGCGAGCGGGACGCGGGGGCCGAACTTGGTGATCATCGCGCCGGCGAGCGGCGAGCCGACGATCATCATGCCGGTGAGCGGCAGCAGGTGCAGACCCGCGTCGATCGGGCCCATGCCGTGCACGTTCTGGAGGTAGAACGTCACGAAGAACAGGCCGCCCATGAAGGCGA
Organism: Streptomyces sp. NPDC050164; assembly: GCF_044459945.1. Classification (NCBI taxonomy): domain Bacteria; kingdom Bacillati; phylum Actinomycetota; class Actinomycetes; order Kitasatosporales; family Streptomycetaceae; genus Streptomyces; species Streptomyces sp. NPDC050164. The sequence continues at coordinate 118,539 of NZ_JBITJK010000018.1, forward strand.
TGGCCATCAGGACCATCAGGACGACACCCGCGGACAGCGCCACGGAGCGGAACAGCGCGAGCGGGATCAGCGGCTCCTTCACCTTCGTCTCCCAGAAGGCGAACAGCGCGAAGCCCAGCACGGAGGCGCCGAGGAACGCCAGCGTCTTGGCGTCGCCCCAGCCCCACTCGGACGGCGGGGCCTTGATGAGCGCCCACACCAGGCAGAACACGGAGGCCGACAGCAGGGCGATGCCCAGGATGTCGAAGGAGCGCGGGGCGTTCTCGGCGCGGTGGTCGAGCAGGATCCACACGCCGAGGACGACGGCGAGGACACCGACCGGCACGTTGATGAAGAACACCGACTGCCAGTTGACGTGCTCGACGAGCACACCGCCGAGGATCGGGCCGCCCGCGGTGGACGCGCCGATGACCATGCCCCAGATGCCGATCGCCATGTTGAGCTTCTCGGCCGGGAAGGTGGCCCGCAGCAGGCCGAGTGCGGCCGGCATCAGCAGCGCGCCGAAGAGACCCTGCAGGACGCGGAAGGTGACGACCAGCGCGATGCTGTCGGACAGACCGATGGCGCCCGAGGCGGCGGCGAAGCCGACGACGCCGATGAGGAAGGTCTGCCGGTGACCGAAGCGGTCGCCGAGTTTGCCCGCGGTGATCAGGGAGACCGCGAGAGCGAGGAAGTATCCGTTGGTGATCCACTGGACCTGGGCGAACGTGGCGCCGAGGTCCTTCTGTATGGCGGGGTTGGCTATGGCCACGATGGTGCCGTCGAGGGCCACCATCATGACCCCCACAGCGACGGTGATGAGGGTGAGCCAGGGATGCCCTCGCAGCCCCTTGCCCGGCGTCGCGCCCGACGGCGTCGCCGGTGCCTTGCCCCCCGACCCCGTCGTGTCGATGGTGGTCTGACTAGTCATGCTTCGAGGCTAATGACAGCCACTGACAATTGACAAACCAATTCACAAGTCGGTAACTGACACGACACTCCGCTATAGCCTGAACTGGGCAAACCCTTCAGAGAAAGGCACCTCTTGAACCTGCGCGAACGCAAGAAGCAACGCACCCGGGACGCGCTGCTGCGGGCCGCCCTGGAACTGTTCGCCACGCGCGGGTACGACGAGACGACCGTGGACGACATCGCCGCCGCCGTCGACGTCTCGCAGCGCACCTTCTTCCGCTACTTCGCGGGCAAGGAGGAGACGGCGTTCTACGTGCCGCGGCTCGCCGAGACGCAGGTCGTCGAGGCCGTACGGGCCCGGCCGCCGGGCGAGGCCCCGCTGGAGGCGCTGCGCCGGGCCGTACTGGAGAGCTGGGACGCGATCAACGAGACGATCGAGGAGATCGTGCCGGTCGACCTCCATATGCGCGTGTACCGGGTGATCGAGTCGACGCCCGCGCTGCTCGCCGCCCATCTGCGGCGGGCGGCGGAACTGGAGGAGGAGCTCGCCCGCATCATCGCCGAGCGCGAGGGGCTCGACGTGGACGCGGACCCGCGGCCCAGGATCATCGTGGCCCTCTTCGGCGGAGTGATTCGCGTCACCGAGCGACTGTGGTCCGCGGGGGACGACCTCAGTCTCGAGGGAATGCGCCAACTGACCGCCACCTACCTCGATCAGGTGGGTCCGGCCCTGGCCGGGAACTGGCGTACGGGACAGTCCCCTTAGCACATACACCGAAACGTGATCCCGGTCACTTGGCTAACGCGAGACCCTCTCGTTCTCCTAGTGTGTCCTTTCAGTGACTTCCTTCGACACCACCCCGCAACTGAACGTCTGGCGCGCACTGCTCGCTCTGGCCGTCGTGTTCGTGATGCTGGCGACCAGTGGTTGGACGGCCCTGCGCAACCAGCGGGGCGACACGCCGCTCCAGGCCTCGCTCTCCGCCTGGGAGCACGGCCGGATCGACGGTCTCCGGCTGCCGGACCCGCAGTCCCAGCCGACGAAGCTGGCCCGTTTCTTCGCCTCGCTCACCGAGCGGGACCGCGCGAGCCTGGTCCACAAGTACCCGCTCGCGGTCGGCAACATGAACGGCGCCCCGGTCGAACTGCGCTACCGCGCCAATCGCATCGCGCTCGGCCAGGCACGCGAGGTCGAGCGGGAACGCACGCACGACAGCCGCCTCACCGCGGCCGGGAAGCACGAGGCGGGCCGCCGGATGCACCGCTTCGAGGACCTCATGGAGAAGGGCCGCCACATCCTCGCCTTCGACCCCGAGGGCTCGGGGCGGGTGGCGGAGGTCTTCGGCGACCTGGGCGAGGCGGACCGGGTCTCGGTCGTCGTGCCCGGCGTGGACACCGACCTGCTCACCTTCCAGCGCACCCAGCGCAAGTACTCGGCGCCCGTCGGCATGGCCGAGTCCCTGTACGCGGCCGAGCGGGCGGCGAGCCCCTCGACCCGTACGGCCGTGATCGCCTGGGCCGACTACACCGCCCCCAGCGGACTCGGCATCGACTCGGCCACGGCGATGCGCGCCGAGGAGGGGGCCCTACGGCTGAACGCGCTGGTTCGGGCGCTGCCGGGCAGCTCGCCGGTCTCGCTGTTCTGCCACAGCTACGGCTCCGTGGTGTGCGGGGTCGCCGCGCGCTCGCTGCCGGGCCGGGTCTCCGACATCGCGGTGGCCGGCAGCCCCGGCATGCGCGTCGAGAAGGCCGCCCAGCTGCACACCGCCGCCCGGGTGTGGGCGATGCGGGACGCCGACGACTGGATCCAGGACGTGCCGTACCTGGAGGTCGGCGGGCTGGGCCACGGGGCCGATCCGGTGTCCACCGGGTTCGGTGCGCGGGTGCTGTCGGCGCAGGGTGCGAAGGGTCACGCCGGCTACTTCGAGCCGGGCACGGCAAGTCTGATGAATTTCGCAGAGATCGGCGTAGGCGCATACCGCTCGGTGCACTGCGCGCACGAAGACGGCGTCTGCCGGACCGGTTTGTCCGGCACGGCGGCGGCCTGACGCGCGTAGAGGTGAAGAAACTGCGGTCTGCTCGGGAGGGGGACGAAGGAGCGCGTGCCGCATACGATGAGCCGCATGGGTGACGTACTGGCCGGATTTCATGCCGCCTGGGAGTTCGAGTCCGACTCCGTGCTCATCCGCTACGAACGGGGGATTCGAGCACCCAAGCTCTTCCAGGCCCTGGGGGAACGCCGCGTGCCCCTGGAGGCGATCGCCGGGGTGACACTGACGCGCGGGAAACGCGGAACGGTGGTGCTGCGTGTCGAGCCGCGGCCCGGTGCGGATCCGTTGATGGAGGCGGCCGCCGGGCAGCTCAAGGACAGCGGCGATCCCTACCGGCTGGTGCTGCCCGCCGAGCGGGAGGTCCTCGCGGAGTACTACGCCGAGGAACTGCAAGGGCTGCTGACGGAGTCCGGACCCTCGGACCGGTTCCTCGTGGAGCCGCCCAAGGGGCCGTTGTCGTTCAAGGCGTACGACGGGAAGGCCTCGTTCGACGGGCGGACCGTGAACTTCCGGTGGTTCTGGACGGGGGCGTCGTCGGCGAAGTGGAAGGCCGGGGACCAGAGCTTCTCCGTCGGGGAGCTGAACGGGGTGGAGTGGCGGTCGCCCGAGGTCTTCGAGGGGCATCTGCGGTTGCTGCGGCGCGACGGAGCCGGGGAAGCTGCGCAGGCTGACCAGGATCCTGCCGCGGTGGTGTTCGGTCTGGGGTATGGGCCTGTGCATGAGTCACTGCCGTTCGCTGCGGCGGTGTTGGCGGCGGTGCGGACGTCGAGTCCGGTGGCGGCCGTGTCCGCGGCCGGGCCGCGCCGGGATCCTGCGGATATCGCCGAGCGGATTCGGCATCTCGGGGAGTTGCATCAGGCCGGGTTGGTGACCGATGAGGAGTTCTCGGTCAAGAAGGCTGAGTTGTTGGCGGAGCTTTAGCGTCTGCCGGGTTCGGTGAGTTGGCGGGCGCGGGTTGTGCGTGGTTGTTCGCGCAGTTCCCCGCGCCCCTGAAAACCTCTACTCACGGCCCGCCGAAGTGAACGCCATGTCCGCGTAGCGGTTGCCCGCCACCTGGGCCGCGATGCCGTCCAGCAGGGCCAGTTGCTCGTCCGTCAGGACGATCCCGGTTGCCGCCGTGTTCTCCTCCACCCTCGTCGGCTTGCGGGTGCCCGGGATCGGGATCACCGGGAGGTTGTGGACCGCTGCCTGCTGCTGGACCCAGGCCAGGGCGATCTGGCCCGGGGTCGCGCCGTGGGACGAGGCGATCGTGCGGATCGGCTCCAGCAGGGCCGCGTTCCTCGCCGCGTTGTCCCCGGTGAAACGGGGCTGCTGGCGGCGGAAGTCGTCGGAGGTCAGGTCCTCGGCCTTGGCGAAGGAGCCCGTGAGGAAGCCGCGGCCGAGCGGGGAGTAAGGGACCAGGGCGACGCCCAGGTCGCGGGCCGCGGGGACGACCTTCGGCTCGATGTCACGGCTGAACAGTGACCACTCCGACTGCACGGCCGCGATCGGGTGCACCGCGTGGGCGGCGCGGAGTTCGTCCGCCGTGACCTCGCTCAGGCCCAGGTGCTTGACCTTGCCCTCGCGGACCAGGTCGGCCATGGTGCCGACGCTCTCCTCGATCGGCACGTTCACATCGCGCCGGTGCATGTAGTAGAGGTCGATGACGTCGACGTCGAGGCGCTTCAGGCTGGCCTCGACGGCCTGGCGGATGTAGGGCGGGTCGTTGCGGATGACGCGTCGCGTCGGGTCGTCCGGGGGGATCGACAGGGCGAACTTGGTCGCGATGACGACCTCGTCGCGGTGGGCCTTGAAGAACGGCGACAGGAACCGCTCGTTCTCGCCGGCGCCGTACGCGTCGGCCGTGTCGTAGAAGGTGACGCCCAGTTCGAGCGCCCGTTCGAGAGTGGCCCGGGACGCGTCCGCGTCCACGGGGCCGTAGGCGAAGCTCATGCCCATGCAGCCGAGGCCCTGGACACCCACCTCGGGGCCGTGGTCGCCGAGCTTCGCCGTCGTGATCCTGCCGTCCGTCATCGGGACCTCTCCGACGCCAGTGCACGCCCGGCGTCCGCGTAGAAACTGATCTTCCGGTCGAGCACGGCGAGCGTGCCCCGGAGTTCGTCGATCCTGGCCAGCACGTCCTCGCGGGTCGTCTTCAGCAACTCGAAGCGCTCGCCGTAGGTGTGGTCACCCTCACGTACGAGTTCCGCGTACCGGACCATGTCGGCGACCGGCATGCCCGTCAGGCGGAGCTTGCCCACGAGGTCGAGCCAGTCGAGGTCGCGGTTGGTGTAGCGGCGCTGGCCGGTGTGGGACCGGTCGATGTGCGGCATCAGGCCGATGCGCTCGTACCAGCGCAGGGTGTGTGCCGTCAGGCCGGTCAGGGCGACGACCTCGCTGATCGTGTACCTGTCCTGGCCGTCCGGGCGCCGGTTCTGCTGCGGCGGGCCGGCGCAGGTGTCGGCACTGGTCCCCGTGGTCTCCATCACCGTCATGACCCCAACGCTAGAACCTTGGAGTGCACTCCAAGCAAGCGCCGACGGTAAGAAATCGGCAGGACACTTCTTGACCCGGCTGGTTAGCGTGGGGCGTCATGAGTGTCGTACGTCGCGCCCTGCCCGAGGACGCCGAGGAAGTCCTCCGCCTGCGCCAGATCATGATCGACTCGTTGTTCAATGATCCCGCCACCGCCTGGCACGGGGAGTCCCTCCCCACACTGAGAGCCAAACTGGGCGAATCGGAAGGGGACTTCACGGCATTCGTCGTGGACCACCCCGAGCGGCCGGGGGCGTTGGCGTCGCTGGTGGCCGGGACGATCGACTACCGCATCGGGAAGTCGGGCGACCCGCAGGGCATGGTGGGCTTCGTCTTCAGTGTCGCCACCGACCCGGACGCCCGGCGCCGTGGGTACGCGCGCGCGTGCATGACCACGCTGCTGGAGTGGTTCCGCGAGCGCGGCGCCCGGCGCGTGCAGCTCACCGCCTCGCCGGAGGCCGAGCCGCTGTACGTCTCCCTCGGTTTCCGGCCCAAGCCCGACCCCTTGCTGGAGCTGACGCTCTGAGCGCATAGGCTCGAACGCATGTCGTTGAAGAGCCTCGCGTTGATCGAGAACTGGCCGGTTCCCACCGCCGCGGCGGGTGTCGTACGAGCCGACGGCACCGTCCTCGGCACCCACGGAGCGGCCGGACAGCGGTTCCCGCTCGCGTCGGTGACCAAGCCGCTCGCCGCCTACGCGGTGCTCGTCGCGTACGAGGAGGGGGCCGTCGAGCTCGACGAACCCGCCGGTCCGGCCGGGTCGACGGTCCGGCACCTGCTCGCGCACACCTCGGGCCTCGCCTTCGACGAGCACAAGGTCACGGCCCCGCCCGGGGAACGGCGGCTGTACTCGAACGCCGGCTTCGAGCAGCTGGGCGACCACGTCGCGAAGGCGACCGACATCCCGTTCGGGGAGTACCTGCGCCAGGCCGTGCTGGAGCCGCTGGGGATGGCCTCGACGACCCTCGACGGCTCTCCGGCCAAGGACGGGGTGTCCACGGTCGAGGACCTGCTGCGGTTCGCGGCCGAGGTGCAGGCCCCGCGCCTGCTGGACCCCCGTACGGTCGCCGAGGCGATGACCGTGCACTACCCGGGCACGAAGGGCGTCCTGCCGGGCTACGGCCACCAGAACCCCAACGACTGGGGGCTCGGCTTCGAGATCCGCGACTCCAAGTCGCCGCACTGGACGGGCTCGACGTCCTCGCCGCGCACGTTCGGGCACTTCGGGCAGTCCGGGACGTTCCTGTGGATCGACCCCGACGCGCGGGCCGCGTGCGTCGCGCTGACGGACCGGGCGTTCGGGCCGTGGGCGATCGAGGCGTGGCCGGTGTTCACGGACGCGGTACTGGCCGACCTATAGCTCAGGCCATCTCCCAGACCAGCAGCTCCGCCTCCGTCACGCCCTCCGCCTCCAGGCCCTTGGCGTCGGTGATCCGGGCCGCGTCGCCGGCGCCCAGCGTCTCGCCGTCCAGGCGTACATCACCGCGTACGACGTGCACGTACGCGTACGCCGCGTCCGGTACCGCCGTCCGCTCCCCCGCCCCCAGGCGCCGTACGTGCAGCATCGCGCCGGCCTCCGGGACGGCGTAGGGCGTCGAGTCGGCGATGCCGTGGACGACTTCGTAGTACGGGTCGCCGCCGGGCCGGAGCGGGGCCAGCCACATCTGGACGAAGGTGAGGGGGCCGGGGCCGTCGTTGCGCTCCACGTGGCGCACCCCGCCCGCCGAGCTGAGCCGCTGCACGTCTCCATGGCGCACCACCGACTCGTGCCCGGTGGAGTCCCGGTGCGTCAGCTCGCCCTCGACCACCCACGTCACGATCTCGGTGTGGCTGTGCGGGTGCTCGTCGAAGCCGGCGCCGGGCGCCAGGTGCTCCTCGTTGCAGGCGATCACCGCGCCGAAACGGAGGTTGTCCGGGTCGTAGTGAGGCCCGAAGGAGAAGGCGTGCCAGCTCTCGATTCCGGCCGCCGGGTCACCGCCCTGGTAGCGCTCTTCGGCGCGCCGAATATCCATCACGGAGTCCACCGTAGACCCGGCGACGCACCTTCCCGTCCGGATAAGGCAGTCTTGTCCCGTGCCCGAACCCGAAACCAGCAAGAGCCAGGCCGCAGCCCACGACGTCCATCCGCATGCCGCGACGCTGAAGCGGCTGGAGAAGTCGTCCGGCTCGCTCGCCGCGCAGGCCATCGCGCGGATGGACGAGACGCTGCCCTGGTACCGGGCCATGCCCCCGGAGAACCGTTCCTGGATCGGTCTGGTCGCGCAGGCGGGTATCGCCGCGTTCACCGAGTGGTTCCGGCGCCCGGACGCCCCGCAGGCCATCTCCACCGACGTGTTCGGAACCGCGCCGCGCGAGCTGACCCGGGCGATCACGCTGCGGCAGACCGTGGAGATGGTGCGCACCACCATCGAGGTCATGGAGTCCGCGATCGACGAGGTCGCGGCCCCGGGCGACGAGAGCGTGCTGCGCGAGGCCCTGCTCGTGTACGCCCGGGAGATCGCCTTCGCCACCGCCCAGGTGTACGCGCAGGCCGCCGAGGCTCGCGGTGCCTGGGACGCCCGGCTGGAGTCCCTGGTCGTGAACGCCGTGCTCAGCGGCGAGGCCGACGAGGGTGCCGTGTCTCGGGCCGCCGCCCTCGGGTGGAACTCGCCCGAGCACGTGTGTGTCGTGCTCGGGACGGCGCCCGACGGGGACAGCGAGTTGACCGTCGAGGCCATACGGCGCGCCGCCCGGCACGCCAAGCTCCAGGTGCTCACCGGGGTGCTCGGCGAGCGGCTGGTCGTCATCGCGGGCGGCAGCGACAACCCTCTGGCCGTCGCCAAGTCGCTCATCGGCCCGTTCGCGGCCGGGCCGGTCGTGGCGGGCCCGGTGGTGCCGGACCTGCAGGCCGCGACCCGGTCCGCGCAGGCCGCCGCGGCGGGGCTGAAGGCGTGTTCCGCCTGGCAGGACGCCCCGCGCCCGGTCCTGGCCGACGACCTGCTCCCGGAGCGGGCGATGGCCGGTGACCCCTCGGCCCGTGAGCAACTGGTGGAGGAGATCTACAGACCACTGGAGGAGGCCGGGGCCGCGCTCCTGGAGACCCTCAGCGTCTATCTCGAACAGGCGAGCAGCCTCGAAGGCGCCGCCCGGATGCTGTTCGTCCATCCCAACACCGTCCGCTACCGGCTTCGACGTGTGACTGACGTCACCGGCTGGTCACCCTCCGATGTACGCTCTGCGTTCACACTGCGGATCGCGCTGATCCTGGGGCGTCTGGTCGATGGAGATCTCCAGCCCTAAGGTTTTGTCGGGGCTCGACAAAACCCCCTCGTGTTCTTCGTCCCTGTCCCCACGGGCGGCCGCGCCCGTCCCCAAGAGAGAGTGTGAGAGTGCTCGTACTCGTCGCTCCCGGCCAGGGCGCCCAGACGCCCGGCTTCCTGACTGCATGGCTCGACTTCCCCGGTGTCCGCGATGCCCTAGAGGCCTGGTCGGACGCCGCGGGACTCGACCTGATCCGTTACGGCACCGAGGCCGACGCGGAGGAGATCCGCGACACCGCGGTGGCCCAGCCGCTGCTGGTCGCGGCCGGACTGGCGTCCGCGTCCATGCTCTTCGAGGACCCGGCCGACTTCCCGCGGAAGGTCGGCGCCATCGCCGGTCACAGCGTCGGCGAGTTCACCGCGGCCTCGCTCGCCGGGGTGCTCCCCCACGAGGAGGCGCTCCGCCTGGTCCGCACCCGCGGACTCGCCATGGCCGAGGCCGCCGCCGTCACCGAGACCGGCATGGCCGCCCTCCTCGGCGGCGACCCAGACGTGACGGTTCCGCATCTGACGAAGCTGGGCCTGACCCCGGCGAACATCAACGGCGCGGGCCAGATCGTCGCGGCCGGCACCAGGGAGCAGCTCGCCGCGCTGGAGGCGGACAAACCCGAGGGCGTGCGCAAGGTCGTCGCGCTGAAGGTCGCCGGCGCCTTCCACACCCACCACATGGCCCCCGCGGTCGACACGCTGGCGAAGGCCGCCGAAGCCCTCACGCCCGGCGACCCGAAGGTCACCTACGTCTCGAACAGCGACGGGCAGGCCGTCGCCGCCGGCACCGAGGTGCTGGACCGTCTGGTCGGCCAGGTCGCCAACCCGGTGCGCTGGGACCTGTGCATGGAGACCTTCAAGGAGCTCGGCGTCACCGCCCTGATCGAGGTGTGCCCCGGCGGGACCCTCACCGGTCTGGCCAAGCGGGCCCTGCCCGGTGTGAAGACGCTGGCCCTGAAGTCCCCCGCCGACCTCGACGCGGCTCGCGAGCTCATCGCCGAGCACAGTGCCTGACAAGGAGCCCGAGAGCATGGCGAAGATCAAGCCCAGCAAGGGCGCCCCGTACGCGCGCATCCTCGGCGTCGGCGGCTACCGCCCGACCCGTGTCGTGCCGAACGAGGTGATCCTGGAGACGATCGAGTCGTCCGACGAGTGGATCCGCTCGCGCTCCGGCATCGAGACGCGGCACTGGGCCTCGGACGAGGAGACCGTCGCCGCGATGTCGCTGGAGGCCTCCGGGAAGGCCATCGCGGACGCGGGCATCTCCGTCGAGCAGATCGGCGGCGTGATCGTCTCGACCGTCTCGCACTTCAAGCAGACCCCGGCCGTCGCCACCGAGATCGCCGACAAGCTGGGCACCGACAAGGCCGCCGCCTTCGACATCTCGGCGGGCTGCGCGGGCTTCGGCTACGGCCTCACGCTCGCCAAGGGCATGATCGTCGAGGGCTCGGCGGAGTACGTCCTGGTGATCGGTGTCGAGCGGCTGAGCGACCTGACCGACCTGGAGGACCGGGCCACGGCCTTCCTGTTCGGCGACGGTGCCGGCGCGGTCGTGGTCGGCCCGTCCCAGGAGCCCGAGATCGGCCCGACCGTGTGGGGCTCCGAGGGCGACAAGTCGGACACCATCAAGCAGACCGTGCCGTGGACGGACTACCGCGACGGGACGGTCGGGAAGTTCCCCGCGATCACCCAGGAAGGCCAGGCGGTGTTCCGCTGGGCCGTGTTCGAGATGGCGAAGGTCGCCCAGCAGGCGCTGGACGCGGCCGGGATCACCGTGGACGACCTGGATGTCTTCATCCCGCACCAGGCCAACGTGCGGATCATCGACTCGATGGTGAAGACGCTGAAACTGCCGGAGCACGTCACGGTCGCCCGTGACATCCGCACCACCGGCAACACCTCGGCCGCCTCGATCCCGCTCGCGATGGAGCGGCTCCTGGCGACCGGTGAGGCGAAGAGCGGCGACACCGCGCTCGTCATCGGCTTCGGGGCGGGTCTCGTCTACGCCGCGACTGTCGTTACCCTCCCCTAGGCACTCCGTGCCGGATCATGCGGTCCGGTACGGGAGCAACACCTGCCACACCCTCTGGAACATCTACGAAGGAGCGCCGACATGGCCGCCACTCAGGAAGAGATCGTCGCCGGTCTCGCCGAGATCGTGAACGAGATCGCCGGCATCCCGGTTGAGGACGTCCAGCTGGACAAGTCCTTCACCGACGACCTGGACGTCGACTCGCTGTCCATGGTCGAGGTCGTCGTCGCCGCCGAAGAGCGCTTCGACGTCAAGATCCCGGACGAGGACGTCAAGAACCTCAAGACCGTCGGCGACGCGACCGACTACATCCTCAAGCACCAGGGCTGATCGACCGATCAGGCCGCCTGGCTGACTGCCCCGCCACCCGGCGGTGGCGCCGCTTAATCCTCGTATCCGTTGGAGAAAGAATTCCCGTGAGCTCGACCAATCGCACCGTGGTCGTCACCGGTATCGGCGCAACCACACCGCTGGGTGGCGACGTAGCCTCTACCTGGGAGGGCCTGGTCGCCGGACGTTCCGGCGTCAAGCCCCTGGAGCAGGACTGGGCCGCCGAGCAGGCGGTCCGGATCGCCGCCTCGGTCGCCGTGGAGCCGACCGAGGTCATCCCCCGGCCGCAGGCCCGCCGACTGGACCGCTCGGCGCAGTTCGCGCTGGTCGCGGCCAAGGAGGCATGGGCGGACGCCGGTTTCGAGGCGAAGGCCGGCGAGGACCCGGCCGTCGACCCGGACCGGCTCGGCGCCGTCATCGCCTCCGGCATCGGCGGCGTGACGACGCTCCTCGACCAGTACGACGTGCTCAAGGAGAAGGGCGTCCGCCGCGTCTCCCCGCACACCGTGCCCATGCTGATGCCCAACAGCCCGTCGGCCAACGTGGGGTTGGCCGTGGGTGCCCGGGCGGGCGTGCACACGCCGGTCTCCGCCTGCGCCTCGGGCGCCGAGGCCATCGGCTACGCCATCGAGATGATCCGCACCGGCCGCGCCGACGTCGTCGTCGCGGGTGGTACGGAGGCGGCGATCCACCCGCTGCCCATCGCCGCGTTCGGCAACATGATGGCGATGTCCAAGAACAACGACGACCCGCAGGGTGCGTCGCGTCCCTACGACGTGGCCCGCGACGGCTTCGTCCTCGGCGAGGGCGCCGGTGTCGTCGTCCTGGAGTCCGCCGAGCACGCCGCCAAGCGCGGTGCCCGGGTGTACGCCGAGGCCGTCGGGCAGGGCATCTCCGCCGACAGCCACGACATCGTGCAGCCGGAGCCGGAGGGGCGGGGCATCTCGCACGCCCTGCAGAACCTGCTGGAGCGGACCGACCTGGATCCGGCGGAGATCGTGCATGTCAACGCGCACGCGACGTCGACGCCGGCCGGTGACATCGCCGAGTTGAAGGCGCTGCGGAAGGTGTTCGGTGACGACACCGACCACTTCGCGGTGTCCGCGACGAAGTCGATGACCGGGCATCTGCTGGGTGGTGCGGGTGGTGTCGAGACGGTCGCGACCGTGCTCGCGCTGTACCACCGGGTGGCTCCGCCCACGATCAACGTGGAGAACCTCGACCCCGAGGCCGAGGCGAACGCCGACGTCGTCCGGGGCGAGGCTCGGAAGCTGTCGGTCGACGGGCGTATCGCGGCGCTGAACGACTCGTTCGGGTTCGGCGGGCACAACGTGGTGCTGGCGTTCCGGACGATCTGAGAAGGCCTGCTGTCCACCCATACGACGTGAAGGGCCCTCACCGCTCGGTGAGGGCCCTTCACGCGTGCTGAAAAGTCATCAGACCACCTGGTGGAGCCAGCGGACCGGGGCGCCTTCGCCCGCGTAGCGGAAGGGCTCCAGCTCGTCGTCCCAGGGCTTGCCCAGGAGCTTGTTGAGCTCGGCCTCCAGGTCCGTTTCGCCGCCCTGGCTGCGTTGCAGGGCGGCGCGCAGGCGGTCCTCGGGGATGAGGATGTCGCCGTGGATGCCGGTGACGGCGTGGAAGATGCCCAGGTCGGGAGTGCAGCTGTAGCGTTCGCCCTCGGCGGTGGGACAGGGTTCCGCAGTGACCTCGAAGCGCAGGAGGTGCCAGCCGCGCAGCGCCGACGCCAGCTTCGACGCCGTGCCCACCTGGCCCTGCCAGGAGAACTCCGAGCGCCAGGTGCCCGGGGAGGCGGGCTGACGGATCCAGTCCAGGCTGACGCGCGTACCGAGCACCCCGGCGACGGCCCACTCGACGTGCGGGCACAGCGCGCGCGGCGCCGAGTGCACGTACAGAACTCCACGTGTCGTCACCGGAACCTCCGGGCAGAGCGGGACATCTTGGAAACGGACGGAACGGCTGTGACCGGGCGGGTCACGTTGATGGCGAGGCTACCGTGCGGTGACGCAAGGAGTGTGACGTACGGTCGCTCCCGGTGCCGGGAAACGCCCGCCATTCACCCAGGGGGACGCTTGTACGGGTGTGAGCCGTTGCACCTGATCGGTCGGGAACCCGCGTGCGTTGTTATTGGTTGGGGAGACAGGCACGGCGCGGCGAGGGGAAGGACCAGGGATGCGGAAGCGAAGCCACCGCTCACGCGTCGTTCTTGCCGTGGCCGTGGCGGCTGCCCTGGGTGTCGCCGGGTGTGATGCGGTCGGGGGCGACTCCCCCGCCCCGTCCGGCACCGCCAAGCCGTCCCCCAAGCCCACACCCCTGTGGGACCGCAGCCCGAGTTCCCTCGCGGCCGTGGGCGACTCCATCACGCGGGGTTTCGACGCCTGTGACGTGCTGCAGGACTGCCCCGAGGCGTCCTGGGCGACCGGTGCGAGCCCCGAGGTGGGCTCCCTCGCCGTCCGGCTGCTGGGGCGGGCCGGGGCCGCGGAGCGGAGCTGGAACTACGCCGTGACCGGGGCGCGGATGGCGGACCTGCCCGGGCAGATCGCCCAGGCGGTACGGCAAAAGCCCCAGCTGGTGACGGTGATGGTCGGGGCGAACGACGCCTGCCGGGCCACCCCCTCGGCGATGACCCCGGTCACCGAGTTCCGTGCCGACTTCGAGGACTCCCTGCGCAGCCTGCGCAAGGCGCTGCCCAAGGCCCAGGTGTTCGTGGCGAGCGTGCCGAACCTGAAGCGGCTGTGGTCCGAGGGCCGCACCAGCCCGATGGGCAAGCAGGTCTGGCAGCTCGGCATCTGCCCGTCGATGCTGGGTGACGCGGACGCCCTGGACTCGGCGGCGAACCTGCGGCGGAACACGGTGCAGAAGCGGGTGGAGGACTACAACAAGGTCCTGAAGGAGGTCTGCGCCGAGGACAAGCGGTGCCGTTACGACGGGGGCGCGGTGTACGACTACCGCTTCGGCACCGCCCAGTTGAGCCGCTGGGACTACTTCCACCCGAGCGTGAACGGACAGGCCCGGTTGGCGGAGATCGCGTACCGGACCGTCACGGCGGAACGCCCCTGACCCAGGGCCTGACTTAGAGTTCCGCACATGAACGAACTCTTCGGCACACTTTCCGACGGCACTGCGGTGCACCGCTGGACCCTGGAACGGGCGGGCGTGCGGGTGCGGATCCTGTCGTACGGCGGAATCGTGCAGTCCGTCGAGGTGCCGGACCGGGACACGCGGGCCGGGAACGTGGTGCTGGGGTTCTGCGACCTCGACGGCTATCTCACTCACCCGGATCCGTACCTCGGCGCCCTGGTCGGGCGGTACGCCAACCGCATCGCCGGTGCCCGGTTCCCGCTGGACGGACTGACGTACGCACTCGAACCGAACAACGGGCCGAACGCGCTGCACGGTGGAGTGCGCGGGTTCGACAAGCGGGTGTGGGAGGGGACGCCCGTCGAGCACGGTGTGCGGCTCGAGCGGGTCAGTCCGCACGGGGAGGAGGGCTTCCCGGGGCGGCTGGAGGTCTCGGCGACGTACACGCTCCTGGAGAGCGGGGCGCTGCGAATCGTGTACGAGGCCGTGACGGACGCGCCGACCGTGGTGAACCTGACGAACCACAGCTACTTCAACCTGGCCGGTGCCGGCGACGCCGGCGGCCACGAGCTGCGGCTGGCCGCCTCCCGGTACACGCCGGTGGACGCGGACCTGATCCCGACCGGCAGCCTGGACGACGTGACCGGCACGCGCTTCGACTTCCGCGAGGCCCGCAAGGTCGGTGCCGGCTACGACCACAACTTCGTGCTCGACAAGGGTCTGACGGACGTTCCGGCCGAGGTCGCGGAGCTGCACGACCCGGCGTCCGGGCGGGTGCTGACGGTGGCGACCACCGAGCCCGGACTCCAGCTGTACACCGCCGACCATCTGGGCGAGCCCTTCGCGCCCGGCGACGGCATCGCGCTGGAGACCCAGCACTTCCCCGACTCCCCGAACCGGCCGGAGTTCCCGAGCACGGTGCTGCGGCCGGGCGAGGTGTACCGCTCGGAGACGGTGTACGGGTTCGGCACGCGCTGAGCGCCCGCGGGTGGGCGGATCACGAGCCCCGGTCCAGGGGTCAGGTCCCGGACCGGGGCTGCTCGGTGGGGAACTCGTCCCGGATCAGACGTTAATCGTCGCAGTGATCCTGCGGTCCGTGATCGAGCGCCCCACCTGGATCTCGTACGAACCCTTCACAAACGACCACGACTTGGTCGTATCGTCCCAGATCTCGAAGGCCCGGCGCGGCAGTTCGACGGTCGCCTCGACGCTCTCGCCGGGTCCGGCGTCCACGCCCGCGAAGCCGGCCAGCCAGCGGGCCGGACGGATGGGGCCGGGCTCGCTCGGGGCGAGGTAGAGCTGGACGACCTCGTGGCCGGGGCGGTCGCCGGTGTTGCGGAGGCGGACCTTGGCGGTGGCCCCGTCGGCGGCGCCCTCGACCTCGACCGACTGGTAGGTCCAGTCGGTGTAGCCGAGGCCGTGGCCGAAGGGGTGGGCGGGGGTGCGGCCGTGCTTCTCCCAGGCGCGGTAGCCGATGAAGACGTCCTCGTCGTAGGGGAGTTCGCCATCCACCGGGACGACCTGGGTGACCGGGGCGTCGGTCAGGGAGCCCCAGGTGGTGGGCAGGCGGCCGCCGGGCTCGTGGGCGCCGGTGAGCACGTCCGCGAGGGCCGCGCCGCCCTCCTGGCCGGGGAACCAGGTGAGGAGCACGGCGGCGACCTCGTCGTGCCACGGCATTTCCACCGGGGAGCCGGAGTTGACGACCACGACGGTGTCGGGGTTGGCGGCGGCGACGGCGCGGACCAGGTCGTCCTGGCGGCCGGGCAGGCGCAGGTCCGTGCGGTCGAAGCCCTCGGACTCGACGCGGTCGGTGGTGGCGACCACGACGACGGCCGTGTCGGCGGCCCGGGCGGCCGCGGCGGCCTCGGCGATCAGTTCGTCGGGGTCGCGCTGCGGGTCCTGGTGGGCGAGGGTGAAGCCGATGGTCCGCATGGGGTGGTCGCTGGGCGGCGGGACGGCGTAGGTCAGGGAGACCTCGACCGGTTCGCCCGTGGTCAGTTCGACCCGGGCGTGGGGCACCGGGGCGCCGGAGAACGCCGCGAAGGGGTCGCCGTCCTCGGCGGGGCGCT
This sequence comes from Streptomyces sp. NPDC050164, assembly GCF_044459945.1. Lineage (NCBI taxonomy): Bacteria > Bacillati > Actinomycetota > Actinomycetes > Kitasatosporales > Streptomycetaceae > Streptomyces > Streptomyces sp. NPDC050164. Next base: position 134,812 of record NZ_JBITJK010000018.1, read on the forward strand.
GGACGTCGTCGAAGTACGTGGTGCCCGCGACGGTCAGCCGGAAGGGGCCGAGGCCCTTGATGCCGAAGGTGTGCGTGCCGGTCTCGCGCGGGGTGAAGCTGCCCGTCAGCTCGACGGTCGCCAGGGTTTCGTGGGTGACGCCGCCTGGGAGGTCGTCGCCCATCCACTGGATGTGGCCGCTGGGGGCCGAGCGGGTGCCGATGACGGTGCCCTCGCTGTCGCGGCAGACGGCGCGCAGTTCGAAGCCCTGGTCGGCGACGGGCAGTTCGGTGTTCGGGTCGGCGCCGAGGGCATACGTGAGGCTGCCGTCGGGGAGGGCGGCGGTGAGGCCGTCGAGCGGGGAGACGACCCGGGCCGGGAAGACGGTGGCGGAGCCGCCGCCGAGGACGCGGGCGTCGCGGGCGGCGGCGCCGATCAGCGCGATCCTGCCGGGCTTCAGCGGCAGCGCGCCGTTGTCGTTGCGGACGAGGACGAAGGAGCGGCGGGCGATCTCGCGGGCGAGCGACTCGCCGTGGACGGGCCCGGGCAGGTCGGTGACGGCCGGTTCGGCGCCCTCCAGGACGCCGACGCGGGCGGCGAGGCGCAGGACCCGGCGGACCGCCTCGTCGACCTGGGTCTCGTCGGCCCGGCCGTCCCGTACGGCCTGCGCGAGGGCCTCGCCGTAGACGGTCTGCGGGCCGGGCATGGCGATGTCGAGGCCGCCGGCGAGGGCGCCGGTGGTGGAGCGGGCGGCGGTCCAGTCGGAGACGTTGATCCCGTCGAAGCCCCACTCGCCGCGCAGGACCTCGTTGACCAGGTGGTGGTGCTCGGTCATCGTCGTGCCGTTGACCGTGTTGTAGGCCGTCATGATGCCCCAGGGGTGGGCGTTCTCGACGATCGCCTCGAAGGGGGCCAGGTACAGCTCGCGCAGGGCGCGTTCGCTCAGGAGGTTGTTCACTGTGAGGCGGTCGGTCTCGGCGTCGTTGGCGACGAAGTGCTTGACGGTGGTGCCGACGCCGCCGGACTGGACCCCCCGGACGTACTCGGTGCCGATCCGCCCGGTGAGGTGCGGGTCCTCGCTGTAGGCCTCGAAGTGGCGGCCGCCGAGCGGGGAGCGGTGCAGGTTGACCGTGGGGGCGAGCAGGACGTGGACGCCCTTGCGGCGGGCCTCCTGGGCCAGCAGCACGCCGGCCCGGTGGGCGAGCCCCGGGTCCCAGGTGGCGGCGAGGGCGGTCGGTGAGGGCAGGGCGACGGACGGGTCGTCGGCGCTCCAGTGCACCCCGCGGACGCCGATCGGGCCGTCGGACATGACGAGGGACTTCAGGCCGATCTCCGGGAGTGCGGGCAGGGACCACATGTCCTGGCCGGCCAGCAACCGGGCCTTGGCGTCCAGGTCGAGCTTGCGGAGGGCGGCCTCGACGGCCGCCTCGCGGGTCTCGTCGGCCGTTTCCTGCGGTGCCGCCATCGGTGCCTCCTCGTTGAAGTCCGTTCGGTGCCCTACCCATCGTGCACTTGCTGCTTGTAGGTCGGTAGGTTTCGTTATCTTGGCGTTATGTTTTGCTGTTCGCAGTGCCGTACGGTGACGCCATGAACGCCAGGACCAGGAGTGCGGAACGACGCGCCGAGATCGTCGGAGCCGCCCTGGAGGTCATCGCCGAGCGCGGCTACCGGGGGGCGAGCCTGGCCGCCGTGGCGGAACGGGTCGGGCTGACCCAACAGGGCCTGCTGCACTACTTCCCGACGAAGGACGCGCTGCTCGTGGCCGTCCTGGAGGAGCGGGACAAGTGGGACGCGGTGCCCGTCGGGCCGTGGCGGACCGACCTGCTCGCGTCACTCGTCGAGTACAACGCCATGCGGCCCGGCATCATCCAGACCTTCTCGGCGCTGCTCGGCGAGAGCGTGACGGAGGGGCATCCGGCGCGGGCGTACTTCACCGAGCGGTACGGCCGGGTGCGGGAGTCGATGGCGACGGTCCTGCGCACCGAGTACGGCGACCGGCTGCCGAACGGCCTCACGCCCGAGCGCGCGGCTCCCCTGCTGGTCGCGGTGATGGACGGGCTGCAGTACCAGTGGTTGCTGGACCCGGAGTCGGTGGACATGGCGGGGGCGTTCCGGGACTTTCTGGGGTTGCTGGGCGAGGAGTGAACGGCCCTCGACGAGCCGTACGAGCCGCCGCCGGCCGAACTGGGCACGACCTGCGGGGTGGTGGCGGCCATCGGTGTCGGGCTGTGGCGGGCCAGGCTGCGTGGAGCCGCGGCGTTCCAGGTGGTTCCGTCGCTCATGTTCGCCATGTTGATGTCGCCGTCCTGAGCCCACACCCCATGGCGTAGACCACTTCTGTCACGCGATACTGCCGCCGTTCGGTATCAGCGCTTCCCCACGGCGACAGAAGGACCTGAACTGCCTTGACTTCCATACGCGTTCGGATCGGCGTGCTCGGGCTGGCCCTGCTGGCGGGGCTGGCGGCGCCGACGACCACGGCGACGGCCGACACCGCTCCTTCGCCCACCGTCGAGGAGCGGCGGCTCGACCGGGCCGTGCCCCAGGAGATCCTCAGACGTTCCGGATTCGACGCAACGGTGGGGAAGTTCGCGAGGACCCTCACCGCGGCCCGCTCCTATGCCGAGGCCCGTCGGATCGTAGTACGCGAAGGATCGGCGCTGTGGCGGCGGGCCGTCGACCGGGCGCAGGGACGCGGCCCGGCGGAACATGAAGGGCGCGAAGCGCTTCCTGGGGAGGGTGGTGGCGGGCGACGGGCGGGCCTCAGCCGGGACGACGACCGGCCGCTGTACTGGGCGCGGCTCGGCATGACGCGTGAAGTGCGCATGTGGGAGCCGGAGTTCGGTCTGACGGACCGGCAGCGGGCCGCGCTGCTGGACGAACTGGAGCGCACCTCGCGCGGCCAGACGGCCGTCAGCTACCCCCAGGGCAAGGGCCTGAAGCGAATCCTGGTCACCGGCTTCGACCCGTTCACCCTGGACCGCGACATCCGCATCTCCAACCCGTCCGGCGCCACCGCGCTCGCCCTCGACGGCACGGTGATCGAGACGGCGGACGGCCCGGCCCGGATCGAGACGGCCGTGTTCCCGGTGCGCTGGCGGGACTTCACTGGGGGCACCTCCCAGGCTTTCGGCACTGGGGGAGGGACGGTGGAGCGGATCCTGCGGCCCCATCTCGAGAAGGTGGATCTGTTCATGACCGTGAGCCAGGGCCGGGTCGGCCGGTTCGACATCGAGCGGACCAACGGGGCCTGGCGCGGCGGCTTCGGGGACAACGACAACGTCGGCCGCACCGAGACGATCCCCGTCACCGACCCGGCCTCACAGCCCCAGTGGACGACGACCACGCTGCCGTTCCGGGCGATCGTGGCCGCGGACACCGGCCGTTTCCCGGTGTACGACAACACCAGTGTCACCGAGATCCCGGCGGGCGGCACCGAGCCGGTCGTACGCCCGGAGGGCCCGACCCCCGGCTCGACCGCTCGCGCGGGCGGCGGCGGTGACTACCTGTCCAACGAGATCGCCTACCGGGCGACGCTGCTGCGGGACCGGCTGGGGCTGCACGACGTCCTGCCGGGCGGGCATGTGCACACGCCCGTGCTCCAGTTCGGCGCCGGGAACACCACCGAGGTCACCGACCCGGAGTTCGTGCGCAACCGGCTGGACATCATCGCGCAGGTGAGGACGATCCTGAGGGTGGCTGCGGAAGAGTCGTGACGGCCCCGTCGCCCTCCTCGCCGTCCTCCCGGATCTCCTCACCGAGCAGTTCCCGCGCCATGAGGGTGGCGCCGGCGACCGCGCCCGGCATCAGGAACACCGCGACGAACGGGACCAGGAAGGCCACGGCCAGCGGCGTCCCGAAGCCCCAGACCAGGGTCTTGCGAGAGCGGAGCAGGCCGAGGCGGGTGCGCAGTTCGACACTGCGGCGCTGGAGGGCGACGGCGGTCAGTTCCTCGGTGAGGAAGAACCCGGTGACGAAGAACCCGATCACCGGTACGGCCGTCTGACCGACGACGGGGATGAAACCGCACGCGAACAACAGCACGCCCCACACGGCGGCCCGTACGACGATCCGGAGGCTGTCCCGGGCGGAGATCCACAACTCGCGCCACAGCGGCAGGCCCGACTCGGGGGCGTGGCCGTCCGGGGACACGTCCCGGTCGACCTTCTCGGAGAGGTTCTCGTAGAAGGGCTGCCCGACCAGCAGCGTCACCGCGGTGAACGTCACGACGGCGAGGAGCAGGGCGAGGGCGAACAGCACGGCGGTCAGGAAGCCGCGGAAGAGCCCGAGCCAGGGGCTCGACCAGTCGTCGGCGAACGGAGTCGCCCAGGCGACGGCGTCCTCGCCCCACAGCGCCAGCGCGACGAGCGCCGCCGCGTACAGGACGAGGGTGATCAGGCCCGGGAGCAGCCCGAAGCCGAAACTCCTGCCGTGCCGGGCCACCCATCGCTGGCCCTGCAGCAGGTACCGGAAACCCACCCCGAGATCGCGCATGGGAAAACCCTATCGGGGCAGGCCGGGACACTCCCCGACAGGGCCGTACGGGTCACCGGTGACACCAAGGCGGCCTTGTTGCCGTTGAGTCGAACCGGTACACCTCGCCGTACCGATCTCAGGAAGCCCCGTTGGAGGTACGCGTGCGCACCACGAGAACCGTTCCTGCGAGACCTGTACTGATCGTCATGCTCACGCTCGCCACGGCGGGTTCGCTTCTGCTGGGCCCCGACGCCGCCCGCGCGGACCCGAAGCCCGTCACCCGCGAGGGCGCCGCCGTGGACGACCGCGCGGCCGAGGCTCCCGCGAGCGCGGCCCGGCGCGCACTGACCGCGAAGACACCGGGCGAGACCTCCACCGCAGCGCCCGCCCGCGGCTATCCCCGCCGCCAGTTCCTCTCCCCCGCCCCGGAGAACCTGGGCGACAAGTCCCTGAAGCTGGGCCTGACTCCGTACCACGCGATCGCCCCGAAGCTGAACGCCCTGCAACGCCTCGGCGACCGGGTGAGCGTGGAGGTGACCGGCCGCTCGGCCGGCGGCCACCGCCTCTACCTCGTCACCGTCACCGCCCCGGAGACCACCCGCCAGGCCCGCGCCCAGGAGCGCATGCGCGAGCTGATCGAGAACGCGCCCGCGGCGGCCGCGAAGTCCCCTGGGATCAAGCACTCTTACAAGACGCCGGTCTTCGTCAACAGCAACATCCACGGCAACGAGTGGGAGGGCACGGACGCCTCCCTGAAGATCGTCGAGAAGCTCGCGACGGCGAAGGACGCCAGGACCCGCGACCTCCTCGCGCACAGCCGCCTGTATTTCAACATCACGGCCAATCCGGACGGCCGTATCGCCGGTACCCGCGCGAACGCGAACGGCTTCGACCTGAACCGCGACTTCGTCACCGCCTCGCAGCCCGAGACCCGCGCGATGCGGCAGATCGAGCTGGACAAGCAGCCGGCCGTCCTGCTCGACCTGCACGGCTACGTGAACGGCACGCTCATCGAGCCCACCACTCCCCCGCACGGCGAGAACTACGAGTACGACCTGTTCCTGAAGAACAGCTACGCGGGCGCCCTCGGCATGGAGTCGGCGGTCAACGCCCTCGGCTACACACCGGCGAAGGACGGCGTGGAACCGGTCCAGATCCCCTTCCGCGACCAGGAGGAGGGCTGGGACGACTGGCCGCCGATCTTCACCCCGCAGTACGCGGCCTTCCACGGCACGGTCGCCGCGCACACGGTGGAGATCCCGCTGGCGGTGAACAACGAGGAGTACGACGAACTCCCCGTCCCGGAGCTGCGCCGCCGCTCGGCGGTCAACACGGCCGTGGCCGGCGCGGCGATCCGCGCGACCCTGAACCACGTCCGGGAACACCGCACTTCGCTCCTCACCGACCAGATCGAGGCCTTCCGCCGCGGCGCGGCCGGCGCCCCGCAGGTACCGGTGTCACCGCGGACGGTACCCGGCGTCCCCGGCATCGGCCCGGAGGACGTCTACACGACCACCTTCCCGCGCGCCTACGTCATCCCGCCCGGCGACTCCCGCGCCCAGCGCTCGGCCCCGGCGGCGGCCCGTCTCGTCGACCACCTCCTCGCCAACGACGTCCGCGTCAGCCGCGCCACGCGCCCCTTCCGGCTCGCCGGACGGACGTACCCCCAGGGCTCGTACGTCGTCGACATGCACCAGCCCAAGCGCGGCATGGCGAACGCGCTGCTGGCCGACGGGCGGGACATCAGCGGCAAGGTCTCGGTGATGTACGACATCTCGGGCTGGAGCCTGGGCCGCCTGTGGGGCGCCACGGTCGAGCAGGTGCCCTCGGGCAGCCTGCGGGGCGCGTCCCTGCGCCCGGTCACCGAGGCGGCCCCCGTCGCCCACACGGCTGCGGTCGGCAACCTCCGTCTGCGCCTGACGGATCCGCGCGAGATCGCGGCCCTCAACGCCCTTCTCCGGCAGGGCGTTGCGGTACGCCAGGGGCCGGACGGCAGCGCGATCGTCCCGGCGTCGGCCCGCCGCGAGGCGGTCGCGGCCGCCCGCACGCACGACGTCTCCTTCACGGCGACGCGCCTCACCGGCGGCACACCCCTGCACCGTCTCCGGGTCGCCGCCGCCGTCACGCCGGGTGAGCTGTTCGCCCTGCGGGAGATGAACTTCGATGTCACGCCGGTCTCGACGGCCGTCCTGAACGCGGGCTTCGACTGGTCCGGCACGGACGTGCTGTTCGTGTCCGCCGGCCTGGACCACGCCGCCCTGACCGCCCCCGCGCGCAGGGCCCTGGACGCCTTCCTCGACGACCACGGCCTGGTCGGCCGGGGCGCGAGGGGAGCGGCCCTGAACGTGGCGGCGGACCGGCTGGCCGTCAAGCCGGTCGAGGGCAACACGGACGCGAACGGTGTCGTGCGAACGCAGAACACGGGCAGCGTCACGCACGACGCTCCCGCGCACGCCTTCGTCTACGCCCCGCTGTGGTTCACCGACCTCGGCCCCGGCGTGCGGGTGGAGCAGTCGTACGCGACCGGGAACCCGCTCGTCTCCGGGCACTGGCGCCCGCTCCGGGACGGCACCGGCGGGCCCGCGGCGGCAGCGGGACAGGCCTCGGTGGTCAGCGGTGGCCGGACGGTCCTGTTCGGCACCGAACCGCTCTTCCGGGACCACCCCAAGGGGGAATTCCCGCAGGTGGCGATGGCATTGTTCACAGTGGCACACAGCGGTTCAGTTGAGGAGAGCGGATGACGCAGGAGATCCACGGCACGGTGGCCGACGGCTTCCAGGGGGTGCGCGAGGAGTTCGCCGCGTTCGTGGCCGGGGAGCGCCCCGACTACGAGGGCCAGCTGTGCGCCTACGTCCACGGCCGCAGGGTGGTCGACCTGTGGGCGGGGACCGACGCGGACGCCCTCTACGGGGTGTTCTCGTCCACGAAGGGCGCCGCCTACCTGGTCGTGGCCCTCCTCGTCCAGGACGGCACGCTCGAACTGGACCGCAAGGTGACCTACTACTGGCCGGAGTTCGCGGCCGAGGGCAAGGGCGCCCTGACCCTGCGCGATCTGCTCGCGCACCGGGCCGGCGTGGTCGGCACGGACAGCGGCTTCACTCTCGCGGAGCTGGCCGACGACCGCCAGCTCGCCGAACGCCTCGCCGACCAGCGGCCGTTCTGGCGTCCCGGCACGGCCTTCGGCTATCACGCGCTGGTCAGCGGGGCCCTGGTGGGCGAGGTCGTGCGCCGTGCCACGGGCCGCACGCTCCAGGAGGTCTACCAGGAGCGGATCAGGACCCCGTACGCCCTGGACTTCCACCTCGGCCTGCCCGCGCCCCACGAGCCCCGCTTCCGCACCACCCAGCCGATGGCCCCGACCCCGGGCCAGCAGGCCCTCCTCGACGCCGAGCCCACGGGTCCGCACACGCTCACCTCGATCGCCTTCAACCGCAACGCCACGGAACCGACCGACCTCGCCTCGCTGCCCAACATGCCGCTGATCCGCGCCAAGGGCCCGGCCTCGGTGGGCGCAGTGGCGTCGGCGCGGGGCCTGGCCGGGATGTACGCGGCGGCGATCAGCGAGGTGGGCGGGCAGGCGCCGCTGCTGAAGCCGGACACGGTGGCGGAGTTCGGCCAGTTCCACTCGGTCGGCTACGACCTGGTGGCACGTGCCCACAAGTCGTTCGGCCTCGGCTTCCAGATCACGGCCGACGCGTGGCACCCGTTCCTCGGCGCCGGGACGATCGGGCACAGCGGCGCGAGCGGCTCGCAGGCCTTCGCGGACCCGTGGAGCGGCCTCGCGTACGGCTACACACGCCGCCGTTTCGCCTTCCCGGGCGGTGCGGCCCCGGAGAACGACCGCCTGGCGCTGGCGATCCACAGGGCGGCGCTCGCCCTGTGACCCCCGGGCACGGGCGAAGGCCGCACCCCACGTCCAAGGGTGCGGCCTCCGCGTACGCAACGACTGTCGTCAGACCAGCGTCACGGTGATGTTCCCGCGGGTCGCCTTCGAGTAGGGACACACGTCATGGGCCTTCTCGACGAGCGACCGCGCGGTACCCCGGTCCACCTTGGGGATGTCGGCGGAGATCTCCACGATGATCCCGAACCCGTCCCCGTTCTTGCCGAGGCCGACCTTCGCGGTGACAGTTGACCCGGTGAGGTCGGCCCCCTCCTGGCGGGCGACGACGCCGAGAGCGCCCTGGAAGCAGGCGCTGTAGCCGGCGGCGAACAGCTGTTCCGGGTTGGTCCCGGCGCCACTGCCGCCCATCTCCTGCGGCGGGTTGACGACGACCTCGAGCTTGCCGTCATCGGTGGCGACCCGCCCGTCGCGCCCGCCCTCGGCGGTGGCGACGGCGGTGTACAGGACGTCGGACTGCTGGATGGGCATGCGGTTGTGTTCCTTCTGTCGCCCGCCGCGGCTCGCGCCCGGGCCGAGCGGATTCGGAAAAAACTTACCGCATACCGGAAATCGACAGAAGGTGTCAGAGCTTGACGATCATCTTCCCGGTGTTGTCGCCGCGCAGCACCCCCAGGAACGCCTCGAGGTTGTTCTCGATGCCCTCGACGACGGTCTCGCGGTACTTCAGCTCACCGGAGGCGACCCAGGGGGCGACCTCCTGCACGAACTGCGGCTGAAGGTCGTAGTGGTCGCTCACGAGGAAGCCCTCCATACGGCCACGGGTCGCGATCAGCCGGGGGAGGTTCTTCGGGCCGGGAACGGGCTCGGTGTTGTTGTAGACGGAGATCATCCCGCAGATGGCGATCCGCCCGCCCTCGTTGAGCGCGCCGAGGGCGGCCTCCAGGTGATCGCCACCCACATTGTCGAAGTAGACGTCGATCCCGTCGGGAGCGGCAGCGCGCAGCTGCTTGCTCACGGGGCCGTCCTTGTAGTTGAAGGCGGCGTCGAAGCCGTACTCGTCGACGAGCAGCTTCACCTTCTCCTCCGACCCGGCGGACCCGATGACCCGCGAGGCACCCTTCAGCCGGGCTATCTGCCCGACCTGGCCACCCACGGCACCGGCGGCACCGGACACGAACACGGTGTCGCCCTCCTTGAAGGAGGCCACGCGCAGCAGCCCCGCGTAGGCGGTGAGGCCGGTCATGCCCAGCACGCCGAGGTACGTCGACAGCGGCGCGGCGTCAGGGTCCACCTTGACGGCGTTCTTCGCGGCCACGACGGCGTACTCGCGCCATCCGAGGAAGTGCAGCACGTGGTCACCCACGGCCAGCCCCTCCGCGTTGGAGGCCACGACCTCGCCGACGGCACCGCCCTGCATGACCTTGCCGAGCTCGAACGGGGCGACGTAGGACTTCGCGTCGCTCATACGGCCACGCATGTACGGGTCCACGGAGAGGTACTTGTTCCGCACGAGGACCTGCCCCTCACCCGGCTGCGGAACCTCCGCCTCGACGAAGGCGAAGTCCTCGGGCTTCGGCCAGCCGACGGGGCGGCTGGCGAGGTGCCACTCGCGGCTGACGGCGGGGAGGGCGGAGGTGTCGGTCATGATGCGCCTTTCCACTGACTCGATTGGCTCGATGCGGTTGTTTCAGTACCTGAAACAACCATGCTCCTGAAAATTTCAGGTTGTCAAATAACCGGGTACCCTCGATTTCATGGCCTCCACCACATCCACCTCCCAGAACAGCCATCGCCCCGATCCGCTGACCCTTGAGGTCGTCGAGCTCATCGGGGAGGTCGTGGCGCGGTTCCATCAGGACTACGAGGACGCGGCGGCGGAACATGCGCTGACCGGGGCGCAGGCGCGGTTGCTGAGTCTGCTGTGCCTTGAGCCGCTGCCGATGCGGAGGCTTGCGCAGAAGTTGAAGTGCGAGCCGTCGAATGTCACGGGGATCGTGGACCGGCTGGAGGCTCGGGGGCTGGTGGAGCGGCGGCCGGATCCTGCGGACCGGAGGGTGAAGGTGGCGGCGGCGACGGGTGAGGGGCGGCGGGTGGCTCGGAGCCTGCGGGAGTCGCTGCGGTTCGCTCGGGAGCCGTTGGCCGGGCTTTCCGAGGGGGAGAGGGTGGCTTTGCGGGATGCGCTGCGGGGGATGCTGGGGTGAGGTCGGGGTGGTGCGGGGCGTTGCGGGGTGCTCGGCGTTGTCACTGAGGCCGGGTGGGTCCGCAGCCCGGCGGAGCGAGGTGCCGCTGCGCCCGCCCTCCCCCAAAGCTCTCGGCTTCGCTCGAGCAGAGGGGGCCCCCATCGCCCCAGCGGCACGACTGCCCGCAGCTGAGCGGACACCCCCGGCGCGGCCCCGACCCACCACCACCGCGCAGGCGCTACGTGCACCACCACAGGAAGCGGTTGCAGGTCTTTGTGGGGGACGGCTCCGGTTTTGGGGGTGCGGTCGTCGGATCCGGGGTTCGCGTCGGGGCCGGGGCCGGCCGGGCGGCCGTAGGGGCCGATGTCGGACGGGCCGGGGGCGTGTCCGCCGAGGTCGAGTCGGAGTCCTTCGGCGTCTCGGCGTCCTTGGCGTCCTTGGACTTGTCGGCCTTCGGGGACTTGGAAGCCGACGGGGAATCAGACGCAGCCGGAGAGGGAGAGCTTGACGCCTCGTCACTCGGGAGGCTGCCCGTCTCGCCCGCCTCCACCGACGCGTCGCCGTCCGCCGACTCACCTCCGGCCGCCGCCGGCTTCGGCGTCGACTTGGGCGCGTCCATGCCGAGCTCCGCGAGGCTCAGTCCACCCGCCGCCAGCACGAACCCCGCCGCGACGAACAGCGTCCGGCGCCGCCGCCGACGATGCGCCGCGGCCTTCCGGTCCCGCCTGCTCGTCCCGCCACCCGGGCCATCGGCGACCGGGCCATGCTCACGTCCACGCCCACGCTCACGCCGTCGGGTAGCACGCCCCAACGGCTCACCGTCGTCGCCATCATCGTCAGACCGGTCCGACATGTCCGACCCGTCCGAGCCGTCGTGATCGCCCTCGCGACCCTCGGGAACAGCCTCGTACCCGCCGTAGTCCGGCTCACGCCAGCGCAGCGCATCGGCCGAGGTGCCACACCCGGGGCAGGCGAGCGCGCCGTTGAGGTGCCGTCGGCACGGGTCGCAGTAGTCCATGACGCGGGAAGATTAAGTTCCGCGCCGGTCACGTTCCTAGATCCAGCTGTGAAGGTTCTGTAGGGACATGCCGCCACCATGGTTTCGAAACTGTCGAAACCGTTATGCGTGCGACCCATTGACACCCCCACCGCCGCATCCTTACTGTCACGCCAGCATTTCGAACGTGTGCCGAAATCTCGAACACGTCGAACTGAGCGACTGACAGAACCGAGCCGACGAAGCTGCGAGGGAAAACCGCCGTGCGCATCACCGGAATCAGCACACACGTGGTCGGGACGCCGTGGCGCAACCTGACGTACGTCCAGGTGCACACCGACGAGGGGATCACTGGAGTCGGCGAGACCCGGATGCTGGGACACACCGACGCCCTTCTCGGTTACCTGAAGGAGGCCGAGGCCAATCACATTCTCGGCTCCGACCCCTTCGCTGTCGAGGACCTCGTCAAGCGGATGAAGTACGGCGACTACGGCCGCGCGGGCGAGATCGTGATGTCCGGCATCGCCGTGATCGAGATGGCCTGCTGGGACATCAAGGGCAAGGCCCTCGGCGTCCCCGTCTGGCAGCTGCTGGGCGGCAAGGTCACCGACAAGGTCAAGGCGTACGCCAACGGCTGGTACACCACGGAACGCACCCCGGAGGCGTACCACAAGGCGGCCCAGGGGGTCATGGAGCGCGGCTACCGAGCGCTCAAGATCGACCCCTTCGGCACCGGCCACTTCGAGCTGGACCACAAGGACACCCTGTACGCCGTCTCCCTGATCGAGGCGGTCCGGGACGCCATCGGCCCCGAGGCCGAGCTGATGCTGGAGATGCACGGCCGCTTCTCCCCCGCCACGGCCGTCCGCCTGGCCAAGGAGCTCGCGCCGTTCAAGCCGGCGTGGCTGGAGGAGCCGGTCCCGCCGGAGAACCTCAAGGCCCTGGAGAAGGTCGCCGCCAAGGTCGACATGCCGGTCGCCACCGGCGAGCGCATCCACGACCGGATCGAGTTCCGCGAGCTGTTCGAGAGCCAGGCCGTGGACATCATCCAGCCGGACGTCGGCCATATCGGTGGAATCTGGGAGACCCGGAAGCTCGCCGCGACGGCCGAGACCCACTACATGCTGGTGGCTCCCCACAATGTGGGTGGCTCGGTGCTGACCGCCGCGTCCCTCCAGGTCGGGTTCACGTCCCCGAACTTCAAGATCCTTGAGCATTTCAACGACTTCGCGGACGCGGAGATCAAGAAGGTGGTCAAGGGTGCTCCGCAGGTGAACCCGGAGGACGGCTGCTTCCACCTCTCCGACGCCCCGGGGCTCGGCGTGGAACTGGACGTCGACGCCGCCGCCGAGTTCCCGCAGCAGCAGGCCCGCTTCGACCTGTGGGCGGACGGCTGGGAGCAGCGCAAGCCCAAGGGCGCCCAGTGACCGTCCGGCCCCCGGAAACCCGGAACCGGCAACCGAAAGCTTCGAAACCTTCAGGAGCGACGTGAGCACCGCCGTAGTGATCGACGCCCCGGGCGAGCACCGCCTCGTCCCGCACGAGCCCCGGCAGCCCGGGGCCGGCGAGGCACTGGTGCGCGTCCACGCCTCCGGCATCTGCGGCAGCGACCGCGAGGTCTACCAGGGCAACCGCCCCGAGGGCTACGTGCGCTACCCGCTCACCCCGGGCCACGAGTGGTCCGGGACCGTCGAGGCCGTGGGCGCCGGTGTCCCCGGGTCCCTCGTCGGCCGCAAGGTCGTCGGTGAGGGCTTCCGCAACTGCCAGGTCTGCGACCGCTGCCACGCGGGCGACACGACCCTGTGCACGGCCGGTTACGAGGAGACCGGGTTCACCCAGCCGGGTGCGATGGCGACCACGCTGACGCTCCCCGCCCGTCTCCTGCACGCCCTCCCGGACGACTGCGACCTCACGGCCGCGGCCCTCCTGGAGCCCGCCGCGTGCATCGCGGCGGCCGCGCTGAAGGGGAACGCGCAGCCCGGCGAGCGCGTCGCCGTGGTGGGCACCGGCACGCTCGGCATGTTCGCCGTGCAGTTCCTGAAGGCGAACTCGCCGGCGGAGCTGCTGGTCGTCGGCACCCGCCGGGACCGTGAGGCGCTGTCGCGGCAGTACGGCGCGACGGACTTCCGGACGAAGGACCAGGAGCTTCCGGACGACTTCGACGTGGTGATCGAGACGGCCGGGTCCGCGGACGCCGCCCGGATCTCCGCCGCCCTGCTCCGGCGCGGCGGCCGGCTGGTCCTGACCGGTATCCCGGCGCCGGGTGCCGACGGTCTCGACCCGACCGATCTGGTCGTACGGCAGCTGGAGGTGCACACCGTCTTCGGTGCTCCGCCGGACGCCTGGGCGCACACGGTGCGGGTGTTCGCCGCCGGTCTGCTCGACCCGCTGCCGCTGGTGACGCACGAGCTGCCGCTCGCCGAGTTCTCGCAGGCCATCGAGCTGGTGGGAGCCGGCGATCCGAAGGTGGGCAAGGTCTTGCTCCGCCCCTAGACGTACGCCGGTACGGGGGCAACCTGACGGCTCCCGTACCGGCGTACACCCAGCCTTGCCCTACCCAGAGCCGCGAACCTCGTCCGAAATATCGAACCAAAGGACATTCCTGTGACCGACGCTTCCGTCACGGCAGCCCGCAGGCCCGGTGAGCAGGCGCTCACCACGCTGGGCCTGAACACGCCCGCCCTCGACCCCGCCGACGCCTCGCCGCACTCCTTCCCCGGCGGCGGCCGCTGGCGCACCGAGATCCCCTCGTGCGAGGGTCCCGAGGCGCTGGCGGTGGTCCTGAAGGAGGCCTCGCGGCTGGACGTGCCGATCCACCGGATCAGCCAGGGCAGCGGCGTGTGGATGCTGACCGACGCCGAGATCACCGAGATGGTCGAGGCGACCGGCGAGCGCGACATCGAACTCTGCCTGTTCACCGGCCCGCGCGGCACGTGGGACATCGGCGGCTCGACGCGCACCGACTCGCGGGGGGCCGGGCTGCGTGCCCGCGGCCACGACGCCGTCGCCGGATGCGTCGAAGACGCCGTCCGCGCAACGGAGTTGGGCGTCAAGTGCCTGCTCGTCGCCGACGAGGGCGTGCTGTGGACGCTGCACCGGGCGAGAGCCGCCGGGATCATCCCGGCCGACACGACCCTCAAGGTGAGTGCGCTCATCGGTCCGGTCAACCCGGCGGCGTACGCGGTGTACGAGCGGCTCGGCGCCGACTCGGTCAACGTGCCGAGCGACCTGACGCTCGATCACCTCACCGAGATCCGCCGGGTTTCCGGCGCTCCGATGGACATGTACATCGAGGCCCCCGACGACCTCGGCGGCTACGTCCGGATGTACGAGGTCGCCGAGCTCATCCGGCGCGGCGCACCGCTCTACCTGAAGTTCGGCCTGTCGAAGGCGCCCGGAATCTACCCCTACGGGCACCACATGCGGGAGCTGACCCTGGCCACGGCCAAGGAACGCGTGCGGCGCGGCCGGCTCGCTCTGGATCTTCTGGCCCGCCACGGGGCCGACGGCGACATGGCGCCGCTCGGTTCGCGGCTGCCTGGCGATCTACAACGGTTCGAAATCTCGTCATAACGTTCCGGATACTCGCCTTCACAAAAGAAGACACAGCCGACCACAATCCGACACATCTCTTCTCGGTCTTTCCGGCCCGACCCCCCGGAGCGACTTCGCACCCCCAGACCGAGCCCTGCACACACATCAAGGATGATGATCATGCGTAACCGCAGAGCCGCCCTCGCCGCCATAGCCGGAGCCGCGTCCCTCGCCCTGACCCTGTCCGCCTGCGGCCAGAACAGCGAGGGCGGCAGCGAGGAGGGCGGGGACAGCGCCAAGGGCGGCACCATCGGCATCGCGATGCCCACCAAGTCCTCCGAGCGCTGGATCGCCGACGGCAACAACGTCAAGAAGGACCTGGAGTCCAAGGGCTACAAGACCCAGCTGGTCTACGGCGAGGACGACCCGGACCAGCAGGTCTCACAGGTCGAGAACCTGATCACGCAGGGTGTCAAGGCGCTGATCATCGCGGCCATCGACAACAAGTCGATGAACAACGTGCTCCAGCAGGCCAAGGACGCCAACATCCCGGTCATCTCCTACGACCGCCTGATCCTCGGCACGCAGAACGTCGACTACTACGCGTCGTTCGACAACGAGAAGGTCGGCGAGCTCCAGGGCAACTACATCGTCGAGAAGCTCGGCCTGAAGGACGGCTCCAAGAAGGGCCCCTTCAACATCGAGCTGTTCGCCGGCTCCAACGACGACAACAACACCCGCTACTTCTTCCAGGGCGCGATGAACGTCCTGCAGCCCTACATCGAGAAGAAGCAGCTCGTCGTCCGCTCCAAGCAGACCAAGCTGAACCAGGTCACCACCCTGCGCTGGGACGGCGGCACCGCCCAGAAGCGCATGGACGACATCCTGACCTCGGCCTACAAGCGCGACCGCGTCGACGCGGTCCTCTCCCCCTACGACGGCATCTCCATCGGCATCCTCTCGGCGCTGAAGTCGGACGACTACGGCTCCAAGAGCAAGCCGCTGCCGATCGTCACCGGCCAGGACGCCGAGCTCGCCTCGGTGAAGTCGATCATCGCCGACCAGCAGTCGATGACCGTCTACAAGGACACCCGCCAGCTCGCCAAGGTCGCCTCGAACATGGTCGACGCGCTGCTGAACGACAAGAAGCCCGAGGTCAACGACACCAAGACCTACGACAACGGCTCGAAGGTCGTCCCGGCCTACCTGCTCGAGCCGGTCGCCGTCGACAAGACCAACTACCAGAAGGAAGTCGTCGACTCCGGCTACATCAAGGCAAGCGACCTCTAAGAACCGCCGGCACACTCTGATTGGAAGGCACGACCATGGCGGGACCCGTCCTGGAAATGCGCTCGATCGTCAAGACCTTTCCCGGCGTCAAGGCGCTGTCGGACGTCACGCTGACCGTCCAGCAGGGCGAGGTCCACGCCATCTGCGGGGAGAACGGCGCCGGTAAGTCGACCCTGATGAAGGTCCTCTCCGGCGTCCACCCGCACGGCACCTACGAGGGGGACATCCTCTTCGAAGGTGAGGTCTGCGAGTTCAAGGACATCCGGGCCAGCGAAGAGCGCGGCATCGTCATCATCCACCAGGAGCTGGCGCTGTCGCCGTACCTCTCCCTCGCGGAGAACATCTTCCTCGGCAACGAGCACGCCAAGGGCGGGTTCATCGACTGGAGGGAGACGCTGCGGCACGCCACCGAGCTGCTGCGGCGGGTCGGGCTCAGCGACCACCCCGACACCCGCGTCACCGACATCGGCGTGGGCAAGCAGCAGCTCGTGGAGATCGCCAAGGCCCTGTCGAAGAAGGTGAAGCTGCTCATCCTGGATGAGCCGACCGCGGCCCTGAACGACGAGGACAGCGACAAACTCCTGGATCTCATCCTGGAGTTGAAGAAGCAGGGCATCACCTCGATCATCATCTCCCACAAGCTCAACGAGATCCGCAAGGTCGCCGACTCGGTGACGATCCTCCGCGACGGCCAGACCATCGAGACGCTCGACGTGAAGGCCCCGGAGACGACCGAGGACCGGATCATCAGCGGCATGGTCGGCCGCGACCTGGAGCACCGCTTCCCGGAGCGGTCGCCGCACCAGCCCGAGGAGGGCGTGGCGCCCGCCCTGGAGATCCGGGGCTGGACCGTGTTCCACCCGATCGACCAGCAGCGCAAGGTCGTCGACGACGTGTCCCTGGCGGTGCGGCGCGGCGAGATCGTCGGCATCGCGGGCCTGATGGGCGCCGGCCGCACCGAACTCGCGATGAGCGTCTTCGGGCGGACGTACGGCCGGTACGCGGGCGGCACGGTCCTCAAGGACGGCGAGGAGATCCGTACGAAGTCCGTCCCCGAGGCGGTCAAGCACGGGATCGCGTACGTCACCGAGGACCGCAAGCACTACGGCCTCAACCTCATCGACACCATCAACCGGAACATCTCGCTGACCGCCCTGGGCAAGGTCGCCAAGCGCGGTGTGGTCGACGAGCACGAGGAGCGGCAGGTCGCCGAGGGCTTCCGCAAGTCGATGAACATCAAGGCGCCGACCGTCTTCGAGCCGGTGGGCAAGCTGTCCGGCGGCAACCAGCAGAAGGTCGTCCTCAGCAAGTGGATCTTCTCGGGTCCGGACGTGCTGATCCTGGACGAGCCGACGCGCGGTATCGACGTCGGTGCCAAGTACGAGATCTACACGGTCATCGACCAGCTGGCCGCCCAGGGCAAGGCGGTCGTCTTCATCTCCTCCGAGCTGCCCGAACTGCTCGGTATGTGCGACCGCATCTACACGATGGCCGCCGGGCGGCTGACCGGTGAGTTCTCGCGGGCCGAGGCCTCACAGGAATCGCTGATGCGTCAGATGACGAAGGACAAAGAGGTAACCCGATGAGCACGGACGTGACCGCCAAGACGCCGGCCCCCGCGCCGCCCGGCAAGGGAGGGGCGGCCACCGGCGACGGACTCCTGCAGCTGGTGCTGGACGGCATGCGACGCAACATGCGCCAGTACGGCATGCTGATCGCGCTCGGCCTGATCGTGGCGCTGTTCGCCGTGTGGACCGACGGCGACCTGCTGCTGCCGCGCAACGTCTCCAACCTGGTCCTCCAGAACAGCTACATCCTGATCCTCGCGATCGGCATGATGCTGGTCATCATCGCGGGCCACATCGACCTGTCGGTCGGCTCGCTGACGGCGTTCGTCGGCTCGATGGCCGCCGTGTTCATGGTCAAACAGGACATTCCCTGGCCGCTCGCCGTGGTGCTGTGCCTGGCCGTGGGCGCGGTCGCGGGTGCCATCCAAGGGTTCTTCATCGCGTACGGCGGCATACCGTCGTTCATCGTGACCCTGGCGGGCATGCTGATCTTCCGCGGTCTGACCGAGATCTTCCTGGAGGGCCAGACCCTCGGCCCGTTCCCGGAGGGCCTCCAGAAGGCCGCCAACGGCTTCCTGCCCGAGGTCGGCCCGAACACCAACTACCACAACCTCACGCTGCTGCTGGGCTTCGCGATGATCGCCTTGGTGATCTTCCAGGAGGTCCGTGACCGCAGGCGGCAGCAGGAGTTCTCGCTCGACGTCCCGCCCACCAAGCTGTTCCTGCTGAAGCTGGTCGCGATCTCCGCCGCCGTGCTGACGCTGACCATGCTGCTGGCCAGCTACAAGGGCGCCCCGATCGTGCTGCTCGTCCTGGGCGTGCTGCTCGTCGGCTTCGGCTACGTGATGCGCAACGCGATCATCGGCCGCCACATCTACGCGATCGGCGGCAACCTCCCGGCGGCCAAGCTGTCGGGCGTGAAGGACAAGAAGGTCACCTTCCTGGTCTTCCTGAACATGGGCATGCTCGCGGCCCTGGCGGGCCTGGTCTTCGCCGCCCGCTTCAACGCGGCCTCTCCCAAGGCCGGCCTCAACTTCGAACTGGAGGCGATCGCGGCCTCGTTCATCGGCGGCGCGTCGATGAGCGGCGGTGTCGGCACCGTCCTCGGCGCGATCATCGGTGGCCTGGTCCTGGGCGTGCTGAACAACGGTATGAACCTCGTCGGCATCGGCACCGACTGGCAGCAGGTCATCAAGGGCCTGGTGCTCCTGGCGGCGGTCGGGTTCGACGTGTGGAACAAGCGCAAGGTCGGTTCGTAAGTCACCTGGGGCCCCGCCGGAAGGCGGGGCCCACTCCTTATGGGGGAGGCGCACTCATGGAACTGAACAGACGCACCGTCATCGCGGGAGCCGCGGCGGCGGGCATAGCCGCGACCACGCTCGGCGGCACGGCGCACGCCACGGGAGGCAGGAAGCCGGTGAAGACGCTCTTCGGCAAGCTCGCCGACGGCACCAAGATCTACAGCTGGTCCCTGGAGAACGGCGGCACCCGTCTGAAGGTGCTCTCCTACGGCGGCATCGTCCAGTCGCTGGAGATCCCCGACCGCCGCGGCCGCTACGCCAACGTCTCGGCGGGCTTCGACAACATCGACGACTACGTCGCCAAGAGCCCGTACTTCGGCGCCCTGATCGGCCGCTACGGCAACCGCATCGGCAAGGGCAAGTTCACCCTCGACGGCAAGGACCACCAGCTCTCCGTCAACGACGGCGAGCAGAGCCTGCACGGCGGCGCCAAGGGCTTCGACAAGCGCGTGTGGGACATCGAGCCGTTCACCAAGGGCTCCGACGTCGGCCTGTACCTGTACTACACGAGCGTCGACGGCGAGATGGGCTACCCGGGCACGCTCAAGACGAAGGTGACGTACACCCTCACCCGGCACGGCGACTGGCGCATCGACTACGAGGCCACCACGGACAAGGCCACCGTCGTCAACCTCACCAGCCACGTCTACTGGAACCTGGCCGGCGAGGGCAGCGGCACGATCGAGGACCACGAGCTCCAGCTCGCGGCCTCCCGCTACACGCCCACCGACTCGGGCCTGATCCCCACGGGTGAGCTGGCCAAGGTCGCGGGCACCCCCTTCGACTTCCGCAAGGCCAAGCCGATCGGCCGGGACATCCGCGTCTCGCACCCCCAGCTGGTGACCGCCAAGGGCTTCGACCACAACTGGGTCCTCGACAAGGGCATCACCGCCCGCCCCGAGCACGTCGCGACCCTGCGCGACCCGGCCTCCGGCCGCACGATGAAGATCGCCACGAACGAGCCGGGCCTGCAGTTCTACTCCGGCAACTTCCTCGACGGCACGCTGACCGGCCCGTCCGGCCGCATCTACCGGCAGGGCGACGCGCTCTGCCTGGAGACGCAGCACTTCCCGGACTCGCCGAACAAGCCGTCGTTCCCGTCGACGGTGCTGCGGCCCGGGCGGACGTACCGGACGACGACGGTCCACACGTTCGGCTGCTGACCGCCTTCACAGGTGGCACACAATTTTCTGAGGGAAGCCTCAGCGGTTGAACAGCACCACCGCAGCCTCCGTATGTAAGGGCGGCCCGCGCTCCCCCGCGCGGGCCGCCTTTGAACGCCGGGTCCGGCCGTCCCCAACGGACCCGCCCTATACGGAGGTTCCATGGCCGACAACGTCACGTCGCTGTTCCGCAGCACCGCGGCGCACAGCCCGTCGATGGCGGCGTTGACACGTGAGGGCGGCGACGGCGCCGGGCCGGTGGACTTCTGCATCCCCTGCAACCCGTACTTCCCCACCCCGGCCATGTTCGACGACATGTCGGCCAGACTGCGCGACATCATCACGTACTACCCGAGCAGCGCCGACACCATCACGGCCGAGCTGTGCAGCCTGCTCCAGCTGCCGCCGCAGTGCGTGGCGATGGGCAACGGCTCCACCGAGCTCATCACCTGGATCGACCACCTGCTCGTCCGCGAGTCCCTCGCCATCCCCGTCCCCACCTTCGGCCGCTGGACCGACCAGCCCATGGAGACCGGCAAGCGGGTCGACATGTTCCCGCTCCAGGAGTCCAGCGGCTTCGCCCTCGACCTCGCGCAGTACGCCGAGTTCATCCGCGCGCGGGGCACGCGCGTCGCCGTCATCTGCAACCCCAACAACCCCGACGGCGGCTTCCTGCACAAGCACGCCATCGTCCAGTTCATGGACGCGATGGCCGACCTCGACCTGATCGTCATCGACGAGTCGTTCCTGGAGTTCGCGGACGCCGAGGCGGAACCGTCCGTCGTCCAGGAGGCGATGCTGCGGCCCAACGTCATCGTGCTGCGCAGCCTCGGCAAGAACTTCGGCCTGCACGGCATCCGCTTCGGCTACCTCGTCGCCAACCCGGCCCTCGCCGGGCGGGTGCGGTCGATGCTCCCGAAGTGGAACCTCAACTCCTTCGCCGAGCACGTGGTGTTCATGCTCAAGGAGCACGGCGCCGAGTACGCGCAGAGCCTCCAGCAGGTGCGCCGCGACCGCCTCGACATGGCCAGCCAGCTTTCCTCCCTGCCCGGGCTGACGGTTTACCCGTCGCAGGGCAACTTCCTCTTCGTGCGCCTCCCCGTGGGCGCCGAGGGCACCGTGGTCCGGGACCGGATGCTCACCGAGCACCGGATCCTGGTCCGCGAGTGCGGCAACAAGATCGGTTCGTCCAGCCGCTTCCTGCGTCTCGTGGTGCGCCCCCAGGTGGACGTGCGTCGCCTGGTGTCCGGCCTGGAACAGGTGCTCTACGGGACGTCCAGGAGGGGAGCCGCCGTACCCGAGCTGGGCAACGGGACCAGCTACAGCTCGGGTACGGCGGCAGTGGACCGTCTGGTGAGCGAGACCAACGGATCCGGTATGCGGGGCCTTGCCGCTCAGGCCGTCGGTGCGGGTGGGCCGGGGCCGTCGGCCCCGGGCACCGGTACCGGGGTGCCGCTTCCCGCCGCCGCGTCGGCCGTGCCGGCGGGGGCGGGTGTGGGGATGCCGATGCCGACGGCTGCGCAGGTTGGGCAGATGGGGCATGTTGGGCAGTTGGGCCAGGTGGGGCAGGGCCAGATGGGGCAGATTGGCCAGATGGGGCAGCAGCAGATGCCTCAGTCTGTGCCCCAGCCTGTCCCTCAGCCCGCGCCCCAGCCGGTGCCGCAGCCGGCACCGCAGCCCATGGCCGCGCCCGCGCCACCGCTGGCGCCCGCGGCGCAGGCACCGGTCCCGGCACCGGCACCGGTCCCGGCACCGGCGCCGGTCCCTGCTCCGGCGCCGGTTCCCATGCCGGCCGCTACCGGGCCCACCCCGCCGGGGGTTCCCGCGCGGGGTGGGTTGACCGCCGCGCAGGTCAGGGGGACCAACGGGTTGTCGCCTGCGCCGGCTACCGGGTGGCCGGGGGCTCAGGCCTGGCCCAACGCGGCGGGGATGGGGCAGGCCGGGTAGCGCCTTCTCGCCGTAGCTGGTTTCCGTGCGCGGCGGGTGCGGGTCCGTTGTGGCTTGTCGCGCCCACGCGGCGCAGCCGCAGATCAAACACAGCCCCGCACCCCTAGGGACGTCGTACTAAGCCGGGTTCAACCTCCATTGTTGGCAAGCGTTGTTGAGCCACGACCACTGGCGTACGTCCGCGCTGTCCGCCGTCGAGCAGTTCGCCACGTCGGCCACCTTGCCGGTGGCCTTGTTCACGATGCGGACGTAGCCGGCGTCCGTGGCCACGAACTGGAAGCGCTGGCAGGTGTTGTTCAGCCAGGACCATTGGCGCAGGTCGGCGCCGTCGGCAGTTGAGCAGTCGGCGGTGTCGAGGACCTTGCCGGTGGCGACGTTCACGAGCCTGTGGGTGTCGTCGCCCAGGTCCTCCAGGCGCCAGCGCTGCTTGGTCCCGCCGTTGCAGGTGTACTGCACGACGCCCGCGCCGTCGGCCGACGAGCTGCCGGCGACATCCAGGCACTTGCCGCTGTTGCGGTTGGAGACGGTGTAGGTCGTCGAGGCGGACGCCGGTTCGCCGGACGGCCCTGGCATGCTCGCCCCGAGCCGGACGGGCGTGCCGAAGTTCGGGGTGCCGTCGGAGTTCCAGGTGAACTTCTGGGCCCGGGTCGTACGGCCGTTGTCGCAGCCCTCGGAGGCGGAGTCGTTGGCGTGGTAGACGATCCAGTTCTCGCGGCCGTCGGGTGAGGTGAAGAAGCCGTTGTGGCCGGGCCCGTACACCCCGTTTGCGTCACTGCGCTGGAAGACGGGCGTGGACTTCTTCGTCCAGGAGGAGGCGGACAGCGGGTTGGAGCCGGTCAGCTCCAGTTGCCCGAGTTTGTAGTCGGGCGTCCAGCAGCCGCTCGCGGAGTAGATCAGGAAGGTCCGGCCACCGCGCTGCAGCACCTCCGCGCCCTCGTTGACGGTGCCGCCCTGCCGTTCCCAGGCGTGCGTCGGCGTCGAGATCGTCGAGTAGGAGCCGCTGACGGTGTACGGGTTGGACATCGGCGCGATGACGAGGTTCTGCGTCCCGCCCGTGATCGCGCTGCCCAGCATGTACAACCGGCCGCCCACGTTCATCAGGCTCGGGTCCAGCATCCAGGCGGAGTTGAGCTGCCCCTTGTAGGTGTAGGGGCCCATGGGGTCGGACCCGGTGCTCTCCAGCACGTGGCTGCGCTGCGTGGGGTTGTAGTCGGACACGTTCTGCCCGGCGACGTAGTACAGGTACCAGCGACCGCCCACGAAGTGCAGCTCCGGTGCCCAGATGTTGCAGCACCGGGAGGCGGCGTCGCCCTTCCACACCTGGACGCTGGGCGCGGTGGAGAGCCCGGCGAGGGTGGCGGACTTGCGGATGGTGATGACGTCGGTCCAACTGGTCGTCACCATGTAGTAGTTGCCGTCGTGGTACGAGATCCAGGGGTCGGCGCCCTTGACGGACTTGACCGGGTTGGCGAACGAGGCGGCGCTCGCGGTGGGCTGGCCGAGGCTGAGGGCGAGCAGCAGTACGGCCAGCAGGGTCAGTAGGCGACGGGCCATCCGCTGCTCCAGTTCAGGAGGTTGACGCCAAGCTTGGGCGTGCCGCCCGCGTTGCCGTCGTAGTAGTGGTAGACGATCAGGTCGCCGTCGGAGTCCTTGGTGATCGACTGCCCGCCCGGGCCGATGACGTTGCCGTGCGACTCGAGCACGGGCGTGCCGCCGTTCTTCATCAGGTCGACGCCGTTCTTGTCGCGGTACGGCCCGGTGATGCTGGAGGCGCGCCCGACCTTGACCTTGTACGTCGAGCTCGTGCCGCTGCAGCAGGTGTCGTACGAGGCGAAGAGGTAGTAGTACCCGCCCCGCTTGACGATGAAGGGCGCCTCGACGGCCTTGGTACCGGTGGGGCGAGAGGCGAGCGAATAGCGGGTGGTGTTGGAGGAGAGCTGCTTCCCGGTGGACGGGTTGATCTGGATCATCTTGATCCCGGTCCACCAACTGCCGAAGGACAGCCACCACTTGCCGTCGTCGTTCACGAAGAGGTTCGGGTCGATGGCGTTGAAGTCGCTGGAGGAGTTCGACGTGTAGACCGTCCCCTGGTCGGTCCAGCTGCCCGGCTGGCCGGTGCTGGAGGTCGCGAGGCCGATGGCGGACGTGTTCGAGCCGAACTTCGAGACGGAGTAGTACATCAGGTACTTGCCGCCGTGGTACGAGATGTCCGGCGCCCAGGCCTCCGGGACGGAGGAGTAGTTCCGCCACCAGCCGGGCCTGCTGGAGAAGGCGTCGCCGCCGTTCCGGAAGGCGGTGCGGTCACCGGACGTCTTGCTGGCGATGCCGCCGCCGGTGGCGTAGAGCAGGTACTGGCCGGACGAGGTGCGGATCATCGACGGGTCGTGGGTGACGATGTCGCCGGTGACCCGGCCGGGGTTGGGGTACGCGGACGCCGCACTCGGCATCAGGGCGAGCAGTGCGGCGGCGGGGAGGGCGAGCAGGGCGGTTCTCTTGCGCAGGATGGAGCGGCTCATACGGTCCTCCTTGCGGTGGGGGTGACAGCTGGCCGGTATCTCGAACAGCGATCGCAAGTTCGAACGGACCGTAGAATCGAACTTCTTGCGCGTCAATGGTTCGCGCAGCAACAACTGTGACCGGCAGGGGAGATCCGTTGAAGATCCGTTGAGGGGCCGTTTAGGCCCGCGCCGGACGATCGAGGCTGAGGGGTGACCCCGGGCTCGTCACGAAGGGGGTGGGTGGCCCTGTGGAGTTCCGTGTGCTCGGAGCTGTGGATGCGCGTGCCGGTGCGCACCCGGTGGCTCTCGGGCACGCGAAGCAGCGGTGCGTACTGGCGGTGCTGTTGTGCGAGGCCGGCCGCGTCGTCCCGGCGGAGCGGCTGATCGACCGGGTGTGGGGCGAGAACCCGCCGGGCTCGGTCCGCAACATCCTGTCGGGGTATGTCGGCCGGCTGCGCACCGCCCTGCGTTCCGCAGGAGCCCACGGCGTGCCTCTGGTGCGCGGCTCCGGCGGCTACCTGCTCGACGCGGACCCCGAGTCGGTCGACGTCCACCGCTTCCGCCGACTCGTGGCCGAGGCCCGTAGGACAGCCGAGGACCGGCAGGCCGCCGACCTGCTGCGCGACGCCCTCGCCCTGTGGCAGGGGGAGGCCCTGTCCGGCCTGACCGGCGCCTGGGCGGAGGAGACCCGGGCCGGGCTGGGCGACGAGCACCTCACAGCCGAACTCCGCTACCACGAAGTCGGATTACGGCTGGACCGTCACGACCAGGCGTTGGAGCGACTGCGGCAACTGGCCACGGCCCATCCCCTGGACGAGCGGGTCGTACGGCACCTGATGACCGCACTCTGGCACGGCGACCGCCAGGCCGAGGCGCTGGAGACGTACGAGGAGACCCGCCGTCGGCTCGCCGAGGAACTGGGCGTCGACCCCGGCCCCGAACTGCGATCCCTGCACCAGCAGATCCTGCGGGGCTCGCCCGCCCGGGCACCCGGCACCGGCCCACCCGTCGTACCCGCCGAACTCCCGCACGACGTGGCCGGATTCAGCGGCCGCGCGGAGGCGACGGCCCGTCTGAGCACACTGCTCGACACGTCTGCCGGGGAGCCAGCCATGATCTCGGTGATCAGCGGCGCGGCGGGAGTCGGCAAGACCGCGCTGGCCATGCACGTGGCCCACCGGGTACGCGATCGCTTCCCCGACGGCCAGTTGTACGTCGACCTGCGCGGCTACGATCACGAGAGCGCCCCCGTGGCCCCGCGGGAGGCCCTGGGCCAGCTGCTGCGCAGCCTGGGCCTGACACCTCGGCAGATCCCCTCCGACCCGGACGAGCAGGCCCGCCGCTACCGCTCCCTGCTGGACGGGCGGCGGATGCTGATCGTGCTGGACGACGCCGCCTGCGTCCCGCAGGTCCGCCCGCTGCTGCCCGGCAGCCCGACCTGCCGCGTCCTGGTCACCAGCCGCCACCGCCTGACCGGCCTGGTCGCCCGGAACGGCGCCGAGCCGCTGCGCCTCGACGTCCTCGCCCCGCAGGAAGCGCGGGCACTGCTGGCCGCCGTCCTGGGCGAGCGGCGCGTGGCCGCCGAACCGGAGGCGGCCGAGGAACTGGCCCGCCGCTGCGGCCACCTGCCCCTGGCGCTGCGGGTGGCCGCAGCGCAACTGCTCGGCGACCGGCACCGGCGCATCGCCGGCCTGGCCGCCGAGTTGGCGGACGGCGACCGGCTGGCGGCACTGGAACTGGACGACGACCGCTCCTCCGCCGTCAGCGCCGCCTTCGGCCTCTCCTACCGGGCCCTGGCCCCGGACGCCCGCAGGCTCTTCCGCCTGCTCGGCCTGATCCCCGGCCCGGACATCACCCGCCCTGCCGCGGCGGCGCTCCTCGACACCTCCGAGTCCCGCGCGGGCACCCTGCTCACCACCCTGGCGACGGCCCACCTGATCGAGTCCCCCGCACCCGACCGGTACCGCTTCCACGACCTCCTGCGCGACTACGCCCGCGAGCGGGCCGCGGCCGAGGAGCCACCGCCGCGGCGGGCGGCTGCCGAGGAACGACTGCTCGCCTCTTACCTGCGCACCGCCGAGACCGCCGGCGGCGCCCTGCCCTGGCAGTACCCACAGCTCCCGCGGGACCCGGCAGGCCCCGCCGGCACACCCGCCACCCCGGACGAGGTCACCACCGCCCTCACCCGACTGGACTCGGAGCAGGCCAACCTCCTGGCCGCCATCGAGCACACCGCCGGCTCCGGCCCACGGCACTTCGCCTGGCGCCTGACCGCCGCACTGCTGCGCTACTGCTGGCTCGGCCTGCCACGCGGCGCCTGGCAGACCGCTGCCCGGGCAGCCCTGCACGCGGCTGAGGCCGACGGGGACAAGCGCGGTCAGGCGGCCATGCACCGCAGCCTGGGCATCGCCCACTGGGACATGGGCCACCACACCCAGGCCGTCCATCACCACACCCGCGTACTGCGACTGCACCGCGAGACCGGCGACCCGCTGGGCCAGGGCCTGGCCCTGAACGGACTCGGCCTGGTGGACACGGAGGCGGCCCGCCTCGACGACGCCCTGGAGCACTTCACCGAGGCGCTACGACTGTCCCGCGAGGCCCGCCGCCCGGACGCCGAGGCGCAGGCCCTGATCGGTCTGGGCCTGGCGTACCGGGACCGGGGCCGGCTGGAGCTGTCCGCCGGCCACCTGGAGCAGGCGCTGCGCATACTGCGCAGGGCCGGAGCGGGTGACGAGACCCACCGGCTGCCGGCGCTCAGCGCGGTGTACTGGGAGCAGGGCAGGCTGGAGGAGGCGGCTGAGGCGCTGCGGGCGGGCAGGGCAGAGGCGAAAGGGCCCGAGCCCCGGAGCGCCAATCCCACCACCCTCGACATCACGGCCAGGATCGAACTGGACCTCGGCCACTACGAGGAGGCGCTGGAGTACGCCGAACGCTCCCTGCGCCTCGCCGAGAACACCGGGCGCCGCCGACTGCTCGCGATCGCCCTGACGACGCTGGCCGACGCCCGCCTCCGCATGGGCCGGGCCGAGGATGCCGCCCGCACCCACGAACGCGCCCTGTCCATCGCCCGCGAGGTGGGCAACCAGCGCACCGAGGCCGAGACCCTGCTCGGCCTCGCCGAGGCTCATCGCGTACGGCGACACCACCACGAAGCCCTGGCTCACGCCCGCCACGCCCTCGCCCTCGCCCACCGAGGCGGCTTCGACGTCGTCAAGGCCCGTGCCCTGACGGAGCTGGCGGCGATCCACATCGCGCGCGGACGCCCGTCCGCGGCACGCGCCCGCGCCCACTTTGCCGTCGCCCTCCACCGCCGCACCGGCCACCGCTTGGGCGAAGCCAGAGCCCTGGCCGCCCTCGGCCGCGCCCTGCACGCCCTCGACGACCCCACTGCCGGGCCGGTTCGGAGGCGGGCCCGGGCCATCTGCCTCGACACCGGTGCCCGACCGCCTGAGGACCTGACGTGAAAGCCGGCCCGGACCCGTGCGGAGGTGACAGCCCGGCCGCCACCTCCGCACGTATGCCGCGTCGCGCCGATCTCAGCCGGTCAGCACATCTCGACGCGAGGGCTGTACTTCTCACCGCCCGCGCTGTCCTGCGTGTAGGTGTAGTAGAAACCCTTGCCCTGGCAGGCGCCGCGGGCGGTCAGGTCGACGTTGGCGGCGGACCGGGTGGCGGAACCGACCTTCTCGTCGCGGCCGATGTCGACCCACTTGTAGACCGTCACCGTGACGGTCTGGGAGTCGTCACCGGCACAGCCCCGGCGGCCACCAGCGCCGGAGAGCTCGTTTCCGTTCTGCACGACGTTGTCGGCGTACAGCTCACAGGCCTTCGCCTTCGCGTTCGTCTGCGGTGCGGAGGCCGGCGCGGCTGCGGCCACCGGCGTCGCGAGGCCGGCCACCGCGACGGTGGCGAGGGCTCCGGTCATCATCCGACGCTTGATCATGTTCAACTCCCCGTGGTCGTTTCGGGCTTTCACCGCGTACACGTCCGAGGCCGCCGCCCCGCATGTCCGGCGCTCCTGTGACGCGCGTCACTCGTGGGCTCGCCGCCGGTGTCGGCGTCGCGACCGAGAAGACGACGCAGCCGGCGCACGGCCCGCGTCCGGTACCGGGCGGCGGTCCCCCGCCCTATCCCCAGGATCCGCGCCGCCTGCTCGGTCGTGTAGCCGTCCAGGTCGACGAGGATCACCACGCCGGCCTGCTGACGCGGCAGTTGGTCCAGCAGCCGGACGGCCTCGATCTCGGCGGTACGTCGCTCCACGCCGCCGTCCCAGACGGCTGCCGTCCCCTCCGCGGTCGGCACCTGCCTCCGCTCCCGACGCCAGGTGTCGCGGGTCGTGCTCGCCAGCGCGGCGAAGGCGTACGCGGCCGGTTCCGGATGCTCAAGGAACCGTCGCGGCCGCGAGGCCAGTTTCAGATACACCTCGTGAACGGCGTCCTCACCCCCTTGCGCGGCCCCGGTGAGGGCGGCCGCCCGGGCGTACAGCTTGGGCAACAGCCCACAGAACACCTCGTCGAAGGACATTCCGCGGGCATCGGTCGATGACTTGCTCATGCGCGGGGAGTCTTCTGCGCCGGCGTGGAACGGGGATTGAGGAAACGTTGAGCGCCGGGGTCCCGCTCGTCACCGTCGTCCGCCGAACTCCCAGGCGTGCACCTCCACGTCGGCATACCGCCCCCGCGTCAGGACACCGCGCGCCGTCTCCCCGTCCGGGGCCCGGACCAGCGCTGCCGTGCCCAGCCAGGCGGAGCCGTCGTCGGACAGCAGGGGGCCGTAGGCGATCAGGTCGTCCGAGTCGGGCGGTGTGCCGATGTCGGCCGCCGGGTCCGGGCCCAGCCCGAGGACGAGGTAGCGGTTGCCGGTCGTCGGGCCGCCGGGGAAGTCCCACATGGTGCGGCCCAGCAGGTTGCGCCAGCGCCGCAGCAGCACGTCCCGGTACACGCCGGCCTGGTAGTTGGGCTCGTCGAAGGCGAACGCGCGAGCGGCGGCGGCATCCGGGAGGTCGACGATGTGCACGCTGCCGGTGGGCGTTTCCCCGTCACTGCCGAAGGTGGGTCCACGGGCGATCAACCCGCGGCGTAGTGGTCCATATAGGCCCAGTGCGCTTCCCCCAGCCCCTCACGCAACGGCAGGGAGCCGGGTCGATCGCGGTGATAGCAGAAGAACTCCATGGCGTATCCGTCCCGGGTGGCTACTCTCGTCTCTCCCGTCATCATGACCGCAGGAGAGCCGACAGTGCGCAGCGTCGCCGTAACGCCCGATGGTGATCAGATCCGCTGGGTCGAACTGCCGGGGCAGGAACCGCCGCGCGTCTACGTGCACGGGCTGGGCGCCACATCGCCCGCCTACTTCACGGAAGTCGCGGTCGATCCCCGGCTGGCCGGACGCCGTTCACTGCTGATCGACCTCCTGGGCCACGGCATCAGCGACCGCCCGACGGGCTTCGACTACACCCTGGAATCCCACGCCGACGCGCTCGCCGGTGCCCTGACCTCCGCGGGCGTCTCGGGCGCCGAGCTGATAGCCCACAGCATGGGCGGCTCGGTCGCGATCGTCCTGGCCGCACGCCACCCCCACCTGGTCTCCCGGCTGGTGCTCATCGACGCCAACCTGGACCCGATCCCGCGCAGGCCGGGCGCGTCGGGCAGCAGCGGCATCGCCGCCTACTCGGAGCAGGAGTTCCTGGCGGGCGGATGGGAGGAGGTCCGCGACCGGGCCGGCACCCACTGGTGGTCCACCATGCGTCTGGCCGGCCGCGAGGCCCTCCACCGCAGCGCGTACCACCTCACCCGCGGCACGACCCCCACCATGCGCGAACTCCTCCAGGAGCTGAAGACGCCCCGCACCTTCCTGTTCCCCGAGGCGGACGGCCCTCTCCCGGGCACAGACGCCCTCACCGAGGCGGGGGTATCGGTCGTCCCCATCCCCGACTGCGGCCACAACGTCATGCTGGACAACCCGGAAGCTTTCACAAAGGCCACCGCGGCGGCACTCACGCCCTAGGTGTGCTGTCCCGGGACGTTGGTGACGGGCGACACGCCTTGAGTGGTCCTTGAACGGGGTGAGGGCCCCTGGTTTCGGTGTGGATTGCGACACCTACGACCGGCATCCAGG